>DASWQJ010000177.1:0-53726 GCA_036403795.1 Stenotrophomonas sp.
GAGAGTGGCACCTAGGCCAGACCTCGGCCAGATACGAATCCGGTCCTCAGGGGGCAGCTACGATTTCATCCGGAGCGGGGGACCATGGAGGCGCTTCGTACGGGGTCTACCAATTGTCCAGCAGAATGGGGACGCTGCAGAAATACTTGGACGCATCCCTGTACCGCGATCGGTTCGATGGGCTGGTTCCGGCGACGTCGCAGTTTGATAAGCGGTGGCGAGAGATCGCCAGAACCGAGGATGGATTTGGCCAGGAGCAGCACGACTTCATTCGTCTGACTCATTACGACGTACAAGTGTCGCAGCTGAAATCGGAAGGACTCGATTTGGCCGGACGGGGTCCCGCCGTGCAGGATCTACTGTGGAGTACAGCGGTCCAGTTCGGAGCGCAAAGTAGTGTAATTCAGCGCGGAATTGAAGAGGCGTTTGGTCTGGATTGCGACCTGTCAAAAGTTTCGGATCGGAATATCGTGGAAGCGGTGCAGGATTTCAAGATCCTGCACAACAACGAGCTTTTCGAGAGCTCCCCAAAGCTATGGTCCGGCCTACTGGAGCGAGCGTCTGCAGAGAGGGAGGCGCTCTTGCAGCTTACCGATCTTTCCGCCTCGCTCGTGAGCCCAGGTCAGCTTCACGGTGGGGAGGTTCAGCTGCACAAGCACCAGCCAGAAGTGCGCGCGGAGGATGTGCCGACGAGCATCGTCAATGCAAGTGGATCACAAATGACTTTAACGGGTGGCATGGGGCCTGGGTTCCTGCTTACTGACTCATCGCACGAAAGTTTCTCCCTCTATCGACAAGTCCTGTCCGGCGTACACCAGCTCGACGCAGCACATCATCGCAGCCCGGATCACCACAGCGACCAGTTGGCGGCCGCCTTGGTGGTCGAGGCCAAGCGCGCCGGACTGGAACGAATCGATGAAGTAGTACTCGGCAAGGAAGCCGAGCGTGTGTTCGCGCGCCAGTGCGGCGCCCATCCCGCCCTTGATCGGTTCGCGGGTGTGGACACGGCGGTTGCCTTGAACCAATCCATTGCCTCCAGCACTGAGAAACTCGAACAGGTCATGCACGGCTTGCCTTCTGTGCCGATTGAGGCGCTGCAGGCTGCGCAGTGCGCAGAGCGCGCGCAGGCACACTCGCTCTAGGTTGGGGGTCGTTGGAATGCTGGGCATGATCCTGCGCGTAAAGAAGCGTCCCACCCCAATGTGCTGGATCGCATTTGCGTGGATGCTTCATGCCGGAGTGGCGTCGGCGCAGTCGCCGGGATACTACGAAAAGCTGAGGTACCGGGCGGACGATCCGTTCCTGTTCTGCTCACAGGGGCAGGACCCAAAACGCTATCCGGACCGTTGCTGGATCCCGCTGCCGCCCTATACCGGCCAGTTCACGATGATGCCTCACTGTCGTCCTCCCAATCCCTATGGCAAAGCCTGGAGCCAGGCGGACCAGGACTCGCTGGCCCAGTACCTCAGCGTCTGCCCCCAGCCACGCGAGAGTGGCGGGTGGGAAGGGCGTGGGCAGCCCGATCAGGTGCCGTTTAACCACTAGCCGCATCACTGCGATGGGCAGCCGCGCGGCCGCTTCGACTACGAGCCTTGGGCTGCACGGATCTCCGGCCCCTCGCGCAAACGCGGGGTCACGCCTCGTCACAGGAAGTCAACCTGACCCCGTTATTGGCGGCATTGCGCAGCCTTCACATTTCCGTGTTCATAGTTATGAAAAGGCAGTTCCATGCGAACTCCGTGGCGCCGCCTATCCCATCGCAATCAAATCAACACCGAATGGAGCCGGAGTAGTTATGGAGAGTGGTTCAAGTCGTGCAGGCAACCTCGAGTCGCGCATTTCCTCCGGCAACGCGGGTTTGGACAGCATCCTGGGGGGAGGGCTCGACGCGGATCGGATGTACCTCTACGAGGGCAAGCCCGGTACCGGCAAGACGACCCTGGCGCTCGAGTTCCTGCTGGACGGCGCACGCAAGGGCGAGAAGGTGCTTTACATCTCCCTGTCGGAGACGGTGCGTGAGTTGCAGCTGGTGGCCGATCGGCACGGTTGGGATCTAGGCAATGTCGAGATCTTCGAGCTGGTGCCGCCGGAGACGACGCTCGATCCCACCCAGCAAATCACGGTGTTCCATCCGGTGGAGGTGGAGCTGGGCGAGACGACCAAGCTCATCCTGGATCGGGTCGCTCAGTTGGACCCTGCACGAGTGGTCATCGACAGCTTGTCCGAGCTGCGCTTGCTGGCCCAAAGCTCGCTGCGCTACCGGCGGCAGGTGCTGGCGCTGAAGCATTTCTTCGCGAGCCGGCGCTGCACCGTGGTGCTGTTGGACGACATGACCTCGCAGGAAAATGACCTGCAGCTGCACTCCATCACGCATGGCGTGGTGCTGCTGGAGCAACTGGCCATCGAGTACGGCGCCGAGCGCCGCCGGCTGCGGGTGATCAAGATGCGCGGCATCTCGTTTCGCGGCGGCTTCCATGACATGAAGATCGTCCGGGGCGGACTGGCGATCTATCCGCGCTTGATCGCCTCCGAGCACCACAGCCATTTCCTGGGTGGATTCACCCCCAGTGGCAATGCGGACCTGGACAAGTTGTTGGGCGGCGGACTGGAACGGGGCACCAACGCGTTGTTGATCGGTGCTGCGGGCGTAGGAAAGTCCTCGTTGGCGTTGAACTATGCCATTACGGGCGCGCAACGAGGCGAGCGTTGCGCCTTCTTCGCGTTTGACGAGGGTCGCGGCACCTTGGAGGCGCGAGCGAAATCGCTCGGCCTGGACCTGCAGCCTGCCATCGATGACGGGCTGATCCTGTTCCAGCAGATCGATCCGGCCGAGATGTCCCCGGGCGAGTTTGCCGCGGCGGTGCGCGAGCGCGTAGAGCGGGACCACGCGCGCATCGTGGTGATCGACAGCCTCAACGGGTATCTCAATGCAATGCCCGATGGACGCTTCCTGATTCTGCAGATGCATGAGCTGCTCAGCTACCTGGGCCAGCAGGGCGTGTTGACCATCCTGATCCTGGCCCAGCATGGCCTGGTGGGGCCGATCGAAACGCCGCTGGACATCAGCTATCTCAGCGATTCCGTCTTGATGCTGCGGTATTTCGAGTATGACGGCCAGGTGCGGCGCGCGATGTCGGTGGTGAAGAAGCGCAGTGGCGACCACGAACACACCATCCGCGAGTTTCAGTTGAGCCGAGATGGCTTGGCGCTGGGCCCGCCATTGGAGGGGTTCAGTGGCATCTTCTCCGGCACGCCTACGTACACGGGTGCCCGCGAGCCCTTGCTGCACGGTTTGTCGCGTGGAGATGAGTGAGGCCATCGAAGGGCCCGTGCTGGTATTCACTCCCACGGGGCGCGATGCGGCGAGTATTTCCTGGATGCTGGCGCGTGCCGGAATTGCCACCCACATCTGCGAGAGCTATGGCGCGCTGCTGGACGGCATTGAGCAGGTGGCCTCTATCGTGTTCGTGGCCGAAGAGGGCTTGTTCGGACAGGACCTGGGCCGCCTGAGCGACTGGATCCAGCGGCAGGCCGCTTGGTCGGACCTGCCCTTCGTGATGCTCACCAGCCGGCACGACGAGTCCACGGTGGCCAAGTGGCGACAGGAGCAGATCAGCCGGCTGGGCAATGTGTCGCTCATCGAGCGGCCGGTGCAGCCCATCACGCTGGTCAGTGTGATGCAGACGGCGCTGCGGGCACGCAAACGTCAGTTCGAGATACGTGCCCTTCTGGAGGCGCGCGAAGCGGCAGCTGCCGAGCTGGAGTCGCTGGTGCTAAAGCGCACTTCGCAGTTGCAGAAAGCCAACATCCAGCTTCGAAACGAGATGAGCGAGCGAACGCGGATCGAAGAAAACCTGAGGCACGCGCAAAAGCTGGAGGCATTGGGCCAGCTGACCGGCGGCGTGGCACATGATTTCAACAATCTGTTGATGGTGATCACGGCCGGTCTCGACGTCCTGGAACGCCGCAACGATCCCGCCCGCCGCGAGAAGCTGATGCGCAGCATGCGCCAGGCCGCACAACGTGGTGCGGGGCTGACGCGACAGCTGCTGGCGTTTTCGCGCAGCCATGCGTTGCGACCGGAAACGGTGGCGCTGCCGAAGCTGATCGGCGACATGACCGAGCTGCTGGATCGCAGCCTGCGTGGCGACATCACGGTCAATGTGGTGCTGGCCCAGGATCTGTGGCCGGTGGTGGTGGATCCGGGTGAGCTGGAACTGGTCATCCTCAATCTCGCGGTCAATGCACGCGATGCGATGAACGGTAGTGGCGTGATCACGATCATGGGAATGAACGAAGCGGATTCATCGGTGGACGATGACGCGGGCCACTTCGTGCGGCTTGCGGTCAGCGATACCGGCTCGGGTATGTCCGATGAGGTGAAGGCGCGGGTGTTCGAGCCGTTCTTCACCACCAAGGATGTAGGCAAGGGCTCCGGGCTGGGCCTGGCGCAGGTGTATGGCTTTGCAAAACAGTCCGGCGGGACCGTGAACATCGACTCGACATTGGGCGAGGGAACCACGATCACCGTATTGCTGCCGCGCTCGCATGAACCCATTGCGCGCCACAGTGGCGATCTTCATTCGGTGGAGGCTGCGCCGACGCCGGAATGCTGCGTGCTGCTGGTCGAAGACGATGCCGAAGTGGCGGCGCTGGTGGAAGAAATGCTGCGCAGCCTCGGCTATGACGTGATCCTTGCTGCGAGCGCCAAGGCGGCACTGGGTGCACTGGCCAATGGCCGGCGCGTGGACCTGGTGTTTTCCGACATCATGATGCCGGGGGGGACGAACGGGATTCAATTGGCGCAGGAAATCCAGGCGCGCCGGCCGGGCGTGCCGGTGCTGCTGACCAGTGGCTTTGCCGAGGCCAGCCGCAGCGAAGCCGAAAAGCTCGGCATCCCGGTCCTTCGCAAACCCTACGGCATCGACGAACTGCGTCACGCCCTCGATCACGTGCGCGCCGCCAGCCCATAACGGGGTCAGGTTCACTTATCTAGCGTGCATGCCAGGCTTCCGCGAATGGCTGCCGACCGATGCGGCCAGCGGGAGGACAGATTGCGAAGGCGAGCAGGCCGTGGGATCACCCATCAGCAATCCCGGATAGCAGTTGCCGCCGGCAGTCACGACCAACACTCACGACCAGCAATCACCACCGCCAGCAACCCCGTGCTGGCAGCACACTGCCCACGTCGCTGTTGTCGTCCGCGCACCAAGGTAATGCCTCCCAGCTCACTACCAGCCGTCGTAGCGCGCTCCTAGTCTGTCCGAGCCGATTCCTATCAAGCCGGGACTGCCATGCGCACTTCGCTCACCGCCTCTGCACTGCTGCTGGGGCTCGCCTCTCAGGCAGGTGCCGCCAACATTCAATCCATCTCGCGCCTGGCCATGGGGCCGGACAACGTGTTGTTCGTCGCCGACTGGAAAGCCGCCAAGGTCCATGCCATCGCGCTGCCGCCGCTGCAGGGCGATCCCGGGCGGCAGGTGTTCAACATCCTGGATCTGGATACCTTGCTCTCCGCCTCGTTGGGCGGGGCCCGGATCACCGTTGAGGACATGGCCGCACGGCCCGGCAGCGGTGAAGTCTATGTGGCCGTCAGCTTTGGACCGTCGAAATCGCCGGCCTTGTTTGCGGTGACCAGCGACGGCCGTGCGCGACGCGTGGATCTGCGCGCCGCAGCGGAGACCACCGTGGCGCTGCGCGAGGCCCCCACCACCCAGGCGCAGTTCTGGAAAGACGCCTCTGAGCGCAGCTTTACCGTCACCGACATGAAGTGGCGCGAAGGTGAGCTGTTCGTGGCGGGTCTGTCGAACCAGGACTTCGCTTCGACGCTGCGGCGCATTCGATATCCGTTCGACGCCCACCAGTCGGTCACCTCGGTGGAGATCTTCCACGGCGGCCACAACCTGATGGAAACGCGTGCCCCCGTGCGCGCGATGAGCTTCGCCACACTGGGCGGAAAACCCTATTTGGTGGCGGCCTACACCTGCACGCCGCTGGTGATCATCGCGCTGGACGACCTGAAAGATGGCGCGCACGTTCGCGGCAAGACGGTGGCCGAGCTTGGCTACGGGAACACGCCGGCGGACCTGGTGTCGTACCGAACCACCGCCGGCGGAAAGACCCGGGACCTGTTGATGCTGGTCAACTTCAATCGCGTGGCGAACATCATCCCCGTGTCCGAGCTGGAGGCTGCGAGCCGGCGGCCGGGTATCGAGGCCCAGGTGCCGTTTGGCGACATCGCGGGCCTGGACGTGGCGCAGGCACCACTGTCGGGCACGTTGCGGCTGGACAACCTGGACGATGAGTCGTTCGTGATGGTGCGGCGCGAACTCGAGAAGGACCAGCTGCAGCTGGTATCGATCGGCAAGGACCTGAGCTTTCGGCTCAGCGACCACGTGTCGGAATACGCATTTCCGGAATACAGCTTCAAAGGGGATGCGTTTCAACTGAAGTACATCAAGCCCAGGCAGGACCTGTTGCTGAAGGACGAGGGTTTTGCCGATCTGATCAAGCCCTCGGAGTGAGCGATGGCCGCGTATCGACTGGCCACGGGATGGCTATTGGCTTGGATGGTTTGCGCGGCCGGTGCCAATCCTGTGGAGAAAGTGCTGCGGGTGCAGCCGTCCGGCCCCGAGGTGCCAGCCAATCTGCTGCGTGTGTCGGTGACGTTTGACCAGCCCGTTGCCGGAGAGGTGCAGTCGCGTCTAGCGCTGCGCCTCGCGGACGGACGCACGCTGGATTCGCCCTTCCTGCCACAGGAATTGTGGTCGCCGGACGGGACGGTGTTGACGTTGCTGTTGCATCCCGGGCGAGTCAAGACGGGGTTGGTGGCACATGAAGAACTGGGCCCGATTCTGGTGGCCAACGAAGGGATCGTGCTCACGTTGGACGACCGCCCAATCAAGCGGTGGCGAGTAGGGCCCGCGGACACCGAAGGCCCCGTGGCGATCCGATGGCAGCTGTCGCACGTGCGGACGTCGACTCGGCAGCCGCTGGCGGTCACGCTGGACGGGCCCATCGAGGGTCGCGCCGTGGATTTCCTGGCTGTGGCCGACGGTACCGGACAGCGGGTGGAGGGGCAGGCCTATCTGGCTGCCGGAGAGGGCACTTGGATGTTCGTGCCCGCGATGCCGTGGCGGGCGGGGACGTATCGACTGAGGGTGCGCGATACGCTTGAGGACGCGGCGGGAAATCGGCTGGGCCGTCAATTCGAAGCGGCGGATCTCTCGACGCAGGCGCGGGTGAATGAACCGGGGATTGAGTTCTCGGTGACGGCGCCGGGGCCGTCCTGACGGCGCATGGCTTGCGAACGCAGCAAGTGCGTTAGCCATTCGATTGCGGCAAGTGCGGTAGCCATTCGATTGGAGGTTGGCGCACCGCGCGCCGATCTGGCCTGGTGGAGCGGCAGCGTATTGGGCCGACGCGTGACGCAACGTCCACGCTCGCGGTGTTGGAATGCGTCATGGCTGCTTCGCCTTCTGCGAATGTGATGTCGACAACGGTCTGGACGCTCGGTCACTCCACGCGGACGTGGCAGGACTTCCTCCTGGTCCTGGCCGCGCACGACATCCGCGCGGTGGCCGATGTGCGCCGATTTCCGGGATCCCGGCGTCATCCGTGGTTCGCCAGTGAGGCGATGGCGCAACAATTGCCGCTGGCCGGCATTGGCTATACGTGGCTGCCGTCGTTAGGCGGTCGCCGCCGGGCCCAACCGCAGTCGCCGAACGGTGCCTGGCGCAATGCGGCCTTCCAGGGTTATGCGGACCACATGAGGAGCGCGGAATTTCGCGATGGGCTGGCCGTCGTGCTGGCGTTGGCTGCCACGCAACGCACGGCGATCCTGTGTGCGGAGTTGCTGTGGTGGCGCTGCCATCGGCGGCTGATCGCCGATCTGCTGCAGCATCGTGGATATGAAGTCCTGCATATCCTGGACCAGAAGTCCGCGCAGCTGCATCCCGGCAATCCGGCGGCGCAGGGCGAGGGCGAGGACCTGATCTATCCGCCGCCTCAGGGCGAGCTGTTCGCCGGGTGAGGGGGTGGGCTGACCGGACCCGGACGGTGGGCCCGGGTCGACCGGGGCGGGTCCGCAGATGCAGCGGGTGCTGGCCGATGACCCCTGAGGCGGGCCGGCCACGGGCACCTCGACGGACAACAGATGTGCCATGCTCTGGCTATCACAACCAAGAGGGACGCCGCCATGGCCAAGAGTCTGGACAAGAAGAAAGAACAGAAGAAGAAACCTGCCAAGACGATGAAGGAAAAGAAGGCAGAGAAGAACGAAAAGAAGACCACCCGCGGCTTCATGCCGACCTGAAAAGAAACGGGGTCAGGTTCACTTATCGCGACCGGATGGTCGCCTGGTGGTCGCCTGGGGCGATCGTGCCTGGATAAGTGAACCTGACCCCGTTTTCATCTCGGCGGGGGGATGCTGGACGGGACTGCCGACGGAGCATCCCGATGAGATCGCTATTTGTTGCCGCTGCCGCCCTGTTGCTGGGGGCCTGTGCCAGTACCCCGACGGTGCATACCGACCGCGATCCGACGGTCGACTTCTCCCAATACCGCACCTACACCTGGGCGATGAAGCCGCAGGCGGCCTCGCCGTTGGCGCAGCAGCGGATCATCGCCGGCATCGAGGCGCGCTTGGCCGCGCGCGGCTGGACGCAGGCGCCGGACGGTCAGGTCACGCTGGCCGCGCATGTGATCACCGACAAGCAACAGACGCTGGACACCATGTACACCGGCACCGGGATGGGCGGCTGGGGGTGGCGCGGCGGCTGGGGCGGCGGGATGGGCATGACCTCCGCCCGCACCACGGTGCGTACGTACAACGTGGGCACGCTGGTCGTGGACATGTTCGATACCCGCAGCCAGCAGGCAATCTGGCGGGGCACCGCCACGGCCACGGTGCCGAGTTCGCCCGAGCGTGCCAGCCAGTTGATCGATGCGGGGCTGGACCGGATGTTCGATGGGTTCCCGCCGGGGTCCGTGCCGGCGCATTAGTGGCGAATTTCGTCATGGTCTGGCAGCAAGTCGACGACCAATGGCGGATCACCCGCGTGCTCAGCTACGGCCATCGAGCGCTGAAGCCGTAGCGCCTCATCGCGCCCTCTGGCTGAATATGGTTCAACGCAGGTGCGGCGTGGCATGGCGCAGCAATGGGGCGCTTGACGTGGGTCAAGGACCGCTTCGCGCGCGCGGCTAAGGTGGCAGCTTGTCTTGGTCGAGAAGCCGATGCGCCTCACCCGTCCCGTCCCCTCGATCTGCCGGCGCCCGGTGCAGGCGGCCCGCGCGCTTGCCGCCTGGCTCGAACGCATCGACCCCGGCGTGCATCGCCGCATCAAGGGGCTGCGGTTGGTGACCGCCTACGGCATCGCCGCGGCGCTGGGCAGCCTGCACACCTTCGCGATCGGGCTGCCCGGTTCGTTGCCGCTGTGCACGTTGGCTGGCGGCATCGCGCTGTGGGCGAGCGTGTCGGAGTCGAGCACCACGCGATGGACCTCGAGCCGCGACCTGGTCTATCTGTGCGCGGCGGCCACCCTCGGTGCGCTGATGGTCGCGCTGTGCGCACCGCTATCGGGCTGGGGCCCCTTGGCCGGGCACGGCTGGGCAGGCGGCGAGTGGGTACTGATCAGCGGTGCCTTCCTGGCCGGTTATCTGCGCCAATACGGCACCCTGGGCACCGGCCTGGGCTCGCAGTTGTTCATCGGCCAGTTGCTGGCCTACATGGCTGGGCTGGGCCCGCACCACTTGCCGGCGATTGCCGTTGCCGGTGGGTTGGCCACCCTGGCGGCGATCGTGCCGCGCGTGCTGAGCGGGCCGGCGGAGCAACCGGTGCTGGCCGTCGCGGCGCCGCCGCAGGCAGGGTGGGGTGAGGCGGCCGGCTGGGCCATGGGCCTGCAGGCGGCCTTGGCGGCGCTGATCGTGGTGGGACTGAATGGTCGATTGGCACTGCTGGAGTCGGCCTGGGCGATCACCGCTGCGGTGTACGTGATCACCTCGACCACGGCCGGCACTTGGGACCGCTTCAAGCGGCGGATGCTGGGCACGCTGATCGGCGTACCGCTGGGGCTGGCCTGCCTGCCGCTGGCTTCGCAGGCGCCCCTGCTGCTGTGGTGCGTGGCCTCGGTGTCGATGATCGTCTACGCCATGGCCCTGCCCGAGCGCTACGACGTGGCGTGTGCGGCGTTTGCGTTCGCACTGGTGTGCACGTTGGCGGCGTCGGGGGAAACCTCGGTGCGGCTGATGACCGCGCGGGTGTGGGAGACGGCGTTGGGCGGCGGCCTCGGCCTGTTGATGGCCTGGCTGATGTTCCGGCTGCAGGCGCCGTGGCGGGCCGCGCGATCGCGCTGATGCAGTGCCTTTACCGCTGGCTGGCGCGCCTCAGGGTGAAGTCGGCTTGAGCACGACCACCGGCTTGCCCTTCTCAACCAGGTAAGTGGCCAGTTCGGCGGCATTGGCGGCGCCCGGGTTGTGGGCCGCGTGGACCTGGCCGGCCGGAATGTAGAGCGACTGGCCCGCCTTGAGGGTCACCGGCGGCTGGTCGTCGAACGTGTAGGTCACCGTACCTTCGAGCACGTAGGCCACTTCAATGCCGGGGTGGGTGTGCAGGCCGAACGAGGCATGCGGCGCGAAGTCCACGCGCACCTGGATGAACTCGCGGCCGGGTGTGTCCAGGTCGTGGCGCAGGGCCTCGTGGCGCTGGATGCCGGCCTGTTCGGCCTGGGCGGCGGTCACGCCGATGCCTGCGCTCGCGGCCAGGGTCAGCAGAGCCAGTGCGATGTGCTTGTTCATGCCGGTCGTCTCCATGTCGGTGGGTGTGGGGACATGAGACCGCGGGGGTGTACCGGGGATGTGTTCGGGGTGCCGGGGTTTTGTCAGCGCATGTATCCGGATGGGTGCTGACGGGAATGACGGGCGCCGGCAGGCCCGACGTGCTCGTGCCGGGCTGCCTCGGGCGGCTGCTAAAGTACGGATCCACTCACGGTCCGGGGCGCCATGACACGCAAGTTCTGGCTGCTCCAACTGCTGGGCTGGTCGCTGTTTTTCCTGATCGCCTATGTGGCGCGCCCGAGTGAGGTCGACGTGCCGCCGGCGCAGCAGGTCGGTGCGGTCTTGGCCTTGAGCATGGCCGGACTGCTCGGCAGTCTCGGCCTGCGCGCGATCTACCTGCGTTTCCAGGCCAACACCTTCGGCGATCTGCGCTGGCTGGCGCTGATGATCGCAGCCAGCCTGCTGGGCGCGGTGGGCATCGATGTATTGCTGTATCTGCTGCTGGCGATGGGCGCGGGCGTCTTCCCGTCGCTGTCTGCGCTGCAGGCCTCGCAGCCGCCCATCTCCCGCGCACCGTTGCTGGCGGTGGCCTTCGTGGCCTGGAGCCTGTTGTACCTGGCCATCAGCCGGCAGTCGCGACTGGCCCAGGCAGCCCGTGCCGAGCAGGCGTTGCAGCTGGCCCTCAAGGAAGCGCAACTGCAACGCCTGCTAGGGCAGCTCACACCCCATTTCACCTTCAACACGATCAACAACATCCGGGCGCTGATCCTGAGGGACCCGGACGGCGCACGCGAGCAGTTGGCGCGCTTCGCCGCGACGTTGCGCTATCAGTTTGCCGGTAGGGATGAATCATTGGTCTCCATGGAAGAAGAGCTCAGCGTGGTGCGCGACTACCTGGGCCTGATCCGATTGCAGTTGGGCGCGCGGCTGGACTATCGCGAGCAGGTCGACCCGCCGGCACTGGCCTGGATGATCCCGCGGTTCTGCCTGCAGTTGCTGGTGGAAAATGCGATCAAGCACGGCCTGGGGCCGAGCAGCCTCGGCGGTGTGCTGGAGGTGCAGGCTGCCGTGCGCGAAGGCGTGCTGCACATCGAGGTACGCAATACCGGTGTGCTCAAGCACGAACACAGTGGCGGCACCGGGCTGGCGAATTTGCGGCAGCGACTGCAGCTGTCGTTTGGATCGGCGGCAGGGCTGCGCTTGCTGCAAGAGGACCAATACGTGTTGGCGAATGTCTGGATAGGAGGCAGGGCGTGATCGAGGCGGTGATCGTGGAAGACTCCGAGCTGGCCCGCTTCGAGCTGGAGCACCAGCTCAAGGCCCACCCGCAGGTGAGGGTGGTTGGCCATGCGGTCGATGTGGAATCGGCGGTGGCCTTGATCCACGCCGCCGCGCCGGACGTGGTGTTCCTGGATATCGATCTGCCGGGTGGCAATGCCTTCACCGTGCTCGAGCGCCTGGACCGGGTGCCGCGCATCGTGTTCACCACCGCGTTCGACGCCTATGCCCTCAAGGCCTTCGCCTACAACACAGCTGATTACCTGCTCAAGCCCATCGAGCCGAAGCGGTTGGCCCAGGCCATCGCAAAACTCGATGTGTCGATGCCCGATGCCCCGCAGGCGGCGGCGCGCCGCTCGATGGACAGCCCGATCTTCATCAAGGATGGCGAGCAATGCTATTTGGTCAAGCCGCGCGATGTGCGGGTGATCGAGGCGGTGGGCAACTATAGTCGGGTCTATTTCCTGGAGCATTCGCCCATGCTCTATCGCCCCATCGGTGCGATCGAAACGCAGCTGGCGCCGGAGAAATTCTTCCGGGCCAGCCGCAGTCACATCGTCAATCTCGATTATGTCGAGCAGGTGGCGCCGTGGAGCAACGGGGGATTGCGGCTCACGCTGCGCGGCGGCCTGGAAGTGGATGTCTCGCGGCGGCAGAGTGCACGTTTCAAGGACGTGCTGAGCCTGTAGAACCCGGTTGGGCGGTGTCGGCCTGGCGAATGCCGGTGGTATCGCCCATGAGGCGATCATGCAGCGTCATGACGGCTCGGCCTTGGAGGTCGCGCTGAAATGACAGCGCATCGAGTCCGTCGTCCAGGTAATAGCGGCCATCGGCGTGCAAGGTCAGCGTCTTGGCATCGTCGCCCTCGCGCTGCATCTGCAACGAACCATCAACGGCCTGGCGCAGGTCGATGTTGCCTTCGTCCAAACGGTAGCGGCCGAGCCAATCGTTGGCGTCCTTGGGCAAGGGCACCGCCTCGGGATACGGTCGATCAGCGGCGATCGCCGCCAGGCGTACGGCCAGGTGGGTGGGGTCAAGGAACTCTGCGTTGGTCAGCACCGTCACGAACACATCGGGCGAATCCACGCGCACCACGTAACTGTTGAAGCCGTTGATGAAGCCGCCGTGCTCCACATCGGGCAGGGCGTTGGCTTGGCCGATGATCCAGCCGAAGCCGTAGGGCGAGCGCTTGCCATCGGCCAGCAGGGCCTTGGCGAACGCTTGCTCCTGCAGCGCGGCGGATACCAGGCGGTGATCGCGCAGGGCACGATGCCAGAGGGCCATATCGTCGACGGTGCTGATCAGTCCACCGGCGCCTTGCGGCTGCGACATGCTGATGAAGTCGGCGTTCTGCAGCTGCCCTTCCAGGCGACGGTAGCCATGCGCGCGGTGCGGGATCAATGCCAGGTGGTTGTCGTAGCGGGTATGGCGCATATCGAGAGGCTCGAACACGGCCTGCTGCATGTAAGTCGCATAGGGTTGTCCGGTCACCCGCTCGATCAGATGGGTCAGCAGGATGTAGTTGGAGTTGCTGTAGCGGAACTGGGTGCCGGGAGTGAATTCCAGCGGCAGCGCCTTGAAGTAGGCCAGCAGGCGTTGTGCGTCGGTATCTTCGCGGCGGGCCGCCCGCGAGGCCGCGATGCTGCTGACGTTCTTGATGCCCGAGGTCTGGGTGAGCAGTTGGCGCACCGTCACCTGGGCCAGCGGACCGTTGAGGGCGGGATCGAGCGAAACCACCGCGGCGTCGAGCGACAGCTTGCCCGCCTGTACCAGCTGCAGTACCGCCAATGCGGTGAACTGCTTGGTGACCGAGGCCAGGCGCAGCGCGGCGTCCGGTTGCATGGGTACGGCGTTCTCCACGTCGGCCAGGCCATAAGCCTTGCGCAGCAGGACCTGGTCGCCACGCGTGACCAGGACCACGCCACCGGGTTGTTGGTCGTGGAAATAGGCGTCGGCCTGATCATGCAAGGCCGCCATGCGTGCCGCGGGGTCGGGCGGGGCTTTGCCATCGCCGGCCTGGGCCACGCCGCCGATCAAGACCATGCCCAGTGCCGCGGCCAGTTGCCATGTCCATCGATATGCCATGTCTCGTCCCCTGTGTTGGATGTGGCCCCACCCTGGGCCGTGGGCGAGGGCACTCCCAGCAAAAAATGTCGGGCGGTGCGCCCGGCCATCGAGCGGTCATGCGGCAGGACCAGTGGTGGCGCCTGGGGCGGGTCTGCGCCGAACGGCGCTACGAGCAGATCGTGGGCCGGGGAATCCAGAACGAGGCCGATAGCGGCAACCGTTGAGTTGGCGCGTGGCCTTGCGATCCGCTACGCGTGTTCCGTACCCAGGTCGGCCATCGCCGCCGTCGAACTGCGGGCGCCGGCACGCGATGCCAACAGCGCAAACATCGCTGCCACGAGCAGCAACAGCGCGCTGGCGCCAAACGTGGCCCGGTAGCCGCTCGTGTCGAACAACACGCCGCCCATGCCCGCCCCCAGGCCGATGGCCAGCTGCACGACGGCCACCATCAGTCCGCCGCCAGCCTCGGCATCGTGGGGCAGCGTGCGTGCCAGCCAGGTCCACCAGCCCACCGGGGCCGCGGTACCGAACAGGCCCCACACCGCCAGCAGCATCGCGGTGAGCGCGAGCGAGGGGGCGGCGATAGGCAGGACAACGGCAATGAGCATCATGACCAGCGGGATGACGACCAGCGCACGGTAGATGCCGGCCTTCAATACCCAGCCGATCAAGACCGTCCCCACGAAGCCCGCCACGCCGATCAACAACAGCACGCCGGAGAGCGTGCCGGCATTCACGCCGGTGGCCGATTCCAGGAACGGCCGCAGGTAGGTGAACAGGGCGAACTGTCCCATGAAGAACAGGCTCACCGCGGTCATGCCGAGCGCTACGACCGGCTGCCGCAGCAACCCGAGGACATTGGCGGAACGGGCCTGGCTTGCGGTTTTCATCGCCGGCAGGCTGACCAGCTTCCAGCACAAGGCCAGCGTGGCCACCGGCACGATGCAGAAGAACGCCCAGCGCCAACCCACCGCGGCCGCCACGATGCTGCCCAATGGCGCGGCTACCACCGTGGCCAGGGCGTTGCCGCCATTGACGATGGCCAAGGCACGCGGCACCTGCGCATCGGGTACCAAGCGCATGGCGGCGGCGGCAGACATCGACCAGAAGCCACCGATCGCGACGCCGATCAGCGCACGGCCGATCATGAAGATGGCGTAGTTGGGCGCGAATGCCGCGACGGTGGAGGAGATGATCATCAGCAAGGCCAATGCCACCAGCAGATGTTTGCGATCCACGCGGCCGGCCAGGCGCGAGATGCAAAGGCTGGTCAGCAACGCGAAGGCGCCAGACACGGTGATTGCCTGGCCGGCCTGCCCCTGGGTGATGTGCAGGTCTGCTGCGACGGGCGTCAGCAGGCTGACGGGCATGAACTCGGAAGCCACTAAGGCGAAGGCGGCCAGTGCCAGGGCGAACACGCCGCCCCAGGAGGCGGGCGCGACGGGGCGCTGGTTGCCTGGAGTGGCTTGGGGGGCGGTCGGTACGGACATTCGCGTAACTCGTGCAATGGCAGGCGTGCCGCGCGCTGCAGGTAAACAGTGCGCGGCCGGCGGGCCTGGGGGATTACCGCAAGTGGTTGCGGAAGAACGTGGTCAGCGGCTCGAACGGAATCAGGTCGATCCGGTCGTAGAGATCCACGTGGCCGGCGTCCGGCACGATGAGCAATTGCTTGGGCTGGCCGGCCAGCCGATACGCTTCTTCGCTGAACTCACGCGAGTGCGCTGCATCGCCGGTGATGAACAGCATCGGGCGTGGCGAGATCGTCTCGATATCGTTGAACGGATAGAAGTTGAGGAACTTGACGTTGCTGCTCAACGTGGGATGCGTGGTCAATGCGGGCGAAGCGCCGGCCGGCGTGAACTCGCCGCGCGGGGTGCGATAGAAGTCGTAGAACTCGCGCTCGATCGGGCCGGAGCTGGCGTTGATTTCGTGCACCGAGCCACTCGTGTATCGCGTGTCGCCTCCCTGGAACTCGACGTCGCGCTGTGCCGCCGCCGTCGCGATGGCCTGTTGGCGCTGCTGCAGGGTCTGCGAGTGCTTCAGCCCGTTGCGGTTGGCCGCGCCCATGTCGTACATGCTGACCGTGGCGATGGCTTTGAGGCGCGGATCGATCTTGGCCGCGCTGATCGCGAAACTGCCGCTGCCGCAGATGCCGATCACGCCGATGCGCTCCGGGTCCACCAGCGACTGCGTGCGCAGGAAATCCACCGCGGCACTGAAATCCTCGGCATAGATGTCCGGTGATACGGCGTTGCGGGGCTGGCCTTCGCTATCGCCCCAGAACGAAAGATCCAGCGACAGGGTGACGAATCCCTGTTCGGCAAGGCGAGTGGCGTAGAGGTTGGCGCTCTGCTCTTTCACGGCGCCCATCGGATGGCCGACCACGATGGCCGCCGCCGGCTTGCTGCGATCCAGTGACCTGGGCACGAACAGGTTGCCGGCCACCTTCATCTTGTATTGGTTGAGAAAGCGGACCTGCTGCACGGTGACCTGGTCGCTGGTGTAGAAGTTGTTGGCATTGCGGGACATGTCGGCACCTTGGGCGGCGAATGAGCTGATGAAGAATCCACACAGCAGGATGAGTGTTCGCATGAGGGATCTCCGGGGGCGTTGAGGGCGCGGCGCAGCAGGTGCACGCCGCCGTTTGAAGCGCGGAGGCAACGAGGGCGGCGATGGGCTGGCCGCGGGCGGGTGGCCCAGGCGGTGTACACCGCGATGGGGGCCATTGTGGCGAGCGCGCATCCATTTGATTAGATACTGGATACTTAATTAGCCTATTAGCCCATCTAATCAATCGCTGTGGGAAACTAGGCCATGGCCAGACGCAATCTCAACGATCTGTTGGCGTTCGTTACCGTGGCGCGGGAGGGCAGCTTTACCCGCGCGGCGGCGGTGCTGGGCGTGAGCCAGTCGGCGCTTAGCCAGACGTTGCGCGCACTCGAAGCGCGCCTGGATATCCGCCTGCTGACACGCACCACGCGCAGCGTGTCGCCAACCGCGGCGGGCGAACGGCTGTTGCGCGCCATCGGGAATCGATTCGAAGAGATCGAGGCCGAGCTGGATGCCTTGACGGCGCTGCGCGACAAGCCTGCCGGCACGGTGCGCCTGACCTGCGCCGATCATGTGCTGCGCGAGAACATCTGGCCCAAGCTGGTGCCCCTGTTGCGGGAGTACCCGGACATCCAGGTCGAGCTGGACGTGAGCTATGGTCTGCGCGACATCGTGGCCGACCGGTTCGATGCCGGCGTGCGCCTGGGCGAGCAGGTGCACCAGGACATGATCGCGGTGCCGATCGGGCCGCGCATCAGGATGGCCGCCGCTGCCTCGCCGGATTACTTCGCCCGGCATGCACCGCCCAAGACACCGGCCGAGCTGACGCAGCACCGATGCATCGCGCAGCGGCAAGGGTCCGGTGGGCTGTACGCCTGGGAGTTCGAACGACGCGGCCGCGAATTGGAAGTGCGTGTGGACGGACAAGTAATCATGAATACCTCGCCGCCGATCGTGGCGGCCGCGCTGGATGGCATGGGCATTGCCTTCCTGCCGGAGGACGAGTTTGCGCCGCACCTGCGCGAGGGCCGGCTGGTGCGCGTGCTGGAGGACTGGTGCCCACCGTTTCCCGGTTTTCATCTGTATTACCCGAGCCGCCGCCATCCCTCGCCGGCGTTTTCGCTGGTGCTGGAGGCACTGAGATTTCGCGGCGCCGCCAGTTAGCTTGTTAGCTAGCTAGCTAGCGAGTTCGCTTTCCGGTGCCCTGCGCGGGGGCGTACAGCCGCGCAAAAGGTTTGCGCAGCGGCGGCGGACCGGCCACGCACCAGGCGCGTCAGGTGCCCGGGATGGTGCCCCATCACCCCGGGGTAGACGCCGGCGACGCATCGCCTGCCGGCCAATTCCGCACGTGCACGTCTTGCTGCGGGAACGGGATCTCGATGCCCGCCTGGCCGAACGCTGCATGGATGCGCGTGACCAGTTCGCTGCGGATGCCCGGCCAGTTGTCGAAATCGTGGGTCCACGCGCGCAGGCTGAAGTCGAGCGAGCTGGCACCAAAGCCGTCGAATAGTGCAGCGACCGGCGGAGCGCTGACGATGCCCGACGTGTGCTGCGCACAGTCGGTCAGCAGCGCCAGCACCTGCTGCGGATCACTCCCGTAGGCCACCCCGACGTTCACTTCGATGCGCCGGCTGCGGTCCAGCAACGTCCAATTGGTGAGTCGCTCGGACAGCAACGTGCCGTTGGGGACGACGACATCGGCACCGTCGAAGGTGCGGATGCGCGTGGCACGCATGCCGATGTCGCGCACGCGCCCCTGGGTCTCGCCAATCTCGACCACATCGCCTGGCTGGATGGGGCGCTCGAAGATCAGGATCAGGCCGGACACGAAGTTGTTGACGATGTTCTGCAAACCAAAACCAATGCCCACGCCCAGGGCGCCGAACAACAGTGCCAACTGCGTACCGCGTACGCCGGCTGCCGACAGCGCCACCACGATGCCCAACACCAGCACCGCATAGGAGGCCAGCGAGGCGATGCTGTTGCCCACGCCGCGCGCAAACACCGCACGCGTTTCCAGCACGTCCTGCAGCAGCAGGCGAGTGACGCGCGAAGCCCAGGAGGCAATGACAATCGCCAGCACGAAAACCAGTACATGCCCCAGTGATAGGCTGAAATCGCCCACGCCGAATTCATGGCCCAGCATCCTGCGCAACAGGCGATACAAGGGGCGCAGGATCCGGAAGCTGTCCAGGGTGTAGAGCACCCATCCACCGATGGCACCGGCGATCGCCAATCGGGTCAACAGTTGCACCAGCGGTGGCGCGTGTTGGCGGGTCAGCCGGAAGCGCTGCAAACCGGGCCGGTTGAGCAACAGATGCAGCAGGATGATCACGACGGTCACGCCTACGTACAACAACAGGCCTAGATACGCGCAGTCGATGACGCCTTCGGTGAGCATTTCTGCCAGCGACACGTTGCCCACTACGTTGGCCACCAGTCCGATCACCAGCAGACCGCCAGCGGCCCAACCGGTGCCCATCAACAAGCGCCCGACGCCACCAGCGGCGGCGAGATGCCCACGCCGCCTCGCGCGCCACAGCAACCAGGCCGTGGCTAGGAGCGACACAGCGGTCAGGCCCAGCGTGTAAAAGCGGTAGATCTGCGGGCTGGCCAGGAACATGAAGCCAAGGCCGGCCAGTAGGTATAAGGCGGTCGCCACCCAGGGCCAGTGGTCGAGCAACTTACGGGTACCTGGGGGCAGGAGCCGCAGCACGGGCACCAGGGCGATCAGCATCGCCAGCTGGCGGGTCAGTACGGGGGCATCGGGTTCGAAGGCCAGTACGCCCAGCATGCTCAGCAACAACCAGGTAGACCAGGGCCGACCCAGCACGCGCGCAGCAGAAGCGTCCATCTCGCCGGAAGCCGCCGCGGTGCGGCTGCGTCGCCCCAGCCACAGCAACAAGGGCAGCAGCAGGATCTGCAGCGCATGCAACGCCAGTTGGTTGCCGAAGTCGGCCTGGGCATACGCAGTGGCGAAGGCTGCTTCGATCTGCAGGCTATCGGTGATCGCCGACGCCCCGGTGCCCGGCACGCGGTCGGCGGTGCCTGCGCGCCACAGCGGGGGTGCATCGAGCCTGAGCAGGCGGCGATCGATGTCGGCAATGGCCTGGCCAACGGAGCCCTGGCCGTCGCGCAGGCGGCTTTCCAGCGCGTTGGCGCGTGCGCCCATGGCTACCTGCTGGCCCAGGGGCACGGACAGGGCCTGCTCTGCGTGCACCATCACGTCCAGCACCGCCTGGATCCGGGCTTGCAGCACCGACGGCAATCCCGCGGACTGGGCCTGGGTTTGGGTGAGCTGCCAGGCAGCCCGTCGACGCGCCAGTTCGGCCACGTCGCCGGCGAAAGGCGCGGTCGCCAGTTTGAAGGCCTCGCTCCAGCGCTCGTAACGGCGTACATCGAAACGCCAATGGCGATCCAGGCTTTCCAGCCGCATGATCGGCAAGGTGCGCAGTTGGGCGGGAGAAAACAGCTGCAGACGCGCATCGACGGCGCGGGCAATCACTTCCAGCTCGGGCGCCAGCGACAGTCCCGGGTTCGGCGCCTGCGCGCGTGCGATCGCGCTGATGGCAAGGCGTTCGTCGGTATCGGCGCGCGAGACGATCGCCGCCGTTTCGACCGGTTGCGGCGTGGCCTCGGCCGCAGTGCCCGACGGCGGTGCGTCCGGTGCGGACGCCGCTGCCCACGCCGGTGACGCCATCAACATCGATCCCCACAACAGCCAGCCGATGGGCGACATGCCTGGTGTCCTGCAACGGGTGCGTGGTTCGAGTGTGCCACGCCGGCCCCATCGGCGCCGTGGTGGTGCGGCCAACTGGCGAGTTGCTGTGGTCTGCGATGCCATGGCTGCGCGCTGCGGCTGCGATCGTTCCGCGGTGCGCGGGCCGCTGGCTTCTCACCGAGGGCCCGGGCACATTGGCTACACTCCTGTCGCCGCGCGCCGCGGCTGCGACAGGAGCGTCCTGTGTCCGATCCCGACGAGGGCTATAGCCCGATCAACTGTGAGTTCCACGACGTGCTCGAAGCCACCGCCGTGCGCCGCCGCGTGGCGAGGATCGGTTTCGTCGACGAGCACGGCAAGCCGCAGGAGCGCAGCGCGAAGATCACCGACCTGACGGCGCACGATGGGGCGGAGTATCTGGAAATCGATACCGGCGAGCGCATCCGCCTGGACCGGCTGGTTTCCATCGACGACCAGCGGCTGGCTGACTACTGACCGACGGGTTGGCCGGGCGGCCGCACCGTCAGCGTCGCGTCTGCAGGGGTGTCCAGGCATTCCACAGGGCGCGTGCTTCTTCAGCGATGACGTCGGGCCGCTCTTCGGGCCAGAACAGCTTGCTGTCCTGCAATGGCCGTACGCCGCGCGGGTTGCCGAAGGCATGCGCCAGGTAATCGGCATTGCGCGCATCGAAGATGGTATCGGCCATGCCCCACACCACGCGCACCGGAGCCGTGCTTTGCTGCAGTGCCCGCGTGCTGTCGACCAGTGCGTTGTGGTCCAGCGCGATGGCGTAGGCGTGCGCCAGCGCGGTGCGACGCCGGGTCGACAGCAACGGGCCGAAGTAGGTGTCGATCGCTTCGTCGGTGGGATGGGCGGGGTTGGCAAAGCACATCCCACCGATGCCCTCGGGAGAGCGCGCCAGCGCGCGGTCGGCGTGCCAGCGGCCCAACCAGTCATCGACGAAGCGACCTTGCCGGGACAGGTCGATAACGGGCACCAAGGCGGCCGGCGGGCTGTCGATCGCGGTGTCGCAGTTGGTCAACAACAGGGTGCGAACCCGCGAGGGATGGCGCGCCAGCAGCAACTGGGCCACGGCACCACCGCTGTCGTTGGCAACCACGTCGGCATGGGCAACGCCCAGCGCCTCCATCAACGCGACCAGCATGTCGACCTGTGCATTCGGGTCGACCGCTTGGCCTTCGGCTACCTGGGTGTAACCCATGCCCAGGAAGTCCGGCGCGATGCAACGCCGGTACGGCGCCAACCGCGGCAGTGCGCCACGCCACTGGAAACTGTTGAGCGGAAATCCATGCAGGAACAAAGCGGCCTCGCCGAGACCACGCTCCACCACCGCGATGCGGCCGAACCGAGTAGGCACGTAGCGGCGTAGCGCATGGAACGTATCGGCGTCGAAGGAGGTATCGGCCACCCCGGCGATCCCGGTGGTGGCGAACAGGCCCGACAGCGCCAGCGAGGCGCCTGCCCAGCCGCTGGCGGCCAGGAATTGGCGGCGATTCAACATAAAAGTGCTCCGTAGGCGCCCGATCCAGCGGACCCGAGGCAAGGCGAAGCGGCGACCCTCGCAAATCAAGCGACAGCCGCCGTGTTGGCAAGAAAGGAGGGAAGCAACGGCTCAGCTGCACGGCGGCCGGCCGATCCCCGCCGATGCGTTGGTTCCCGCAGGGCGGCCCAGGTCGTCAGCCGGTGGCCTAGGCCGCACCTTCGGTTGGGGTGGCGGTGGCGGCTGGGCGCCTCACCGCGGTGCGGGTGCTCAGGGTGCCGCTGCCGTCGCGTAGGCTTCGCGCAATTGGGTGGCGCATTCCTCGCAGCACACCTCCACCACCTTGCCGCCCAACTTCACCTGGATGGATTTCTCGTCGAGTTCGCAGTCACAGGCTGCACAGGTCTTCTCGCTCATGTCCGTTGTTCCGTTTGGTCGCCCGTAGCGGGCAGGCACAGTAGATGCCTGCGGGTGGGTGGGGCGCTGTCGAAAAATTTAGCGACCGTCGTGCGCCGGCGGTTGCAGGGCGAGCCGGCGGAATTCGCTGGGCGTGCGTCCGTAGGCTTGCAAGAAGGCCGCGCTGAAGTGGCTGTGACTGGAAAAGCCCAGGTCCTGGCCCAGGGTGCTCAGGTCGTCGTATTCGCCCAGCAGATCGAGTGCGCGCGCCAGCCGCAGGCGTAGCTGGTAGCGGTACAACGGCACGCCCTCGACCTCGCGGAAGCTCTGGGTCAGATATACCGGCGAAACGCCTACGTCGGCGGCCACCTCGGCCAGCGTCCAGCGACGCGCCAGGTCGCTCATCAAGACGAGCTTGGCGCGATCGACCAGCCGCTGGCGACCCAGGCTGGCGCCGGCCCGGTGGGTGGTGCGCCGGCCGATCGCACGCTGCACCAGCGTCAGTGCCAGGCTTTCGCCTTCCAGTACATCGGCCACGCCCTGGTGCAGGCTGTGTCGCAGTAGCGCGACCAGTACTTGCGCCCGCGGATCGATGCGCAACCGCGGCGTGCGGAAGCGTGGCGGCAAGCTTTCGTGCAGCAACTCGGCCGGGACAATCTCGTGCAGCAGTTTCTCGTCGATGGTCAATGCCAGGCTGGCATCGCCACCGGCATGCGGATGACTGATGCGATAGGGTTCGTCGGCGTTGAAAAACATCACCTGGCTGGCATCGGCCACGACCAGCGTTTCGCCCACGTGGCGCACATAGGTGCCGCGATAGGGGAATACCAGCTGCGTGCGAGTCGCGCGCTCTTCCTCGCCCTGGTGGCGGCAGGTGCCTGCGCACACCACGTCGTGGATCTGGACCAAGGCGGTCTTCAACAGGGTGTGGACAGTGAAGTCTGGCATCGCTCGTTCGGCGTGGGGCTGTACGCGCGGCGATGGTAGCCGACTGCCCTCTGTCGTGATTGCCGGCTAAACGGTTTAACGCCGGCCGACGCCCGTGCCGCCTACGTTTGCGGTCGATTTTCACGCCGCCCCCATGCCCGGTTCGGCGCGGCGCCGCTGGAACTCACACGCAGCCCACGCCACGCACACCGGGTTGCAAAGGCCCAGCGGGCAATCTGTCCGTGTGCCGAGGCAAGATCCGTTGTGGATCGAGATCGGCCCATTGGGAGATCGAGATGACCAACAACAACCAGAACGACCAGAAGGGCCAGCAGAACCAGCAGGGTGGCCAGGGCGGCATGGGCGGCCAGAACCAGCAGGGCGGCCAAGGCCAGCAGAACCAGCAGGGTGGGCAGGGCGGCCAGAGCGGGCAGGGCGGCCAAGGCGGCCAGGGTGGTCAGCAGAACCAGCAGGGCGGCCAGCAGGGTGGCCAGAACGAGCAGCAGGGCAACCGCCAGCAGGAGCAGCGCAATGAGGGTAACGAGCGCAATGAGCGCAACGACCGCGAACAGCGTAAATGATCGCATCGAGCGTCATGGGCGCGGAGATCACGCACGCTGATCCATAGCGTCACCCGAAGCGTCGGCGCCCGACCTGTGTCGGGCGCCCTCGGTCCACTCCACCCCCGTTCGACCAAGGCGCATCCATGCAAGACTTGCGCATAGCCGATCTGTTAGAACACTCCAAGATTCTGGCCCTCAGTGGGCACAGCCAGCATGGCACGCTGGTGATCACGCGTTCCCAGCCACGCGCCGACAGTGATGATTACGCAGCGACCCTTTGGGCCGTGGACGTGCGGGCTGCCGGCGCACCACGCCAACTGACCTCCAGCGAATTCCCGGCGTCGTCCGCGGCCATTTCGCCCGACGGCAACACGTTGGCGTTCCTGTCCAAGCGCGGGCGCGGAGCACAGCGCCAGCTATATCGGTTGCCGATGCACGGCGGCGAGGCGCAGCCGCGCAACACCGGCGATCTGGCGATCGAACGCATCCTGCAATGGTCCGCCGACTGCCAACGGCTGTTGGTGCTGGCGCGCGTGCCATTTGCCGAAGATGGCTATGACGATCCTACTGCTGAATCTCGCCCCATCGTGGCGACCCACCTGCCGTACAAGCGTGACGGCGCAGATGCGCTGGCGGGCAAACGCACGCATCTGTACTGCATCGATCTGGCAGGCGGAGAACCCGCGGCGCTTACCGAAGGCGACTTCGAGGTGTCCGGCGGCGCCTGGTCACCCGACGGCCTTCAGTTGGCCTATTGGCGCAACGAAGGCGAAGGTCAGCGCCATGTCACCCAGCTGTGGCTTGCCGACGCGCAGGGGACATCGGCCCAGCGCATCACGCAGGACTTCGCCCTCGTATCGGGGGCCGTGTGGTCGCCGGACGGCCGTCGACTGGCGTTCTGTGGCAACCGGGTCAGCGGCGATTCGCTGGGCAGGTTGTATTGCGTGGACGTGGACGGGGGCACGCCCCATCAGCTCGGCGGCGACGAACTCCATCTAGAGGGCGGCCAGATTCGCTGGCACCCCAGCGGCGATCGAATCGCGGCGTTGTGCAACCATCGCGCCCGCTTCGAGATCGCGATCGTGCAGCCCGACAGCGGGCGCTACACGCGAATCGAGCGGGGCTTGCGGCAAATCTCGACGATGACCGCCAGTGACGACGGCCTGGCCCTGGTGTCGGCCAGCCTGTGCTGGCCCGATGAGGCGGTCTTCGTTCGCTGGGACGGCAGCGGCGAGCGTCGGTTGACCACTTTCAATCGGGGCTGGATGCGCGAACGGCAACGTCCCCGTTGCAGCTTGCGTCGTTTCCAGGTGCCCGATGGGCAAGGCGGCACCGAGGCCATCGAGGCCTGGTTGATGCGACCCCCGGTCGAACATCCCGGGCCGTGGCCGGTGCTCCTCGATATGCACGGCGGGCCGCAAAGCGTGGCGTTGCTCGATTTCGCCAGCCATGCCTATTGGTACGAGCTGGCCGCGCGCGGATGGATGATCGTGGCCGCCAACACGGCCGGCTCCAGCGGCTACGGCGATGAGTTCGCCAAGCGCCTGCAGGGGCGCTGGGGCGAGTTGGACCTGCCCCAGCATCTGGCCGTGCTGGACCGACTGCAGGCCGATGGTTTGGTCGATGAGCGCGTGGCTTGCACCGGCAAATCCTATGGTGGCTTCCTGGCTGCGTGGGCGGTGGGTCGCACCAAGCGGTTCAAGGCCGCGGTGGTCAGCGCGCCGATCGCCAATGTGGAGTCGCACGCCGGCACGTCGGACTCCGGCTTCTACGTCACGCCCTACGCAATGGGCGGTGAGATCGACGACTGCCCGGATCGCTACCGCGCGCTGTCGCCGGTGGAATATTTCGCCGAGGTCAATGCGCCGGTGCTGCTGCTTAATGGCAAGGACGACCAGCGTTGCCCGGTGGGCCAGGTGGAAGAATTGTTCGCCCGGCTGGTACGCCAGACCGGCACGCCGGCGCAGATGGTGCTGTATCCCGGCGGCAGTCATTCGCTGGCCGCCAGCGGCCGGCCGAGCCACCGTTGCGACTACCACCGACGCATCGTGGATTGGGTCATGACATTCGCCGGCGGCTCATCGGCTACCGCCGCTTCTGCCACCCCAGAGCATTGATCGGCAGAGGGGTGAAGGCGATCGCGGCAACGCACGGCCGCGCAACGTTGGATCGCGGCACGAATGCCGCGACCCAACCGCGGCCGATCAGGACTGGATGAAAGCCAGCAGGTCCTGGTTGATGACGTCGGCGTGCGTGGTGCACATGCCGTGCGGGAAACCCGGATACACCTTCAAGGTGCCGTTCTTCACTAGCTTGTGCGACAGCAACGCCGCATCGGCGATCGGCACGATCTGGTCGTCGTCGCCATGCAGCACGAGCACCGGCACGTTGATCTTCTTCAGGTCTTCGGTGAAGTCGGTTTCCGAGAACGCCTTGATGCCTTCGTAGTGCGCTTTCGCATTGCCGGCCATGCCCTGGCGCCACCAGTTCTGGATCGTGCCCGGGATGGTCTTGGCGCCATCGCGGTTGAAGCCGTAGAACGGGCCGGTGGGCAGGTCGAGGTAGAACTGTGCGCGATTGGCGGCCAGCTGTTCGCGCAGGCCGTCGAACACTTCCACCGGCAAGCCGCCCGGGTTGGCCGGGGTCTTGACCATCAGCGGCGGCACCGCGCTGATCAGCACGGCCTTGGCCACGCGACCGGCAGGCTGGCCGTAGCGGGCCACATACGCGGTGACTTCGCCGCCACCGGTGGAGTGGCCGATGTGCACGGCATTGCGCAGGTCCAGCTTGGCCATCACCGCATTGGCATCGGCGGCGTAGTGGTCCATGTCATGGCCGTCGGCCACGTGCGAGGAACGGCCGTGGCCGCGACGATCGTGGGCGATGACGCGAAAGCCTTGGCGCACGAAGAACAGCATCTGCGCATCCCAGTCGTCGCTGGACAGCGGCCAGCCGTGATGGAAGACCACGGGCTGGGCGTCCTTCGGGCCCCAGTCCTGGAAGAAGATTTCGACGCCGTCTTGGGTAGTGACTGTATTCATGGTGTTGCTCCTGGTTGGGGTCGGGGAGGGGAGGGAGAGGAATACGCTAGGCGCCCGTGCATGACATAGGAACCACATGCTCGGTTGGCCTGCTCATACCAAAGTCTGGTCAGCCCGGATCGAGCCGCTCGGCGCGGGGCACCAACGCGGCGACAAACCCGGCCAGCGTGTCGGCTTCGACCGGCTTGTCCAGGCAGGCCAATGCACCGGCCGCCAGCAAACGTTGCCGACGTGCCGTGTTGGGGAAGGCGGTCATGAACACGGTGGGCAGGTGCCGGCCGCGCGCCCGCAGCTCGGCCAGCAGTTGCTCCCCATCGCAGCCGGGCATCTGGATGTCGCTGATCAGCAGGTCGGGTAGGGGCGGCACGGCGTCGATGAACTCGCGCGCGCCGGCATAGGTGCGGACCTCGCAGCCCAACGCCCGCAACAGGCTCGACAGGGCGGTGCGAACTCCGCTGTCGTCGTCGACGATGGCGACGGTGGATTTCATCAGGCGGCTGCGCGGTGACCGCGCGTGCGGCACTCCTTGGGGTCGGGCCAACAAGATGCGCCTTTGGCACGGCGGGCGTAACCATACAGAGGTTTGATCGGTTGCCACGGCCGCCGATGCCGGGCCTGTCCCGCCGGCGGCTTGGGTTTTCAGGGCCCCTGGATGCCCAGCGCCTCGGCCTGGCGCACCAGGTCGGCGAGCGAGCGCACGCCCATCTTGCGCATCACGTTGCCACGGTGGATCTTCACTGTGATCTCGCTCAGGCCCACATCGCTGGCGATCTGCTTGTTCATGCGGCCCGAGACCACGTGGGCGAAGATCTCGCGCTCGCGCGGGGTCAGGGTTTCATAGTGCGCGCGCACCTGGTCCCGGCTGGCCGACTCGGTTCGACGCCGTTGGTCGCGCTCGATGGCGGCGGTGACCGCGTCCAGCATGTCCTGTTCGCGAAAGGGCTTGGCCAGGAAATCCACCGCGCCGGCCTTCATCGCGCGAACGGACATGGGAATGTCGCCGTGGCCGGTCATGATGATGATTGGGCGCAATTGCCCCTGCTCGGCTAGCTGGCGCTGGAACTCCAGTCCGCTGATGCCCGGCAGCCGCACGTCCAGAATCAGGCAACCCGGCACGTCCGGCAGCGCCTCGCCCGCCAGCTCGGCGGGCGAGGCGTACACGCGCGTGCGCAGGCCCACCGAGCGGAACAGGCTGTCGAGGGCGTCGCGCACGCCGGCGTCGTCGTCGACCACCAGCACCAGGGGCGTGGGGTCGGTGCGGGCGGAGGCAGTGCCGGTCATGCGGTTTCCCCAACAGATGCGGGCGCCAGCACCAGCGTGAAGCGTGAGCCTTCACCGGGCGAGCTGTCGACGGTGAGCTGGCCACCGTGGGCTTCGGCCGTGGTCCGGCAGATCGCCAGGCCCATGCCCATGCCTTGCGCCTTGGTGGTGAAAAAGGGCTGGAACAATTGATCCCGATGTTCGGCCGCGATGCCTGGGCCGTTGTCGCTGACGACCACGAGCAGGCGCCCCTCGTCGCGGGCACTGGCGCTCATCCGCAACTGGCGCGGCAGCGGCTGCGCCGCCATGGCCTGGCTGGCGTTGAGCATCAGGTTGACCAGCAGTTGCTCCAGCTGGATGCGATCGCCCTGCACCGGCGGCAGGGGCGCTGCGACCTCCAGTCGCAGGGTCACCCCGGCCCGATCGAGCTCGTGCTGCACCAGGCGCGCGGCCTCCTCGATCAGCGTACCCACCTGCAACAGCTCGCGATTGGACGGCGCCTTGCGGACGAAATCGCGCACGTGCTTGACGATTTCGCTGGCACGTCGGCCTTCGGCCACGATGCGGGTGATCGCGGTATCGACTTCCTCCAGGTCCGGCGGCTGGCGACGCAACCAACGCAGCCCCGCCTCGCCGTAGGTCACCGCGGCACTGAGCGGCTGATTGACTTCGTGGGCGATCGAGGCGGTCAGTTCGCCCAGCGTGGCCACGCGCGCGGCATGCGCCAGCTCGGCCTGCGCATGCAGCAGCGCATCCTGCGCTTGCCGCCGTTCGCGGATGTCGACCACGAAGACCAACACGTGGCCGTCGTCGTCGCCGTCGTGCGCGGCCGGGAACGTAATCGTGAACAACATGGGCACGCGGCGCCCGTCCGCACGCAGGAGGTCGGTTTCGCCTGCAAAAAAAGCCTCGCCGCGCAAATAGGCCTGCAGCGAACCGGCGAAGGTGTCGTCGTCTTCGGCGAGCACCTCGTCCAGAGAACGCGGTGCCTGGCCGGTGCCCTCGTGGCCGACCATGGCCAGGAAAGCCGGATTGGCATCGGCCAGGCGCACCTGCTTCCTGGCATAGCCCAGCAGCGAGGGCTCATTGGGCAGGCGGGCGGCCAGCGCCTGTGCATCGTGCACCCCCAGCGCGGCCAGGCCGGTGCGCAAGGCACGCCAGTCCTGTTCGACCACGCCGATGCGGGTGGCGTCGAACATGCGACGGTAACGCCGCTCGCTGCGAATCAGCGCGGCGTGGGCGGCATGGCGATCGGTGACATCGGTATGTGTTTCCAACACATCCAGCGGGCGGCCGCGCGCGTCGCGCTGCAGCACCCAACGGCTGTCGAGCCTTCGCACCTGGCCATGTCGCGTGCGCTGGCGCAAGGTGCCATCCCATCGTCCATCGGCCAGCAGTGCGGCCTCGATCTCGTGGCGTGGCTGCGGATACTGGGTGCGTAGCAGCAGGTCGGCCACCTGGCCGATCGCTTCCTGCCGCGACCAGCCGTAGCGTTCCTCGGCCGTGCGGTTCCAGAAGCGGATCATCCCGGTCGCCGTGCGCACGAAGATCATGTCGTGGGACAGATCCAGCAGCGTGGCCTGCGCCGCCAGCGCCGCGAGCGCGCGTTGGTTCTGCAAGGCCAGCAATGCACTGATGCCGATGGCCGCCAGGCTCACGCCGGCGCGCACCGTCTGCGCACCCACATGGCGCAAGCCATGGCTGTCGATGTAGGCGGCCAGGGTCAGCACCAGGCCGGCCAGCGCGGCGATGAGGATGTCGCGGCGTTGCCCGGTGCGCGCGACCAGCAAGACCGCCACCACGTAGAGCACGGCCACGGCGCCTTCCAGCGTAGACAGCGTGTCGACCAGGAAGATGGCCAGCGTCAGCAGTGAGGCGGCCAGGCGGACCCACGGCGCGCCGGTGCGCGCGGGCGGCCGCGAGGCGGAGGCGCCGGGATGCGGGACAGCCATCGTCAAGCCGGCCGGTAACCGGGAGGACGACGCCTGAGGCGGGTGGGACACAGGTCGTGCTCCATGAACGGGATGGGCGCGCAGTCAGCGCGTTCGCCCCCCAATGGTGGCCGATGCGGGGGTCACTGCCTTGTATCCCGTTGCGCCATGACCGGCCGCGGCACCGCCGGGCCCTTTGGCGCGGGCGCCGGGCGCACGCACGTACACGACGGATCGGGCGCGATCACACCAAGGTATGACTGGCCGAAACGATGGGCCGATTACCGGCCCGTGTCGCGAGGACTAGTGTTTGACCGTCCGCCGCCCCCGACAGGAACCCGCCCATGAACACCGCCTCCGTTCAATCGCGCCAGAGCGCCCCGCTGCACACGCCCACCGACCTGAGCGCGCGCGCCAGCCAGGACATCGCCGCCGCCCTCACCGGTGTGCTCGCCGATACCTTCGCGCTGTACCTGAAAACCAAGAACTTCCATTGGCACATGTCCGGCCCGCATTTTCGCGACTACCACATGATGCTGGACGAGCAGGGCGACCAGATCTTCGCCACCACCGACGCGCTGGCAGAGCGTGCACGCAAGGTCGGTGGCGGGACGCTGCGCTCGATCGGCCACATCGCGCGGCTGCAGCGCCTGTCCGACAACGACGCCGACTACGTCACTCCGCAGGACATGCTGGCCGAGCTGGCCGAAGACAATCGGCGGTTCACCGGCTTCCTGCGCGCAGCCCACGGCGTGTGCGAGGAGCATGGCGATGTCGCCAGCACGAGCCTGATCGAGGTGTGGATCGACGAATCCGAACGGCGCGCGTGGTTTCTGTTCGAGTCCACGCGCGGTACGCGCTGAAGCCGATCGCGCTGTCACTCAATCCGCCTTACCCATGGAGATTCCCATGAGCCGTCTGCACTTGCCTGTCGATGCCCACGATCACGCCCAAGGCACGGTCGATGCGCCGATCACCCTGGTCGAATACGGGGATTACGAATGTCCCTACTGCGGAGAGGCATATCCGTTATTGAAGGCCGTGCAGCAGGCGCTGGGCGATCGCTTGCGCCTGGTGTTCCGCAACTTCCCGATCAGTGAATTGCATCCCCATGCCCTGCACGCGGCCCAGTTTGCCGAAACGGCTGCGGAAGTCGGCAAGTTCTGGCAGGCCCACGACCTGCTGTACGAACACCAGGACGCCTTGACCGACGAGGACCTGTTTGCCTACGCGCATCGGCTGCAGATCGATCCGATCGCGCTGCGCAGCGCCTTCGATGGCCGGCTGGATGCGCGCATCCAGCGCGATTACCTGGGCGGGGTACGCAGCGGCGTGAGTGGCACGCCCACGTTGTTCATCAACGGCGCACGCTACGACGGTCCGCGCGACTACGACAGCCTGGTGTCGTTGCTGGAAGACCTTGCCAGCCCCGCGTTGCACGTGGCGAGCTGAGGCGTGCGGGCCAGGGATTTACCTGGCCTGCCACGCGATGTTCACGACCTTGGTGCCGCCTGGTAACGCGTGGCGGGTGCAGCGCCATCGAAGCGATGCCGAAGACGCGTTCACGAACCTGGATCGGCCGGACCCAGGCGGCGCGCCACCAGCATCTCGTCCAGGCGCTTGGCGACCAGATGCCGCGCATCGGCCGGGGTGTCGTCGATGATCGGCTGGCAGCGCTGTTCCCAGGCATGCCAGAAATCATCCGGATGATCGCGGCGCAGCGTATCCAGTTCGGCATCGAGCGCCTGCAGTGCCTGTTCGACGTTGGCGGGAAGTTCTTTCATGGCGTCTTCGGGTTCACCCGCTTGAGCGTAGAGGGGCGTGCCTGCAGTTCGGCGTGACCGATGCTGCCAATGCAAGATGCACTCCCGGTCGCAAGCGCGGCGTGATCGATGCGTGGACGGCGCGGCTCAACGCCTGGACATGCAGCGGGCCCGGGCTCGATCTACAATGCGCGGGAAACGGAGACCCCCACCGACATGTGATCGAGGCGATTCCCTCGTAGCTGCCCCCGATGCCTGCGCGCTGCGCGGCTCGATGGGGTTTCCCTGCCGCGTTGCCTTGGGCTGCGCGGCGCGCGATGGAGGTCCCGCATGTCCCCTGCACGCATTCGCGTTGCGCAACTGCATTTTTCCTGGCCCGACGGCACGCCCGTATTCGATGGCCTGTCCTTCACGCTCGGGCCCTCTCGAACCGGTCTGGTCGCGGCCAACGGCGGCGGCAAGAGCACGCTGCTGCGCCTGCTGGCCGGCCAGCTGGCGCCGGCCGCCGGGCGGATCGAGGTCGCCGGCCGCATCGGCTACCTGCCACAGCGGCTGGCTCTGCGCGACGGGGCGAGCGTGGCCGATGTGCTGGGCATCGCCGGCAAGCTGCAGGCCTTGCACGCCATCCAGGCCGGCGACGCCGACCCGCTGCACTTCGATACGCTGGATGGCGACTGGGATGTGCGCGAACGCGCCGCCGGCCTGCTCGATCGCCTGGGGCTGGGAGGCGTGGCGCTGGATCGCGGGCTGTCAAGCTTCAGTGGCGGCGAAGCGATGTCGCTGGCGCTGGCGGCGCAATTGCTGCAACGCCCGGATGTCTTGCTGCTCGATGAGCCGAGCAATCACCTCGACCAGGCGGCGCGCCTGCGCCTGTACGACGTGCTGTCCGATTGGCCGGATTGCTTGGTGGTAGCCAGCCATGATCGCGAGCTGTTGGAGCACATGCAGCAAATCGCCGTGCTTACGCCGCGCGACCTGCGTCTGTACGGAGGCGGTTACCGTTTCTACCGGCAGATGCTCGACGCCGAGCAACGGGCGGCCGAACAGCAGGTTCGCCAGTTGCGCGGACAGGTGCAGCGCGAGCAACGCGGCCGGCAGGCGGCACGCGAGCGTGCCGAACGCCGCGCGGGTAGGGCCGCCCGCGCGCTGCCCGACGCCGGCCTGCCCCGCATCGTGGCCGGCAACCTGCAACGCGCCGCCCAGGTGTCGGCCGGCAAGGCGGACGAGGTCCACGCCGATCGAGTGGCAGACGCGCAATCGCGCCTGCGCCAGGCTAGCGGCGCGCTGGAGGACACGACCCCGCCGTCCTGGTCGCTGCCGGCCACCCGCGTGCCGGGCGACCGCTTGCTGTTCGCCGGCGAAGGCCTGCAACTGCGGCGCGGTGGCCGCGATTTGTGGCGGCCGTCCGGCCTCTCGCTGGCGATCCGTGGACCACAGCGCATCGCCTTGATGGGCGACAACGGGGTGGGCAAGAGCAGCTTGTTGCAGTTGATCGCCGGCGACGCGGAACCCGACGCGGGTGCGTTGCAGCGCACGTCCGGGCGGATCGCCTGGCTCACCCAACGCCTGGATCGACTGGATCCCGCTCGTACGCTGATGGAAAACTTCGCCGACGCCGCGCCGTTGCTGCCCGAAGCCGAGCGTGCCGGCGTGCTGGCACGCTTGCAGTTCCGCGGTGCGCGCATGCAGTTGCCGGTGGCGCAGTTGTCCGGTGGAGAGCAGCTGCGTGCCACGCTGGCCTGCCTGCTGTTGGGCGAGCCCGCCCCGCAGCTGCTGCTGCTCGACGAGCCGACCAATCACCTGGACCTGGACAGCGTGGCCCAACTGGAGCAGGCGCTGCGGGCCTATGCAGGCGCCTTGGTGGTAGTCAGCCATGACGCGCGGTTTCTGGAGGCGATCCTCCTCACAAGGCGGCTGCGACTGGATCGCGATGGCTTGCACGAGTTGCCATCTTGAGGCAGGAGTGCCAGCGACCCGATGGCCGAGCCTGCCACCGGGCCGCTGCTGCGCGATCCAAACACGCATGTTTACTGCACGAAGGCGATGCGTTCCATGTGGGCGTTCTTGGCGGCGGCCAATACTTTCGCTGTCACTTGATACTCCGACCCCGGATCGGTCCACAGGCGAAGCTCGGGCGGATTGCCCGCAGTACCCTGCATCTGCTCGACCATGCGCGACTGCAAGGACGCCACGTCGACCGGTTGCCCGTTCCAGGTGACCTGGTTGGCAGCATCCACACGCAAGGAGATCGGGGGTGGCGGATCCAGCTGGGGTGTCGCGCGGTCGCTGCGTTGCGGCAGATCGACCGTGATCGGGCGGGTCAGCATGGGAGCGGTAACGATGAAGATGATGAGCAAGACCAGCATCACATCGACCAGTGGGGTTACGTTGATATCAGCCAGTGGTCCGGATTTCCCTGCAGCACTGAACGCCATGTTCTGCTCCCGGTAAGAGGCGGCCTGCCTCGTCACCGACGCTACGCCTGTGGCAGTGGGGACGGCAGCGGGTTCTCGAAGGGTGTTCAGCCATCATTGGGTGCGCCCGCAACGTCGCGTCGTGAAAGAAGGCAGACGGGTGCCAACTCCCTGCCTTCAACTCAGGACCTCGACCTCGGCCTCGCCTCCCTCAGCCAGCGCCCCCCCCTCAGTGATCCGAAGCATCCGCCGTAGTGGGGTCGTGCGCCGCCGCTTCCTTCGCATCGCGCGGTACTTCTTCCAGGCTGTCGCGGATCTTTCGGACCAGGCCCGGATCCACTGCCGGCGCGCGATTGCCAAACTCATTGCGCACAAAGGTGGCCAAGGTCGCGACTTCTTCGTCGCTCAGTCGCCATGCAAACGCCGGCATGCCCAGGTTGGAAGGCGCCTGCTCGGTCGAGGGCAGTTCGCCACCGGCCAGGATCAGCCGCACCAGCGAACTGGGCTCCGGCGCCAGCACCGTCGGATTGCCGGCGATCGGCGGAAACGCATGCGGATAACCCTGCGCATCGGTGCGATGACAAGCCGCGCAGTTGTCCACGAACAACTCGGCCCCGCGGCTGTCGTTCACACCGGATTGCAAGGCATTGGCGGTGGCATCGTTCGCGGCAAAGGCCACCTCGCCGCCGTCACGGCCGGGCAGGGTCTTGAGGTAGGCCGCAATCGCCTGCAGGTCGTCCTCGCTCAGGTGCTGGGTGCTGTGCACGACCACGTCGGCCATCGGCTGGCCCACCACCGCGCCCTGCGGGTTGCGTGCGGTGCGCAGCGTGCGGACGATTTCCTGCGCGCTCCAGCGCCCCAGTCCATCGGCGTGATTGCCGCGAAGGCCGACCGCGTTCCAGCCATCGATGAGCTGGCCGCCGGCCAGGTAGGCATCGCCGGTTTCGTCCAGCGCCTTTTCCTGCAGGGTGAAGGCACGCGGCGTGTGGCAGCTGCCGCAGTGCCCCGGACCCTGCACCAGGTAGGCGCCGCGGGCCACCTTGGCATCGGCATAGCGCTTGGGGTCGAAGGCGACTTCATCCGGGTTGGGCGCGTAAGCCTTGCGCCAGATCGCCAGCGGCCAGCGGATCGACAGCGGCCAAGTGATGTCGGTCTTGCGATTGTCCTCGCGCACTGCCGGCACCGCGTGCATGAAGTACGCGTGCAACGCACGCACGTCGTCATCGCTCAGGCGCGCGTATGAGGGGTAAGGCATGGCCGGATACAGCGTCTTGCCATCGGCGGCGATGCCATGTCGCACCGCGCGATCGAATTGGTCCAGGGTGTAGCCGCCGATGCCGGTGTCCGGGTCGGGTGTGATGTTGGTGCTATAGATCGTGCCGATCGGCGAGGCGACCGGCAGGCCGCCCGCAAAGGGTTTGCCGCCGGGGCGTGTGTGGCAGGCGGTGCAGTCGCCTGCGGTGGCGAGGTAGCGGCCCTGTTCGATCAGCTGTGCCTCGCTCAGCACCGGGTGGCTGCCCGAAGCGATGGGCTCGGCCATTGCCCGAGTGGAGGTGGGCCACAACGCCCACGCTAGCGCTGCAACGAACACCAGCACCAACAGGGCAAGCGCGCTCAGCAGCAAAGTCCTCATGGCCGCCTCCTCACGCGTCGACCAGCGGGCCGGGATCGGCGAGGTATTTCTCGCGAATTGCGGTCGCGGCCCAATAGGCCAGTCCGCCCACCAGGCCGGTCGGGTTGTAGCCGTTGTTCTGCGGGAAGGCGTTGGCGCCGATCACGAATACGTTGGGCACCTCCCAGCTCTGCAGATAGCGGTTCAACGCCGAGGTCTTCGGATCGGCGCCCATGATGGCACCGCCACAGGTGTGGGTGCTCTGGTACTTGGTGATGTTGTAGTGCTCGCCGTCCTTCTTGGCATCGCCGGACATCGACAACGGATTGAGCGAGCGGCTCATCTTCAACGCCTGCTCCACGAAAAACTGCGAGGCCTTGATCTCGTTGGCGTGCCAGTCGAAGGTCATGCGCAGCAGCGGTCGCCCGAAGCCATCCTTGTAGGTCGGGTCCAGGCTTAGATAATGCTGGCGGTAAGACATGCAGGCGCCCTGCACCTCGTAGTAGAACGAATGGCGGAAGTTGTCCGACACCGCGCGCTTCCACGCACTGCCCCAGTTGGGCGTACCCGATGGCACGTTGATGCCGCGCACGGGGCCGGCCCCGGGTTGGCGTGCCCACACCAGGCCACCACCCACGAAGCCCAGCTTGCTGTTGTCCAGCTGGTTGCCGTTGAGATCGTCCATCGTGGTGCCGGCGCCCCCGATCCCGATGAAAGGATTGGCCTGCACGTCCTTGTCGAAGAACAGCACTACCCGGTTGAGGTTCTGGTACGAGTAATTGCGCCCCACCGTGCCGGTATTGGTTTCAGGGTCATAGGGCGTGCCGATGCCCGACAGCAGCATCAGGTGCACGTTGTACAGCGAGAAAGCGCACAGCAGCACCAGGTCCGCAGGCTGCGAGACCTCGCGTCCTTGCGCATCCAGATAGGTCACGCCGGTAGCCTTGCTGCGCGTGCTGTCCAGGTCCACGCGCAGCACCTGGGCGTGGGTGCGAAGGTCGAAGGCCGGGCGTTGCCGCAACACCGGCAGGATGCAGGCGTTGGGACTGGCCTTGGAATAGTTGAGGCAGCCGTAGTCGCTGCAAAAGCCGCAGGCATTGCACGGCCCCATCTGGCAGCCATATGGATTGACGTACGAGCGCGAGGCATTGGAGGCGGGAATGGGATACGGATGCCAGCCCATGTCCTGCGCGGCTTTGTAGAACAACTCGGCGCCCAGGTAGTTGGGATTGGGTGGCAAGGGATACTCCGACGAGCGCGACCCCTCGAACGGATTGCCGCCGGTCTGCACCACGCCGCTGATCACGCCGGCCTTGCCCGAGGTGCCGCATACGCGCTCGAACAGGTCCAGGTGCGGTTCGAGCTCTTCGTAGCTCACCGGAAAATCCTGGATGGTCATTTCAGGCGGGATGAACCCCTTGCCGTAGCGCTGTTCGACGTTGCTGCGCAGGCGCAGGTCTTCGGGCAGCGGCCGGAAATGGCAACCGGACCAATGGCTGCCCGCACCGCCCACGCCAGTGCCCGGTTTGAACGAGCCCATCTGGCGATAGGGCACGGCGGTATCGCCCACGCCGTGTCGTACGGTCACCGTTTCCTGCGCCAGGCTCTGCAAGAAGCGCCGATGCACCGAGCCGTCCAGTTCGTCCACCACTTTGGGATAGGCGAAGTCCGGCTGCGTATCGCGATCCCCGCCACGTTCCAGCGCGACCACGTGCAGGCCGGCATCGGTGAGCTCCTTGGCCAGGATCGCCCCGGTCCAGCCCATGCCCACGATCACCGCATCGACTTTGGGTTTGGTGGTGGCCATCACGCCCCCCGTTTGCCGGCAAGATCGACCGGCGGCAACGGATAGGCCTTGTCGCGTACGCCGATCCAATCGATGTAGTCGGCGCGCACACCGGGATATCCAATCATTTTCCAGGCACCCATGCTGCGATTGCCGCCGTATTGCGGATCGGCGAAGTAGCCGTTCTTCACTTCGCTCAGGAAGTTGGAGAAGAACAGCTTGGACGAGATCTCTTCCAGCTCCAGCTTCCCGCTTTCGGCCGCTTTCAGCAGGGTTTCCTGCTGCTCATCACTGAGATCACCGAAGGCCTTGCCATCGAAGGTCTTGCTGCAATGCGCGTTGATGGCGGCGATGCCCACGCGCAGGATCTCGCGCAGGTTGAGGCGGCCCTGATAGCCAAACTCCGGGGCCGCTTCCAGAAAAGGGCCTTGCATGTACCAGATGCCGCCAGCCGCGTAGGGGGTCTGCATGTGGCGATCGAGGAACTCGGGCACGCCCGATTCCACCGCGCCCGGGCCGATATCGTCGCTGGGAATCAGGCGGTCGCACGCGGCAACCACGAAGGTCCACTCGGCAGCACTGAAAAACGCGGGTTTGTAGGCAGCGGCATCGCGATGGGTGGCGGGGTCGGATGCCGTGCTTGAGGCCGCGGGTGCCTCGCCTGCCTCGCGCGGCGAGCAGGCCGGCAATGCAGCGGCGATCGGCAGCAGGGTGAGGCTCTTGAACAACGAGCGGCGACTCAACGAGGTCTGCGCCTCGGCATTGCGTTGATCCGACTTGCGGTCGTCGGTTGGATCGGTCATGGCGGCATCCCGGCGGGGAAGGGTGGCTGGCCACGGGCGCATGCGCCCGGCGTTGGGGCGGCACGCGAACCACTGTGTTCGCCTGTCGCCCTGTCGTTGCGGGGGACCTTAGCACTGGCCGTTGCATCGCCAGGTGATGGAATCTGGCGATTGGCATCTCGTCAGCGGAACGACACGCGCCCCGCCGGAAGCTCGCTTTTGAGCGCGGCCGGGGCTCGGACGGGGGCGGCGATAGCAGTTCGTTGATCGCCGGCGTAGCGGGCCGCGTCACGTTTCGGGTACGAGTCGCTCAGGGTTGGGGCTGTGCCACGAGCCTGGCAGCCTCGCCATCGGGGCGGCGGGGTCCCGCGGGAAAGAACAGGGCGATGCACGCCGCCGCCAAGCCGATCAGCGTAGAGCCGATGTACATCCACGCATAGCTGCCGAAGCGATCGAACAGCCACCCACCCACCAGCGGCCCCAGCGCCATGCCGATGCTCGACAGCAAGCCGGCCGCCCCCAGCAAGGTGCCCAGCATGCGTGCCGGGAAGACCTGTCGCGCCAAAGAGGCGTACAGCGGCATCGTGCCGCCATAGGCCATGCCAAACAGCACCGCGACGGCGTAGAAGCCGCCGAGTTGATTGACCGCCAGGTAGGCCGATGCGCCTACCGCCTGGATCAGCAAGCCGGCCACCAGGACGTGCTTGGCGCCGAAGCGATCGGCCAGCACGCCGAACATCAGTCTTCCGCCCAGACCGGCGGCGCCTTCCATGCTGTAGATCGTGACCGCCGCGGTGATTGGCAGCCCGCAGCCGATGGCATAGCTCACCGTATGGAAGATAGGGCCGGAGTGCGCCGCGCAACAGGCGAAATACGCGCCGGCAAGAATCAGGAACGGACGTGTTCGCAGCGCCTGCCAGGCGGTCATGGCGCCGGAATCGGTGGCGCCGTGGCCTCGACTTCGAGCGGCGGTTGGGCTTGCGCGGGCGTGCGTGTCGGCCGGTGCATCGGCCGCTTCGGCCTCGGCGTGCGGCACGCCCCGCACGAAGGCAACCGCTGGCAACGTGAGCACCCACGACAGCAGCCCAACCACCAGCAAGGTGATGCGCCAGTCGTAATGCGTGACCAGCCAGGCCACCAGCGGCGACAAGGTCAGCGGCGCAACGCCTACGCCGGCCGACACCAGTGACACCGCCAGATTGCGATGGCGGTCGAACGAGGCGGCGGTCGCCGCCATCACCGGTGTGAAGAAACTGGCGGCGGCGATGCCAAGCAACACCCCGAAACTCAGCTGGAACTGCAGCAGGCTTTGCGCACGACTGGCCAGCACCAGCGCCAGTCCCAGCAGCACCGCGCCGCACAGCACCACCCGACGTGGGCCGATGCGGTCGCTGAGCACGCCCCAGCCAAAACCGGCCACGCCCATGCTCAGGAACGCCAAGGTCAAGGCACTGGACAAGCCCGCACGCGACCAACCGGTGTCGCTGCCCATGGGGCCAAGCAGCACGGCCAGCGCGAACACGGCGCCCACGGCGACGCAGCCCAGCATTGCGCCAGCGGCGACCAATGGCCAGTTGCGGTCCATCGCGGGAGTGTGGGCACTGTTCATGGGCAGGATTCCACGGGGAACATGAACTAGACGAATCAGTGGTCCGCGAATCGACAGCGCCAGGCCCGCTTGGAACGGCGGGGAATGAGGGATCAGGCCGGGAGCAGGCCCGTCAGGACACGCCGCTGCAGCCGCTGCGGTCGGCCGGCTTACAGTACCGGCGGCACTGCCAGGTCGCGCTCGCCGCGCAACGCATCGGCCTGTGCGCGGGCCCGCTCGGCCTGGCCGGCATCGCCCAGCATCCGGTACAGGGCCAGGGTCGACCAGGCCACCCGATAGTCGCTGTCGGCGTAGGCATCCAATTCACCCAGCACGGCGGCCGCCGCCTGGGTCTGGCCGCTGTCCAGCATCATCATCGCCTGCGCCACGGACAGGCCGATCCGGTCGTCCGCATTGTCGTCCGGGCGGCTGCTGGCCTGCAGATCAAGTAACGCACGCTCACGCTGGCCGCCGCGCTGGGCCACCAGGCTGCGGGCGATGTACCAGGCGCACCGCGCGTCGCGATCAGGCTGCGCGGGCATCCGAGCGATCCATTGCCGGGCAGTAGCCAGATCGTCGCTACGCAACGCCGCTTGCACCGCCGATAGCGCGAAGGTGCCGGAGGGAAAGGCCCCCTCGTGCAGCGGGCGTCGTGCCAGCGCGCCGGCCTGCTTGAGTTGATCGCGTGCCAGCAGCAGGCGCAGCGTCAGGTCACGCACGGTGGTGTCGTCATCGGGCAGCCCCAACGCGTGCAACTGCGTCAACTCACGCTGCGTCGCGGCCAGTGCACCGTTTTGCACCAGCGCATAGGCGTGGGCCGCGCCGACCTTGATCGCCAGCGTCGGATCCTCCAGCCCCTTCACCAATTCGGCGGCGCGATCGGCCGTTGCCAACGCCGCCGCCGGCTGTGCCAGTTGCAGCTGTGCTTCGCTTTTGGAGGCCAGGGTGGCGGCCAGGTAATCGCGCACCCCAAAGCGCTCGTAGGTGGCGATCGCGCGATCGAACTCCTGCACGGCTTGTGGATGGTGACCGCGCCGCGATTCGATGATGCCCAGGTTGCTGCCGACCATGGCCGCCTCGACCAGATCACCGGAGCGCTGCATTGCGACGCGGGCCAGGCCCATGTCGCGCACCGCGGCCTCGATCTGGCCCTGCTCCACCAACGCCACGCCGCGGCCGTTGTAGGCATTGCCCAGGATGCTGGAGTCGTCCATGCCCCCGGGCGCGGCCTGCAATACGTCCAGCGCTTGGCTGTAGCGTGCTTGCGCTTGCACGAAGTCACGGCGCCGGATGCCCACCGCACCCAGGCCCATCAGCGCGCGTGCGCGTACATCGGCAGGGTCGGCGGCCGTTATCGGTTCCAGCAACGACAGGAACTCGTGTTCGGCCTGGTCGATCTGCCCCGAGCGATACGACAACTGCGCCTGGCGCACCCGCAGGCGCGGGTCGCGGCGCTGCTCGGCCGGTGCCAGTTCGATCAGGCGTCGCACACTGGCCAGCTGGCCGGCGGTGAGCTCGGCGTCGATCTGCTGCACGCGCTCGGTGAGCGCGGTGGGCGTGTCCTGCGGCGGCCGACGACCTTCGCGCCCCAGCCAGGCATCGGTGGCGGCCGCCGCAGCTGCCAGCGCGGTGTTGCCATGGGCTTCAACCATGCGCTCCTGGCCGCGGTCATCCCACTGCAGGCGAACCCGCCAACCGCGCCCATCGCGAGTGGCCTGTGGCGACACCACCCAACGCGCGCCGCTGGCGGCGTGCAGGCGCTGCCACGACGGCGCGTCTTGCGCGGTGTCGCGCTCCAACTGCGCACTCAAGTGCAAGGTCTGGTCGCTGGGCAGCACGCGCAGGCCGCCGCGCCGCGCCCGATTGGCGATGTACTCCATGGCACCGAGGCGAACCCACGAGGTTTCGGGGTCGGCAGGGGCCACGCGTACCGGCAGGACCAGTGCGACCTCCTCCATTTGCGCCGGCGCGGTGACCGGCGTCAGTGATCGTGCCCACCAGACATACAGGGCGCAGGCGCAGAGTGCCAACAGCAGCAGCATGGCGGCCACCGCCTGCCATCGCGTACGCCGTGGGCGCGATGGCGACAGCGGAAGCAGTGCGGGTGCATCCGCCAAGGTGTTACTGGCATTTTCTTCCACGCCCGGGGTGACCGGTCCATCGGCTGCAGGCGACAGCGCCGCCCCAGCGGTCGAAATGTGGATGTCCACCGTTTGGGGTGTTTGTGCCGGTGCAGGCGTTGCGCCCGCAGGTGCCTCGATCGTCGGTACCGCTGCGGCGATCACCACCTCCTGCACCGGGGCCACCCATCGATAACCGAAGCGTGGCACGGTGCGGATCATGGCCTGGCGATCGCCGGTGTCGTCCAACGCCTTGCGTGCGCGCAACAGGGTTTGCGCGACGAGCGTGTCGCTGGCGTCCACGCGGCCCCATACGGCGGAAATCAATTCGTCGCGGCCTACCGCGCGTTCGCGATGGGCAATGAGGTAGGCCAGGCACTCGAAGGATTTAGGTGGCAGCGCGATGCGCGCGGAGCCGCGCCACAAGTCGCGTGACGCCGGATCTAGTTCGAATTCGCCAAAGCGGTACCGCGTCTGGGGCATTCACCCATGCTCATCATGCCCCGATGACTCCAATCGACAACGGGCAGCAAGCCCCGATGCTAAGCGATCCCGTCGCGATGCGGGCATGCGCGCGCCACGACGGGCAGCGTGCCGGCGCAGATACACGCGCCGGCCGCCGCTCAGTGGATGTGCAACTCCAACAGCAGCGGCTGTCCCGGGTGGTCGAGCTGCTCCCAACCACGACGTGGATCAAATCGCAGCCACGCGGGCCCGGGACGCAGCGCACGAAACGTCCACGTGCGGATCGTGCCATCCGTCAGCTGGCCCGGATCGGATTCCAACCGCAATTCCGGCGAGGCCAGGGCCAACTCCCAGCGCTCCCCGGTGGCCAGGCTTTGCGGCAGGTGCACGCGCAGCAACTCACCGGTGGCCAGCGCGACCGGTGCGCGCGCGTCACGAGCGGTGACATCGATCACGTGCGTGGCGGCGGCCGCCGTCGTGATCGTGGGCAGCTGCGCGGCACGCTGCGGGTCACACGCGGTGAGCAGCAGCAATACGCCCAGCAGCAGGCCGATCGAGATGGCGAGCACCGCCTCCAGCGAGCAACGTCGCAAGGCGGTCAACGCCCTACGCCGGAGGAACCGGCCGGGGCCCTCCCGACCCCGACCGCTTCCCGCCCCTGCATCATCGTCGAGGCGAGGGGCCTTGCTCACAGCACCGAAGCACGGAGCAGCACGCCGGAGGCATCACTGCTCGCGCCGACCTTGAAATAGTAATGACCGGCGGCTGGCGCATTGATCGTGATGATCTGGTTGGTGCCCGGTCGAACCGAGCTGCCGATATTGGCCGAGGCCAGCGGCTCAGCTTCGTAGTTGGCATAGATCGACAGGTTGCCGCGACCGCTGTAGCTGGTGAGCTGCAGCCGCGTGGCACCGGCCGGCACCTCGATGGCGTACAGCAGCGACTGCCCCGCAGCCAGCGGCGGCATCGATTCAACCGCATTGCTGGTCAGCGGACGGCCGACCAAGGGCTGGCCGTAGTTCTTGGCGCGCTCCACGGCGGACGCCGCATCGACGATGCCGGCACCCATCGCCTTGCCCGTGTCCGGCTTGACCGGGAACGGTCGTGCCGAGGCCTTGAGCAGGCCTTCGATCACAGAAGGCGCCAGCGGCTGCGGGGCCACGCTCTGCATCAACGCCACGATGCCCACCACATGCGGCGTGGCCATCGAGGTGCCGGTCATGCCCACATAGCGATCGGCCAGCGGCGTGCTGGTGCCGGTGTTGTGCGTGGACCAGATGTAGCCGTTCGGCGAGCCCTCGGTGCCTGCACCGCCGGGCGCGGCCAGGTCCACGCCGGTACCGTAGTTCGAATAACCCGCGCGCTGGCCGCTGTAGCCGGTGGCGCCCACCGTCACCACGTTGGCGCAGCTGGCCGGTGAATGGCCGGCCACGTCGGCATTGTCGTTGCCGGCGGCCACCACCACCGTGGTGCCGCGCGAGACTGCACCACTGACGGCCGCCTGCGTATCGCTGTCGCAACCGTGGTCGCCGCCCAGGCTCATGTTGATCACTTCGGCCGGATTGGGGTTGTCCGGAATGCCGTCGACATGGCCACCGGACGCCCACACGATGGCGTCGTTGATGTCCGAGGTGTAGCCACCGCAGCGGCCCAGTGCACGCACCGGTACCACGCGTGCGTTGTAGGCGATGCCAGCGCCGCCCAGACCATTGTTGGTGACTTCGGCGATCGTGCCCGACACATGGGTGCCGTGCCAGCTGCTGTCGCTGGCGGCCGAACCGGTGCCGCATTCGCCAGCCAGGGTGCCATCGCCTTGGTCCCAGCCACCGGGCACGCGATCGTCGGTCGGGCGACGGGCCATGAAGGCGTCGCTGATGAAGTCGTAGCCCGGCAGCAGGTTCGCTTCCAGGTCGGCGTGATGGGTGGCACCGGTATCGATCACCGCCACCACCACGCCGGCCCCGGTTGCGCCCGCCTCCCACGCAGTGGTGACGCGCGCCCCGCCGGCGCCCGTGCCGTAGTGCCACATCTGGTGGGTCGCCAGGATCGGGTCATTGGGCATCGCCGTGGGGTGCATCAGCCGGTCAACACCCACGTATTCGACATCCGGATCGGCGGCGATGGCGCGCATGAGCGCCTCGGCCTGGGTGCGATCCAATCGCCGGGACGCGCGCACGACATGACGGCCGCCTGCGGTGGCCCGCAGCGTGGAAACCTGCAGTGTGGCGGTGCCCCGTTGCGCCGCCACCGCTGGACCCATCTGCAGGCGGGCACGTTCGGCCGCCGCGTCAAGGCCGCGTTGGCGGCTGGCCGGCTGCAGGCGCTCGGCGCTGCCGTCGCGGTATTTCACGATGAAGCGCTGGTTGAAGGCAGCATCGCCAACGGCAGACAGGTCGACGGTGGCGCTGGCGGCCAACGCGGGTGCGCAGGCGGCGGCAAGGATCAGGCTCAGGACAGTGCGGCGGGCAATCATGGTGGTTTTCCGAAAGGGTCGAGGAGCGGTCGAAGTGAGATCGCGCCCGTCGATGCGACGGACGCGACCAAGTCTTACGAGGAGGTCGTTACAGATCGATGCCGAAACCGACGCCGGCAGAACTGTCGTCGCTGCTGAAGGCACCGCCGATGGACACCGAGGCACGTTCGCCGATCGACTTGGCATAGCCGACCGACAGCGCGCTCTCGCCGTTCTGCCAGCCCACGCCGGCCGCGACGCGACCGCGGGCGCTGCGGCTGTTGGCCGCATTGATCGACATGTTCATCATCGCCGCGCTCATCGCGCCCTGGCGGTCGATGCGCTTGTCTTGCAGGTCCAGCCGCCGACCGACTTCGTTGGCAATGCCACTGAACTGGTCGCTCAACGCCTGCACGCGCGAATCGGTGTAGCTGTTGGCGCCGCGAAGGGTCTCGGTGGCCGTCGAGTCGGTGTAGGCGTTGGCGGTCTGCAAGGTCTGCATCGCACTTGCGTTGGTGTAAGCGTTGGCAGTGGCCACCGCCTGCGTATCGCCGGCCTGCATCTGCTGCACATTGGCCGCATCGGTCGCGGCGGTGCCCGCGGCGACATGGGTGATGCGACGTGCCTGCACAGCACTGCCGACCGAGACCGTGTTCGCTTCATCGGCGACCGAACCCTGGCCCAAAGCCACTGCGCCTTCGGCCGTGGCCGAGCTGCCCTGGCCCAGCGCGGTGCCCGAAGGGGCGCTCACGCTGCTGTCGGCACCGATGGCCACGGCATCGGTGGCAGCGGCCGTGATCGTGCTGTTGTTGCCCACCGCGGTGCTGCCATCGGCATTGATGGCCGCGCCACTGCCGATGGCAGTGTCGCCGCTGTCCTTCGCGTGGCTGCCGCTGCCGATGGCAAGGCCCGCACCGTCGCCCATGGACGGTGCGCTACCGGTAACGGTACCGGTGCCCGGTTGTAGTGCGCCGACCTGTCCGAACAGCGTATCCAGTGCTTGGTCTACTGCACCGAAGGCACTGGCCACATCGCCATGGACGGTGCTTTGCACGCGGAAGGCCGGCATCGCGAACGAACCGTCGCTGCCCAGCGCAATGCCGCCGCCCAGAAGCGAGGCGACCGAACGCAGCTGCGCCATGTTGGCCGCATCCGTGGACTGCGCACCGGCGTGCACGTTCGCCAAGGTCGTGCCGCTGGCACCGCCCAAGGTAATACGGTCGTGTGCTTGGCTGTCGTCGTACTTCACCGCTTCAGCATCCAGCACGCCGAGATCTGCGCCTGCGGCGTAGCCGACGAGGGCGTTGTCGAGCTGGCCCTTGTTGACCGCATCGTTCGCTGAGACGCCATCGGCCAGGTTGCTGATGCGGCTGCCGCTGTTGCCGGCCAACGTGATCTGGTTGCGCGACTGCGCGTCGTCGTATTTCACTGCGATCGCATCGATGGCGTCCGCGGTAGCGGCCACGGTGTCGAGCTGACGCTTGTTCACCGCATCGGTGGTCTGCGTGCCATCGGCCACATTGACGATCTGCCGTTCCGCACCCACCGTGCCCACCGACACGGTGTTGGCGCGATCGGCCAGCGAGCTGGCGCCCAGCGCCACCGCGTTGTCGGCAAAGACCATCGCGCCGTTGCCCAGCGCCGTGGCGTAGGCCGCGTCGGCGATGGCATAGGCCCCCAGTGCAACGCTCTCTTGGCTGCTGGCCATGGCGTTGTAGCCGCCGGCCACGCTGTCCAGGCCCAGTGCAAAGGCATTGGTGCCCATCGCCAGGCTGTTGCCGCCCTGCGCCAGGGCATAGGCACCCACGGCCGTGTCGTAGTCGCTCATCGCCTGGCTGTGCTCGCCCAAGGCGGTGGCCGAGGCACCGGTCGCCTGGCTCGCGCTGCCGAACGCGCTGGACGAGACGCCGTCGGCATTGGCCGCGTCGCCGAGCGCCAGCGCGTAGTCCGTCGACGCGCTTGCCTGCGCGCCGATCGCCATCGCATGGCTGATGTCCGGGCCACCGCTGTAACCGACGTGCGCGCCGCTGCCGAAGGCCAGGTTCGTGGTGCCAAACCCGCCCCACACATTGCTGCCGGTGCCGATCGCGATGTCATCGCGCCACGTCGCCACCGCGTGGTCGCCGATCGCCAGGCTGTCGATGCCCCAGGCCACGCTGTCGGAGCCGATCGCGATCGACATCGCATCGTGCGCCTGGCTCATCGCGCCGATTGCCACGCTGCGGTGGCCGCCGGCGTTGGCGTAGAAGCCCAGCGAAGAGGCCGCGTTGATCACCGCATAGTCGGTGCTGTTGTATTGGCCGGTGACTTGCTGCGCATCGTTGGGGTGGTCGGTGTCGCGGTCGCCGGTGGAAGCAACCGCTCCGACCGCGGTGTCATAGTTGCCCCACGCATACGCGGCCGAACCGAACGCCTGCGCGCCCAGGCCCGAGGTCACGGTGCGTCCGTAGGGGCTGATCAAGGTCGGATTCTTCGAGGCCAGGCCGAAGGCCAGGTTGTAGTCGAGGAATCCCCCGATCGCGGTCGACTGCGGGCCGATCGCATACGAATAGGTGCCCATCGCCAGCGTCTTGTTGCCGTAGGCCACGGCGTAATAGCCGAAGGCCGAGCCACCCCCGCGCACCGACGCCGCATTGGTGCCGACGATCGTGCTGTTCTGGTCCTTGATCGGGGCGTCATAGAGCTGGTACCCGGTCGCCGGGTCAGTGATGTAGGTGCCTTTGTCCGGATCGACCCTGGGGAGCAAGGTGTCGCCGGCGGTCGACGCCCCGGCGCCGATCACCACGTTGCCGATGCCTTGCGAAGCCGCACCCGTGCCGATGACGGTGGAGTTGGTCGCCGGGCCCGGGCCGTAGTAGGCGGAGGTGCCGCCGAAGCCGGTCAGCAGGGTGCCCACCCGAGCCTCGGCGCGTGCGCCGCTGCCGATCACGATTGCCCCATTGCCATTGGCGCGCGCGCCGTTCCCCATCGCGATGCCGCTCTGGTTGGGGCTCGCGATCGACGTTTGCGTCCAGGTGCTGACGCCGTCGGTGGTGGTCATGCTCTGCAGCATGTTGACCTGCTCGACCGTCGCGCCAGTACCCAGGGCCAGGTTGTTGCTGCCGTTGGCGCGGGCCTGCGCGCCGATCGCCACGCTGCCGCTGTTGTTGCCGGCCGCCGCGGCCGTGCTGGTCGTGGTGGTCACCGTGTTCGGGCTGCCCTGCACGGTGGTCTTCGTGGTGGTGGCGCGCAAAGCCTGGGTCTGGGATTGATCGCCGAGGGCAATACTGTCATCCGGGCCTGCTACCGAGCGCAGCCCTATGGCTACCGTGCCGCTTCCGCGCGCCTGTGCCGCAACGCCCACGGCGGTCGCGTTGGCACCGCTGGCCCAAGTGATCTCGTCCGGATCGACCAGGCCGTCGCCATCGATATCCAGCCAGGCGCCGATTGCCGTGCTGCTGGCGCCGGAGGCCTGGCTCTGTCCGCCTACGGCCGTGGCCGCCGTCGCCGTGGCCTTGGCGCCCGGCCCGCAGGCCAGCGCATCGGCACCGGTGGCGGTCGGGTCCACGGGCAATGGATTGCCGGCGTCGTCGATCAGTTGGCAATGCGTGCCGGCCAGGGCAGGCACGCTCATGACGGAGAGCAGGGCGGCGGTCAGAAGTCGGCGTTGCAGGCGGCGTGCGTGCGGCAGCGTGGAAGGCATGTCGGGTCTCGTCGGGTGGGATGGGGCCTCGACGTGGTCCTCACGCCGCGGCCTGCCGCAACCTGTGTTGCAGCGCCAGCGCCGGCTTGAGAGGTCGATCACAGACCCGCGGGGTGACATGACAAAACCATCAACGGCAACCGCAATCGATTGAAATAAAAAGAATTAAATTGTTCGATTGGCGAGTGGGCGCCGGGTCGCGCCGCCCCCGCAGCAGCCGTGGAACCCAATCGCGCGCGGTCCGCTGGTATGCCCCTTCACGTTCATTTTGCAGCGCAACATGACGATTCCGGACTTGCTGCTAGAGTGCGTTCCGTCGCGGCCACCGGCCGCAACGAAGGCCCGCGCCAGGTTCGCAGGCCGCCGCCGACGGCCTCCGGGCCGTTTCCTTTTCGGCATTTCTGTTAGCGCTAACGGAAAACCGCGGCGACGGCTCGCAAGCTGGGCGGGAATCCGCAAACAGGGCAGGAGAGACAACGGGATGAAGCTGGTCGCAGGCATTGATGCCGGTACCCAAAGCATCAAAGTGGTGATCTACGACCCGGACGCGCGCGCGATCCTGGGCTCGGCCACCGCGCCGCTGGAACTGATCAGCGGCGACGACGGCAGCCGCGAGCAGGAGGCCGCCTGGTGGGTGGCCGCCGTGCGCGACTGCTTCGCTCGCATCGATCCGACCCTGCGCGCCCAAGTGGCGGCGCTGTCGGTGTCGGGCCAGCAGCACGGTTTCGTGCCGGTCGATGCGCAGGGCAACGTCCTGGCGCCGGCCAAGCTGTGGTGCGACACCAGCACCAGCGCCGAGTGCACCGAGATCATGCAAGCCGTGGGCGGGCCGGCCCGCTGCATCGAACTGGCCGGCAACCCGATCCTGGCCGGCTACACCGCCTCCAAGCTGCCGTGGACGCGCAAGCACCGGCCGCAGGTCTACGCCAAGCTGGCGAAGATCCTGCTCCCGCACGACTACCTCAATTTCTTCCTCACCGGCCAGTACTTCTGCGAGTACGGCGACGCCTCCGGCACCGGCTGGCTCGATGTGCGCACCCGCACCTGGTCCAAGGAGTTGCTGCACGCCACCGACCCGCAGCGCGACCTGTCGAGCTGCCTTCCGCCGCTGGTGGAAGCGGGCACGACCTTCGCGATCGCGCCGTCCATTGCCGACGAGCTGGGCCTGCCGCGCCAGGCAGTGGTGGCCGCCGGCGGCGGCGACAACATGATGGCCGCCTTCGGTACGGGCGCCGTGGTGCCGGGCCAGCTGTCGATGAGCCTGGGCACTTCCGGCACGTTGTTCGCGTATTCGGACACGCCTGTGGTCGATCCGGACGGCGCGTGGGCTGCGTTCTGTTCATCCTCCGGCGGCTGGATGCCGCTGATCTGCACGATGAACTGCACCGTCGCCACCGAGTCGGTGGCCCGCCTGTTCGGCTTCAGCACGCGCGATGGCGATGAGCGCATCGCAGCGTCCGAACCCGGCGCGGGCGGCCTCAGTTTCCTGCCGTTCCTCAATGGTGAGCGCACCCCGGACCTGCCGCTGAGCAAGGGCGTGCTGACCGGGGTGGATCCGCAAAACCTCACCCAGCCGAATCTCTATCGCGCCGCGATGGAGGGGGCCACCTACAGCCTCAAATACGGATACGACGCCTTCGTGCGCGGCGGCATGGCCTTCGAGCGCATCGTGCTCACCGGCGGCGGCGCCAACAGCGCCGCCTGGCGGCAGATGGTCGCCGACGTGTTCGCGCTGCCGGTGGAAGTGCCGCGCCAGGCCGAAGGCGCCGCCTTCGGCGCCGCGTTGCAGGCGCTGTGGGCCCTGCGTGGCGCACAAGGCCAGCCGCTGTCGCTGCAACAGCTGGTCGCCGAGCACCTGGCCGTCGATGCGGCACTCACCGCGCGCCCGGACCCGGCGCGCGCACCGGCCTACGACAAAGCCTACCAACGGTTCCTGACCCATCTTTCCACCGCCGTGCGGCCGCTCTACGCCGCCTGAGCTTCCCCTCCCAACGTTCCCCCGTTACCGCCAGACAGGACACGACCATGAGCAACCAACCCTTCATCGGCGCCAAGGAATATTTCCCCGGCATCGGCCGCATCCCCTTCGAAGGCCGCGACTCGGACAACCCGCTGTCGTTCAAGGTGTACGACGCCAACAAGAAGATCGGCGACAAGACCATGGCCGAGCACCTGCGCTTCGCGGTGTGCTACTGGCACAGCTTCTGCGGCAATGGCGCCGACCCGTTCGGTCCGGGCACCCGCAACTACGGTTGGGATGCCGGCAGCGATCCGCTCAAGCGCGCCGAAGCCAAGTCCGACGCGGCGTTCGAGTTCTTCACCAAGCTCGGCACGCCGTACTGGTGCTTCCACGACATCGACCTGGCGCCGGACCACGAAGACATCGGCACCTACGAGAAGAACGTCAAGCACATGGTGGCGATCGCCAAGCAGCGCCAGGCCGACACCGGCATGAAGCTGTTGTGGGGCACGGCCAACCTGTTCTCGCATCCGCGCTACATGAACGGCGCGTCCACCAACCCGGACTTCAGCGTCGTCGCCCGCGGCGCGGTGCAGGTCAAGGCCGCGCTCGAAGCCACCGTTGAACTGGGCGGCGAAGGCTACGTGTTCTGGGGTGGCCGCGAAGGCTATGCCGCACTGGCCAACACACAGATGAAGCGCGAGCAGGACCACATGGCCCGCTTCCTCACCGTGGCGCGCGACTACGGTCGCAGCATCGGCTTCAAGGGCAACTTCCTGATCGAGCCCAAGCCCATGGAGCCGATGAAGCACCAGTACGACTTCGACAGCGCCACCGTCGTCGGCTTCCTGCGCCAGCACGGCCTGGACAAGGACTTCAAGCTCAACATCGAAGCCAACCACGCCACCCTATCGGGCCACACCTTCGAGCACGACCTGCAGGTGGCCTCGGACGCCGGCATGCTGGGTTCGATCGACGCCAACCGCGGCAACCCGCAGAACGGCTGGGATACCGACCAGTTCCCGACCGACCTGTACGACACGGTCGGTGCGATGCTGGTGGTCCTGCGCCAGGGCGGCCTGCAGCCGGGCGGCCTGAACTTCGACGCCAAGGTGCGCCGCGAGTCCTCCGACCCGCAGGACCTGTTCCTGGCCCACATCGGCGGCATGGACGCGTTCGCGCGCGGCCTGGAAGTCGCGCACGCCCTGCTGACCGCTTCGCCGTTGGAAAAATGGCGCCAGGAGCGTTATGCCAGCTTCGACAACGGTGCCGGGCGAGATTTCGAACAGGGCAAGCTGGGCCTGGCCGACCTGCATGCTTATGCTGCGAAGGCCGGCGAGCCGAAGCAGATCAGCGGCCGGCAGGAAGCGTATGAGAACCTGCTCAACCAGTACCTGATCCGCTGAGGCGGCCCGTCCTCGTTCCAACCTGGTGAATCCATGTCCAGTGTCCCGCTAGAGGCCGGCGCCAACGCCGGCGAGAACACCCGCTTCATCATCCTGATCAGTTGCGTCGCCACCATCGGCGGCTTCCTGTTCGGGTTCGATAGCGGCGTCATCAACGGCACCGTCGACGGCCTCAAGCAGACCTTCCAGTCCAGCTCGGCGGGGATCGGCTTCGAAGTCGCCTCGATGCTGCTGGGCTGCGCGATCGGTGCGTTCCTGGCCGGCAACCTGGCCGACCGCTGGGGACGCCGCGCGGTGTTGATCATCGCCGCGGTGCTGTTCCTGCTGTCGGCCCTCGGTGCCGGCGCCGCACACAGCTCGGCGGTGTTCGTGTTCGCCCGGGTGATGGGCGGCTTCGCGGTGGGCGCGGCGAGCGTCATGTCGCCGGCCTACATCGCCGAAGTAGCTTCCGCGCGTTATCGCGGGCGGCTGGCGACGGTGCAGCAGATCGCGATCATCAGCGGTCTGTTCTGCGCCTTCCTCAGCAACTTCCTGCTGGCACGCGCGGCCGGTACCTCGACCGAGGCGCTGTGGCTGGGCCAGGCGGCGTGGCGCTGGATGTTCTGGATGCAGGCGATCCCCTCGGGCATCTTCCTGCTGCTGTTGTTGACCATTCCGGAAAGCCCGCGTTACCTGGTGGCCAAGGGTCGTCGCGACGAAGCCCTGGCCGTGCTGACCCGCCTCTATGGCGTGTCGGAAGCGCGCAGCAAGCTGGCGGAAATCGGCAGCTCGCTCGCTGAAGACCATCATCGTCCGAGCCTCAAGGACCTGGTCAGCAAGGCCACCGGCAAAGTCCGTCCGATCGTCTGGATCGGCATTGGCCTGGCGGTGTTCCAGCAGCTGGTCGGCATCAACGTGGTGTTCTACTACGGTGCGGTGTTGTGGCAAGCCGTGGGCTTTTCCGAGAACGACGCGCTGCTGATCAACGTGCTGTCCGGTGCGCTGAGCATCGGCGCCTGCCTGGTTACGGTGGTGTTGATCGACAAGATCGGCCGCAAGCCGTTGTTGTTGATTGGTTCCATCGGCATGGCCGTGGCATTGGCGCTGGTCACCTACGCCTTCGCCAGTGCCTCGCTCGATGCCAACGGCAAGCTCGCCATGGCCGGCGGCCTGGGCACGCTGGCGCTGGTGGCGGCCAACGTCTATGTGATCTTCTTCAACATGTCGTGGGGCCCGGTCATGTGGGTGATGCTGGGCGAGATGTTCCCCAACCAGATCCGCGGTTCGGGCCTGGCAGTGGCCGGCGCCGCGCAATGGACCGCCAACTTCGCCATCACGGTCAGCTTCCCGATCCTGCTCACCAGCATCGGCCTGGCTGGCGCCTATGGCATCTACACCGTAGCCGCTTTCATCTCGATCTTCTTCGTGATGAAGTTCGTATACGAGACCAAGGGCCGCGAGTTGGAGCAGATGCAAGGCTGAGTCGCACGCCACCAGTCTGTAAACAAGAACGGCCCGGATATTTCCGGGCCGTTTTTTTTGGTTCTTTTCCCATCTGTGGGGGAGAGGGCGCACGGCATTCGCGGGCTTTGGATTGGGGTTCGGGCGGCTCGTTTATATCGGCCTTCTCCCTTTTGCTGGCGCTTTTGGATTGTGGCTTGCGAGTTGGGTTTTTTTGTTGAGGGCGCGGAGGGTGTGGGCGGTTGGTT
>DASWQJ010000178.1:0-4640 GCA_036403795.1 Stenotrophomonas sp.
GTTATTCCTGCCTCAGCGCGCCGGAAAAAGTGAACCTGACCCCGTTATTCGCTAGTCGGCGCTCGTCTCCTGCGCCTCCAGGCCATCGGCAAACTGCCGCATCAGGCGCACCAGCGCGGCCAGGTCCTCCTGCGGCCACGCCTTGAAGATCTCCCGGCCCATTCGCTCGCGCGCCTGGTCCAGCTGGTCGGTCATCGCCTTGCCGTCAGGTGATATCACTGCCTCGCGCATGCGCCGGTCAGCCGCGTTTTCGGTACGGATCACCAGCCCTTGCGATGCCAGTTTGGCCACCTGCCGACTCACCGTCGTGTAGTCGCGCCCCACGCGGTCGGCCAGTTCCACCACCCCGATCGGACCCATTCGCTCGATCACCACCAGGAGCCGGAACAACGCCTGGTCCAACTTGATCCCCGCCTCGCGGATCAATCGCTCATCGTTCTTCGGCCGGTTCATCACGCTCACGATGCTGATCAATGAGCCGTGCAGCGACTTCAGCTGGGCCGAGATATGTGTATCTTGCACTTTCTTGCCGGCAGCCATAACATCCCTCCAATTAGGTGCATCGTACACCTATTGGAGACGGCAATGACTTCCACCACCACTGACGTACTGATCTCCGGCGCCGGCGCGGCTGGCCTCACGCTGGCCATCGAACTGGCCCGTCGCGGCATCGCCTTTCGACTGATCGACCAGCTTGAGGCGCCCTTCCACGGCTCTCGCGGCAAAGGCATCCAGCCGCGCACCCAGGAGCTCTTCGAAGACCTGGGCATCGTGGATCGCCTGTTCGCCATCGGCGGCCTCTACCCGCCTGCGCGCCGTTATCAGCCCGATGGCAGCCACACCGACACTGCCATTATCCAAGGCGGCCCCGCCACGCCCGGCGAGCCCTATCAGCAGCCCTTGATGGTTCCGCAGTTCCTCACCGAACAAGTCATGCGCGAGCGGCTGGCGGCGCTGGGGCACGCGCCGGAATTCGGGCTCGCGCTGGTGTCGTTCAAACAGGATTCCGACGGGGTCACCGCACACATCACCACGTCGCACCAGGAGGAGACGATCCGCGCGCGCTATCTGATCGGCGCCGACGGCGGTCGCAGTCTCGTGCGCAACACATTGGGCATCGACTTTCCTGGCAAGACGCTAGGCATGCGCGCCGTCGTCGCCGATGTGGTGCTGACGGGACTGCCGCGCGACGCCTGGCATCATTTCAACGAGTCGTCGAACCTGCAGCGACTTTCTGTTTGCCCATTGGCCGGCACGGACTGGTTCCAAGTCCAGGCGCCGGTCCCGCTGGAGGGCGAAGTCGACGTGTCGGCCGCGGGATTACAGACGATGGTTCGCGAGCGTAGCGGCCGCCAAGACCTTTGCATCAGCGAAGTATCCTGGGCCTCGGCCTACCAAATGAATGCCCGGCTTGCCGATCGCTATCGCGATGGCCGGGTGTTCCTGGCGGGCGACGCCGCGCACACCCATCCACCGACCGGCGGACAGGGGCTCAACACCAGCGTGCAGGACGCCTATAACCTTGGGTGGAAACTCGCAGCCGTTCTCCGTGGCGCACCAGATGCGCTGCTCGACACCTACGAAGAGGAGCGGCGCCCGATCGCCGCGGAAATGCTGGGCTTATCCACCAGACTGTTGGACAACGCCAAGCGCGGCGATTTCAGTCGCGGCCGCGACGTGCAGCAATTGGACCTGGGATACGCCGGCCGTTCCCTGGCGCTTGAAATTCCACAGCGCCATGACGGCCTGCGAGCAGGCGATCGTGCACCGGACGCCGTACTGCTCGGTGCCGCCGGGCAGCAAAGACGCTTGTTCGATCTATTCGCCGGCACGCATTGGACCTTGCTCGGCTATCGCGTTGCCCAAGGCCAGATGCCCGTCCCAGCCGGTGTGCAAGTCCATCGCATCGGCCCCCACGACGACCTGATCGACGCCCACGGCCAATTCGCTCAAGCCTACTCCCCAGCCCTCGGCGACTGGATCCTCATCCGACCAGACGGCTACATCGCCGCATGGCTCCAAGCAGGCCCCGCCCAAAACGGGGTCAGGTTCACTTCCTTGCTCGCCCTGGCCGTCGCCCACAACGGGGTCAGGTTCACTTCTTGATTGCTCCACGCAGTTAGGCGGTCTTGGTTGCCCGATCCTCGCGGGCGATGTACTCGGTGTCGGCATCACTCTTGTGCGCCCCCACAACCACAAGGAAAACCAACCTGACCCCGTTATCCCAAAGCATCAGGCCGCCTCTTGGCGGCCTGATGCTCAACATTCAGTCGATCAGCGCAGCAGCGCGATCAACAACAGCACCGGGATCGGAATCCCGATCATCCATAGCAGTAAGTACTTCATCTTCTTTCCTCCAGGTGGATCGAGTTATTCAGAGATCGCGACGACGGCCGCCCCAAGTGGCGAACAGGCTGGCACTGAACGCACCGATCAGCAGCGTGATGAACAGCCACAGCGCCGCGTAAGCCGTTGCCTTGCGTGCATCATCTGCAGCCTGCTTGGCAGTCTGCTTGGCCTTGTCGATGGCCACCCGCATGCGCGTCTGCACGTCAGTCACGCGGGCCTGTGCCTCGGCTTGGCTCAGCCCGGTCTGCATGGCCACCAACTGGCCCAGGTACTGCGTATCGGCCGGGTCCATCGTGTTCGACCGCAGGCTATTGACCACGATGCGATTGACCTCGCCGCGCACATCCCGACGGTCCGAACCACGATCCGGACCTGCCATCGGACGCGGCGACACGGCACCGGCTGCCGGCGGTTGCGGCATCGCACCGGACGCCGTGGAAGCGGACGGATCGGCAGCCAACGGCGCCGCGGCGTTGGAGCGGAACAGCGAGTCCACCCAGTACTGCAGATCACCGTCCTGCCGGTCCACGCCCGTGACGCCGGCGGCCGAACCGGCACCCACCGCGGCCAGCCCGCCAGCGGTCGAAGCCGCTGCGCCTGCGGTCGCACCGGCCACCTTGACGCCGGCACCCAGGATTCCGCCGATGGCGCTGGTCAGCAGGCCCGCGGCCAGCAACGTACCCACCGCCCACGACACGAAGCCGTGGGCGGTATCGCGGAAATAGGTCTCGTCGGTATGCAGCGCCATCCATTTGGTGCGCAGCCGGCCGGCGAGGTAGCCCCCCAAGCCGGACGCGGCGATGGCCGTAAACGTCAGCCATGCAATGCTGGACCACCCAAACGTCTCGGCGGACACGCCTTCAAAAGCCCAGGGCGAAACCGAGGACAGGCCCAACCCCACCCCCAGGATGACCAGGATCAGAGACAGCGCAGCAGCCGCGGCCGCACCTGCCAGAATCGCGCCCCACGACACCGCACTCTGTGGCGCAGCGCCTGCCCCGTCGGAAGTAGCAATCACTGCCACGGTATCGGCAGCGTAGGGATCTCGGGTGGCGTAACCGCCTGGTGTATTCATTCCTAACTCACTCTGGCTTGAATGCTGCGCGTTGCAGCTTGCAGCGGGAGGCTGCGCGAGCGGATGTGAAAGAGGCGAGATGCGTTTGCGAAGCGCATGTGGAGTTTTCTGCCCACCCGCCGGCCGGCGTCGGGCGCAGGTAACCGATTTAGAATATCCAGATAACCAAAAGGGCTGCGTTTCCGCAGCCCTTCGCCAAGCAATTCATCGCCTTGCTTATTCTTCCTCTTCGTCCTTGCCGCCCTGCTGCTGTTGCTGCTGTTGCTCACGGCGCTGCGACTGGTCCTGCGCGTCCGTGTTGTCGCCCTGCTGCTTGTTGGGGTTCTGCTGATTGGCCATCTACCTGCTCCGGAGGGAAACGGTGGAAGTCACCGCCACCCAAGGCTGCACCGTCATTCGTTATCCCCGCGTCGTGTTTTCGCGAAGCCCAAAACGGGGTCAGGTTCACTTCCCACAGCGGCGCTCGAACGACAACAAGGTCCCTACACCGCCCCACAGCCCAGGCCCACGTGTGCCTGCGAGATTCGGTGATAACACCCTCGGTCAAACCCGCCGATCCTGAGCTCCATGGCCAGGCTACCTCGCATCGATCTCCCCGGCGTTCCTCGACACATCGTGCAGCGAGGCAACAACCGGCTGCCGTGCTTCCTCGACGACCAGGATCGACGCAACTATCTATTTCTCCTGGGCGAGGCGCTACGCGCCACGCACTGCCAACTGCACGCGTACGTGCTCATGGACAATCACGTCCACCTGCTGGCAACGCCCGGTTCGGCCGGCGCCGTCGCCCGGCTGATGCAAATCCTGGGCCGCCGATACGTGCCCATATTCAACGCTCGTCACGAACGCACAGGCACCCTGTGGGAGGGTCGATACCGGGCAAGCCTGGTAGACAGTGAAACCTACGTCCTGCGCTGCCAGCGTTACATCGAGCTCAACCCAACCCGCGCGCGCATGGTCGACGATCCCGCAACCTATCGATGGTCCAGTTGCGCAGCGCACTTGGGCCTGAGGTCGGACACACTGCTGAAGCCACATCCTGCGTGGTTGGCGCTGGGCAGCACGCCGGACACGCGAGCCGCGCATTACCTGCAGCTACTTGGCACCTCCATCCCGGAGGAGGAATTGCTGGACATCCGCCGCCACCTCCAACAGCAACGCGCGTTGGGCGACACGGCGTTTCAAGCCATGATCGAAGCCATGACCCAGCGATTCG
>DASWQJ010000179.1:0-1628 GCA_036403795.1 Stenotrophomonas sp.
AAGTATTCCGGTAGAAACTTGATGAAACGTTGTAATGAACCATCTAATCCTCCCATCGAATTTCGTGGTCGCGACTTTAGCGCTCCCCTTCCTGCAGACTGTCAGCAGGGAGCTTGCGCCGTAATTACCCAGGCCCTTGCGCGAACTGGGTTTCGCTGATTCCTTGCTCTCATGGGCCGCAGTGATCTTGAGCGTCTGAGCAAGGAAGAATTGATCGAGCTGGTGCTGCGATTGCAGCGGCCGGAGAAAACCTCGCGCACGTCCTCAAAGCCGCCCGCGACGGATCGCAAGGAGCGTCGGGATCAGGCCAAGCCCGGTGGCGCCAAGCCGGGACATGAAGGTCACAGCCGCGCCATGAGCCAGGATGTCGATCGTCTCGTCGACCATCAGCCGGACCAATGCCCGTGCTGCCGCGCCAGGCTGTCGAGCGATCTTCCCGCCTGGACCGTCAGCGAACATGACACGATCGAGCTTCCTGCGATCAAGCCTTGGATCGAGCGCCATCGGCGTCTTGCGGTTTGCTGTCCGTCCTGCGGGACGCGGGTGGTCGCCCCCGTGCCGGACGCTGCAAAGGGGACGCCGTTTGGGCCGCGCGTCCATGCCGTGGCGAGCTATCTCAAGACCTTCCAGACCCTGTCCTACGAGCGGCTGCAACGCGCATTCGCCGACCTTTTCGGTCTCACGCTCAGCCAAGGCGGCCTGATGACCATGCTGCGCCGGACGCAGGGCGCTTTCGCGGCCGCGCGGGACAAGGCTGTCGCGGCGTTGCGCCAGGCCAAGGTCATCGCCTCCGATGAGACCGGGGTCCGGATCGAAGGCTCCAACGCCTATCATTGGGTGTTTCGCTGCTCCGAGGCGGTGGTCCATCACGCCTCTCCGACACGGGGCGCTATCGTGGTCCGGACCCTGATGGACGGGCACCGACCCGAGGTCTGGTGTTCCGATCGCTACAGCGCACAACAGGGCCATGCCGACGCGCACCAGACCTGCCTGGCCCATCTCGCCCGCGACGTCGCCTATGCCGATGAGGCGAGCGCGGACGTCGTGCCATCGCGCCTCAAGCTGTGGCTGCACCGGGCCTTCGCCCTGGCGGACGGGATCGCAACGCTGGCCGCCTCGAGCATCGCCCGCAAGCGCCGCGCCCTGGAGCGAAGTCTGGACGTGATCCTGACCGCGCCGACATCCTGCGATCTGGCCCGCGACCTTCAGAACAAGTTCCGGCGCGCCCGCGATCAGCTTCTGACCTTCGCCCACTGGCCCGGCATGGTTGAGGCGACCAACAATGCCTGCGAACGCGCCCTCAGGCCCGCCGTGATTCAGCGCAAGGTGACCAACGGCTATCGGGCCCTGTGGGCTGCTGAGGGCGAAGCGGCCATTCGCACGGTCGTTGACACGGCTCGTCTCGGCCCGGGGACCAACGCGTTCAACACAATCCTTCAGACCGTGTCCGCCTGAGCCTCAGTTCGAAATAGGAGCGTGGGTAATTACAAGCCCTTACCCGTAGATTAAATGCTCCTGTCCCTGTCCAACAGAACAGGCAGTAGAAAAAAATGCCCGCGGTAGGGGTCACCTCAGCTCTATTTGCCCGCTGCCGACGAACCCACAAAATCCTGCCGCGCTTGAATCTG
>DASWQJ010000180.1:0-15443 GCA_036403795.1 Stenotrophomonas sp.
CCCCCTCCCGTCAGCCGAGCCGAGCACCGCAGGGGATTAGGGGCCGAAGAGGTGCGCGTTGTCTGAGCGAAGCGAGTTCGCGCGCCGTGCCCCTAATCACCGAGGAGCGCAAGGGCACCGAAGCAGCTCCACCGCTTCGGCTCGCGCTGTGGGAGTGTGTTTCTTTGGTTACTTTCTTTGCACAAGCAAAGAAAGTGACCCGCGCCCAAAGGGCGTGGAAGCCCTTGATCTAAGCGCAATCAAGCGCAATCAAGCGCACCCAGTCACAACATATACGGCACCCTAAACGCCAAACTGAAATCCGGCGCATCCGGCGTCAACCCAATCCCCAACTGACTCACCAACGTCGCATGGGAGTTCAGCGCATAAGTCACGCCCAGATTGAATGTGGCCGCATTCGCATCACTGCCGATGATCTTCGTCCACGGCCCGCCCTTGTAGCGGGTCGACGCACGCGCACTCAACTTGTCGCTGAATGAAATGCTCAAGCTCGTGCGCTCGTTGAACGCGAACGCCACGCCGGCGCCGAAGTACCAGGAATTGCCCAATCCCACGTCGCCGGGATTGATCGTGTCCGGATTGCTGTCGATGTCGTCGAAGCTGCGGTCGAAGGAATAGATGAAACCGGCATTGGCAAACAGGATGGCCGGATCGGCAGTCTTCACTGCCGACACGCCGACGTTGGCCTGCCATACCCCATTGCCGGTCGGTTGCTTGCTGGGCACGGCGAAGCGGATGAACTGGTCGTCATCGCGCTCCAGCACCCGCCAGTCCAGGCCGTAGGGTTCGCGTCCGGTCGGCGCGGTGGCGCCGAAGGTCAGCACCGTCTCGGGCACTCGGCCTTGCTCGGCGAACAACTGGTAGTTGCCGCTCAGGGCGATGTCGCCCAGTCCACCGCCGGTGGTTTCTTCCTGCGCGATCGCCGCGGCCGAACCGCCTGCCCCACCCTTTTGGTAGATGGTCTTGCGCTGCAGGTAGGGCATGTCCAGGTTGAGGTTGATCCGCGGCGTCACGCCCCAGCGTGCGGCCAGGTTGTAGGTCAGCGAATCGGATTCGACGTTCTCGATGGCGATGTTGCCCAGGAAGATCGCATCCAGTGCCAGGAAGCCGTTGAGGGTGAGCAACTTGCGGTCGTAGCGAGCGTAAGTAAGGCTGTTCTCGATCGTCAGCTTCTGGTTGAACAGCGCGCGCGCCTGTTGCTTGACGTCGTCCACGCTGCGTCGCGATTCCTGCTTGACCTGTTGGCCCTCGGCGGCGCTGCTGGCGTATCCCGCCGCAGGCGGAGCCGATGTCCTGCCCTGCGCCTCTGCATCCACCGCTGCCGTGGCCGCCGCCGCGGCGGGAGCCGCGCTGGCCGCGAGTGGGCCGGTGGAGAGGCCTGCGGTCTTGCCGGCCAACCGCGCCTGCATCGCCTGCACCTGCATGTCCAATTCGCGCAGGCGGCGCACTTCCTGGGCATAGCTGGCCTTGAGGGTTTCCAGCTCCGACAGCAACTGCTGCACATCGGCCGCGTCCTGCGCCGTCACCGGCGCAGCGGCCGAGGATTGCGGTGCAGGTGCAGGCGCAGGGGACGGCGTTGGGGCGCGCCGGGGTTGTGCGGGCGGGGTGGCCTGCTGGGCCATCGCCGGGACGCTGGTTCCCCACAACGCGGCCAAAGTTGCCCAGGCCAGCGCACCACATTGCATTTTCCTTTGCATCACATCTTCTCCCCCGTCGCCGCCACGGCGCGGTCAGTTGATCGAAGCGTCCCTGGCCACTATTGGCCCATCGGCCCCATGCCGCGTGCCAGAGAAATCGCCTGGGCGACGTTCTGGGTCAGCGGTGCGTTGTCGGATAAGGTTTGCCGGACCAGGTCCAGCTGCAGCCGGTTGCTGACGTGTTGCGCGTCACCGGTGAGCTGGATGCTCTGGCCTACGCTGCCATTGCGGATCCACTGCTGGACCTCGCCTTGCCCGGCGATCAGCAGCAACACGCCGGCCGTGCCGTTGGCGTAGCTCGCCGAGGCGGTAGCCGCACCGTTGGTCGTGCTTGTCGTTCCGCCGGTCGCACCCTGCACCGCGCTCTGCGCCGCGTCGGGTATGGCGCCATTGCGCACGGTCAGGCTCGTCGCATTGCTGGCGACATTGCGGTCGCCGGCCACCTGCACGCTTTGCACCAGGCCCGAGACGTTCTGCAGGCCACTGGCGTCGGTCCCACGCTGCGGTTGCGCCGGGGTGGCGGCGACCTGAGGTGTCGCGGTCGTATCGGTGCCAGCGGGTGCTGGCGACTGGGGTGCCACTTGCGTGGTCGCGGCCACTTGCGTGTCCGCCTGTTCCGCGGGCGCAGCGGGTGCCGGCGCGGCGACCACCGCCGTCTTCACCGCATCGGCTGCGCTTTGGGGCAGCGGCGCGTTGGCGTCGGTGATGTTCACGGTGGGCGTAAAGGTCACCTTGGGTGCGTTGCCGCCGTGGCGGAAATCCATGCCCACGGTCATCGTGCTTTCCAGCACCTGCCCGGCCTGGTTCTGCCAGGTGGAAATCATCGATACGCCAAACCAGGCCACGGTGTTGCCGCTGACCGTGTAGCGGCCGCGCATGTCGGCCAATTCGTCATCGGAGATTTCGGTAATGCCCTGCCCCGGGGGCGAGGGCGAGTCTTCGCGCGCCGATTCGGCGTGAACCTGGAAAGTGGTCTGCAACAAGGCCGCTCCAATGGCCAGCAGCAGCGGGGTCGGATTGCTCATTTCACTACTCCTTCAAAGCATTCAAAACAGATCGGCATGGGTGAAGCCGAAATCGACCAGCTCCGATTCGGTAATCGGCCCCTGCCGCGCATACAACGCGCGGGCACTGGGTCGTTCGCTGGGTTGCAGCAACACCGTGTTGCGGTCGAAATCGCTGCCGATGATCACGAACACGGCCTGCGACGGCCATGCCTGCAGAAACTCGGACAGTGGAATATTGCGATTGCCCAAAATCGGGTCGGCGATCTCGACGCGATCGTCGATGACCTGCTTGAGCACGACGAAGTGGCGGAATCCGCGCACGTCCATCAACACCAGACCCGGCACGCGCAGGTTGCGCAGGCGATCTTCATTGATGCGGTAACCGCGGCCACGCATGCCCAGCGATTCCACATAGCGCTTGATGTCGAGCAACGAGAAACCACGCTGCTGGACGATCTCCGGGTCCGACACCCCCATCATCCCTTCGATGACGGTGCTTTCATCCACGTCCAGGTTGTACCCATAGCGCAGGATCGTGGCCAGCGCCGCCGCGCCGCAGCTGTAGTCGGTGTGTTGGCGCACCAGGTAGCGGTAGCGCGTTTCCTGCATGCTCTGCACCTGGCCGTTGTACAACGCGCCATTGGGCAGCACCCCCGCGAACGCGATATCGCCGGCAAAGGCGCGTGGCGCAACACAGGCCAGCATGCACAGGCACCACAACAGCAAACGGTTCATCGCACGGGCTTCCCTTAGGTTGGAAGCCCCCGTCCCAGGGGGACTAGGAACGGGGGCTTCCGGGGTGGCCCGGCCATTGGCGGATGGCCGGGTTTGTTGCTCCTAACGCCGGTTAAGCATCAAGCCGGACAAACTCACTCTTCGCCACCGCCACCCGGGGGCGGACCGCCGGTGGACGGTTGTGCCACGGCCAGGGCCAGGCTGTTGGCCTGCAGGTTGCCGGTGCCCGAGGCGACGTTCACGCCGATGTTGCCGGAGGCGCTGGCGAACGCATTGCCCGACAGCGAAGCGGTGTTGGTCGCATCGACCACGATCCACTGCGTGCTGCGCACGGTGCCGCTGAGCGAGGCATACAGGTCGGCCACGCCGAGCTCCACGAAGCCCAGATCGCCTTCCTCGGTGCCCTCGTAGGTCCCTTCGCTGTCGTTGTCGAAAGCGATGCCGCCCACGCCGTCCGCATACGGGTTGTCGACCGCATTCTGGATCTCGTTGTCCATGTCGATATGGCCGCTTTCTTCGCCGCTCGGATGGTCAAGCGCGCCGGTCCACGTATCCAGATAGAAGTTGTCCTTCTGGTACGAATTGCCGGTGCCTTCGGTATCGCCCGAAGCCGTGCCTTCATAGCCGCCGACGCCGACGGCCGCGGTCAGGCCGCGCACAGAGCCGCGCAGCGTGACGTCGGTCGAATCGGTGTACTTCTCGACGGTGCCCTCGTTCTTGGTGAAGTTGCCCGAGGAGACCTGGTTCGACGAGATCGCCGCCGTCGCTACGCGAGCGGTGGCCACCGAAGCCGACAGCGAGTTCTTCTGGGCATTGTTGTTGCCCGAAGCCACGTTGGCACCGATGTTGCCCGTCGCCGTGTTGAAGGCGTTGTCGCCAATGGCCGCGGCATTGGTCACGCCCTTGTTGATGGTCGTGTTGTCAAAGCCATCCTGGTTGACGAATACAGCCGCATCGGCCATGCCGAATGCGAAGCTGCTGTCGGCAGCCGACAGCGCGGCGGCGTTGTCCTGCGAGTTGTTGTCGCCGGCGGCCACGTTGAAGCCCAGGTTGCCGGAGGCCTCGGAGGCGACGTCGTCGCTGATGGACGCATCATTGCTCAACTTGTCGTTGATGCCCTTGTTGTCACTGGTCGACTGGCGGTTGTCGATCAGCGCGGTGGCGGCCGAGTCGATTTCCAGTTCGCCGCTGACGGTCGGGTCGCCGGTCAGGGTGATGTCGGTCGTCAGGCGGGTATCGCGCTCGACGTTGGCGTCTTGGCCGTGGTTGTTCTTTTCGCGGCCTTCGTCGCCATCAACGTTGTAGCTTTCGTTGACCGTAACGTTGCGGGTTTCGTCGTAGTTGTGGCTTTCGTCGTAGGTGATGTTGGTGTCGTCATCGACGCGGCTGCCGTCATAGCGCAGCTTGGCCTTCGCATCGAGCGCCAGGTCCACGTCCGTGTTCCAGTCGTTGGTGATGTTGTTGTCGACGTCGGTGTCTACATCGGTGTCGATGTTGGTCGCGATGTCGGTGTCGATATCGGTATCGACATCGGTGTTTACGTTCGTGTTGTAGTTGGTATTGAGGTTGGTGTTGGTGCGGTTCTCAACCACGTTGTGGTAGTGATTGATGAACGCGCTTGCGTCCTGGTTGTCCACCGCACTGGCTGCCGCGCTGAAGACCAGCGTGGAAACGGCCATGGCGAGTACCGTCCATTTGAGATTCGCTTTCATGGTGCCCTCTTCTTTGTGCTGACTATCGGGTGGTGACACGATTCACGGGCCGTCTTGCACGGACAGGCTCAACTGATTGCCTGTCGCGTTGCCTGAGCCCGCGATTTGATTGAGTTGCAGGACACCGTCGAACCCGCGAAGCGCCGTCGACGAAACGCCGACGTTGCGCGGACCTACGGGCTGGCCTTCTTCGGCACCGCCCTGCCCCCCTGCTGACGCGAACGAAGCCAATGCCTCATCGTTCGTTTCGCGTATGCCCTGGTCCGCCAGCACGGCGACGACGGTATTCAACTCCGCGTTGCCGCTGCCGCTGGCTTGATTGATTGAAGCGATTCCACTGGCGCCTGACAGCGCGTCGCCGGCCAACGTGGCCGAGGCGCCGCGGAGCGCGCCGTCGTAATGATTGGCGGCGCGCACCTGCGCCGCTTGCACCGAGCCGCTGGCGCGGCCGCCGGTGGCCAGCGCCCGCAGGTTGGCCTGCAGATTCAGATCGCCGGCCGCCTGGTTCACCGCAATGGCGCCGGTGGCGCCGGACAGCGCGCGCCCATCGATGCGGCTGTCGGCCAGGTAGCCCAGCATCTGTGCGTAGCCGTCGCGCGACTGCGCTTGCGCCGACAGCGCGGTCGCAGCCAGGAATGCGGTTGCGAAAATAGCCAGTGCGCGCATCTCAGTGCCCCGGCCCACCGGCGTTGGCCGGCTGTCCCAACATCGGGAATTGCGACAAGGCACCCAGCACGTGGTCGCCGATGCCGCGGGTGGTATTGCCCACCGCTCCGACCGGGCCGTTGATGCTCTGGCTGAGGTTGTTGCCCGACAGCAGGCCGTCGCTACCTGCAACGCGGCCCAGCGTGCTGCCGACCACGCCGTTGGTCATCCGCTCCACCGTGGTGGTGTGGCCAGGCTGCGGCACCGCGCCGACCGCGCCGTTGCCGGATCCCATGGCGGCAAAGTCGTCATCGGACAGCTCGGCGAATCCGTCATCCGTGCCCAAGGTGTTGGACAGCTCACGAGTGGGGGAAGGATTGGCGATCAGCGCGATGCCCGGCGGCGCGGGCCGATACGCCGGCCGCGTCGCCACATCCCGCAGCAGCACCATTTCCCCTGACTGACCCTGGATGCCAACGCGCGCACCCGCACCCACCGGGGCATCCTTTGCACCGCTGGCCAGCCGCCCTTCCTGCGCCAGGCAGGGCGTAGCGCCCACCAGCAACAGGATCACCAGCAAGGCTGGTGGGAAAGGCGTCCGCCGGGTGTTCGGGCTGTCCATGGGTTGTCCCCTGTGAGCTAACGCCCAGAGCAGGAGCACCAATCGTGCCAACCTAAAACAACGTTGTTTTTCAGTAACTTGTGATGTCGACGAGCCGGTGTCCGTCGTGCCAGTAGTTACAGCCTGCGTGGCCGATCGCGTGCCCCGGACGCGCGTTCATGAATCGCCGAGGCTTGTGGGGCGTGGCTTGGCGCCCCCCTGTAACACTGGCGATACAGCCGTGGGTTTACACCGTTACAACGCCCGGGGTGGCGTCTGGCCGTCGACTGGCGGCTCTTCGATGCCTACGTTGCTGGAGGCCAGTTCGTAGGTCGCGCGGTCCAGCAGGCCGGTCTCCTTGGCCACCAGCACCGGTACCAGCATCTGCCCGGTCACGTTGGTCATCGTGCGCATCATGTCCAGCACGCGGTCGATGGCATACAGATAGCCGATCACTTCCAGTGGCAGGTTGGCCGCGCTCAACACCACGGTGGCCATCACCACGGCCGTGCCCGGTACGCCCGCGGTGCCGAAGCTGCCCAGCACCGAGGCGATCAGCACGATGAAGTATTGGTCCGCGGTCAACGGCACGCCGGTGTACTGGGCAATGAACACCGCGCATAGCGCGGGATAGATGGCACCGCACCCGTCCATCTTGATGCTGGCACCCAGCGGCACGGCGAACGCGGCGTAATCCTTGTTGACGCCCAGGTTGTGGGTGATCGAGCGCATCGCCACGGGCATTGCCGCGAAACTCGACGAGCTGACGAACCCCACCTGCATGCCCGGGGCGGCGCCGCGGAAGAACTTCAACGGATTGAGCCCGTGCATCAGCAGCAGGCTGCCGTAGACGAACACGATGTGGATGGCACAGGCCAGGTACAACGCCAGCACGAAGTTGCCCAGCGGCAGCAGCTTCTCGAACCCATAGGCGCCCACCAGGCCGGCGATCAGGCCGAAGGTGCCGATCGGGGTCACCTCGAGCACGAAGCGGGTGACCTGGATCATGATCTCGCTCATCTGGCCGACCAGCTTGCGGGCCTCGGCCACGCGCTCGCCCAGCTTGACCATCGCAAAGCCCAGCAGCGCCGCGAAGAAGATCACCGGCAGGATCGAGCCTCGACCGGCCGCCAGGACCGTCTCGCCGGCCGCGTTGGTCTTGGTGCCGATGCCGGTCAGCGCGTAGAACGGGTTGGACGGCACCACGTCCAGCAGCACGCGGATCGGGCTGGGGACATCGCGGGGTGTCCAGGTCGAATCCACCTGCAGGCCGAAATGGCCGGCGCCAGGCTGCATGATCGTGCCCACGGCCAGGCCCACGCACACCGCCAATGCAGCCGTGACCAGGAACCACAGGAACGTGCGCCCGCCCAGTGCGGCCACCGATTTTTGTCCGTGCAACGCGGAGATCGCATTGATCACCGCGAAGAACACCAGCGGCACGGCGATCATCTTGATCAAGGTGACGTACAAATCACCCAGCGGGCCGAACCAGGTCGCCGCCGCCGGACCCATCCCCCAACCGGCCAGCGCACCCAGGACGAAGCCGGCGACCACGCGCTGCCAGAAAGGAATGCGGAACCAGGCGGAAACCAGCTTCATGGAGCGACCAGAAGGCGAGAGGAAGTTTGGAACCTTAGCCCAAGTGGCCCGCAGCGGCGACGCCAACACTGGAACAACGTCGCGTCAGTGATGGGTGTCACCAGCATGTCGTGCGCGCCCGTTCATAATGGCGGTGTTCCCTCGCGAGCTTGCCCCCACATGAAACACGTTGCTCCCGCGCTGAGCCTGCTTTCCACCCTGTTGCTGGCCGCCTGCGCCAGCAGCTCACCCCGCCCGAGCGCCGCAGCGCCGCCGGCCGTGGTGGTGACCGTCCCGCCCATCCAGCACCCGGGCCAGGAGACCCCGCAGTGGTGGTATCGCAGCGGCGCAGCGCGTGCGGCCGCCAACGGCGCGATGGCGGGCCGGGCCAGGAACGTCATCCTGTTCCTGGGCGATGGCATGAGCCTGACCACCGTGGCTGCCGCGCGCATCCTCGACGGCCAGCGCAAGGGCGGGCCGGGCGAAGAAAATATGCTGTCGTGGGAGCAATTCCCCGCCACCGCTTTCAGCAAGACCTACAACACCGATTCGCAGACACCGGACTCGGCCGGCACGATGACGGCCATCACCACCGGGGTGAAGACCCATATGGGCGCCATCGGCGTGAGCGCCGGGTCCCGCGACGATTGTGCCGGCAGCCTCGACAAGGGTCTGCTGACCTGGTTGCAATTGGCCGACAGTGCGGGCATGGCAACCGGCATCGTGACCACCACGCGCATCACCCATGCCACGCCGGCGGCCACCTATGCCCACACGCCCGAACGCAACTGGGAAAACGATGCCGACGTGCCGCAGAGCGCCCGTGACGCCGGCTGCCGCGACATCGCCCAGCAACTGCTGTCCACCGCCCGCTACGGGCGCGGTCCGCTGGTGGTGATGGGCGGCGGGCGCAGTGAGTTCATGCCCGCCGGCGAGCGCGACCCGGAATACGACGACAAGGTCGGACTGCGCCTGGACGGGCGCGACCTGATCGCCGAATGGAAGCAGGCCCATCCGCAGGGCGCCTATGCCTGGAACGAAGCGCAACTGCAGGCGGCCGAACGCGCACCGGCTTTGCTGGGCCTGTTCGAGGCCGACCACATGCAGTACGAACATGACCGCAAGCAGGGCCCCCAAGGCGAGCCCAGCCTGACCGAGATGACCCGCAGCGCGATCAAACACCTCTCGGGCGATCCCAACGGTTTCGTGCTGATGGTCGAAGGTGGCCGCATCGATCACGCCAACCACGCCGGCAATGCGTTCCGGGCGCTGGACGAAACCGTATCGCTGTCCGATGCGGTGCGTGTGGCGGTGGAAACCGCACCGGCCGACACCTTGATCGTGGTCACCGCCGACCACTCGCACACGCTCAACTTCGTCGGTTACCCGGTGCGCGGCAATCCGATCCTGGGTAAGGTCCGCGGCCTGGGCGGCGAAGACGGTGATCGCAGCCAGTACGCCCGCGACCTGACCGGCCTGCCCTTCACCACCCTCAGCTACGCCAACGGCCCCGGCAACACCGGTGCCAGCAACGCGCAGCCGGAAGGCCCCAAGCGATTCAACCACGAGCCCAGCAGCTTCGAGCCGCGCGTGGGCCGCCCCGACCTGACCCACGTCGACACCGCCGCGCCAAGTTACATGCAGGAAAGCCTGGTGCCGCTCAAGTCCGAAACCCATGGCGGCGAGGATGTCGGGATCTGGGCGACCGGCCCGGGCAGTGCATCTTTCCGCGGCACGCTGGAGGAGAACGTGATCTACCACGTGATCGTCCAGGCCACCCCCAAGCTGCGCCAGCGCCTCTGCGCGCTGGACACCTGCGACAGCGCCGGTGTGCCGGTGGACCTGCCGGCCCCGCAACGCTTCGAGCGCAACGCGGCACAATGAGCGGGTGAATTCCGCTCACCGTCACCGAAGCGTTTGCGCCTCCCGCCGCGTCGGCCTGCCACTGACACGGCGGTGGCGCGGGCGCACGAGCGATCGAGCCGCATGAGCGCTGCCGATTCCCTTGCCCAGGTATTGCCGGCGCAGGCACCGGGACCGGTGCTGGTCGGCTACAGCGGCGGACTGGATTCGACGGTGCTGCTTCACCTGCTCGCGCAACACCCGGACTATCGCCAGGCCGGCTTGCGCGCTTTGCATGTGGACCATGGCCTGCATCCGGACGCGTCCCGGTGGCGCGCGCATTGCCGGTCGTTGTGCGAGACCTGGGGCATCACGCTGGAAATGCGCGAAGTCACCGTCCATCGCGACCGCGGACTGGGCCTGGAAGGTGCCGCCCGCCTGGCACGCCACGCTGCCTTCGAATCCGTACTGCACGCCGGCGAATGGCTGGCCCTGGCGCAGCATCGCGATGACCAGGCCGAAACCTTCCTGCTGCGCGCGTTGCGGGCGTCCGGCAGCGAAGGGCTCGCCGGCATGGCGGCCCAACGCGCGCTTGGCGCCGGACAACTGTGGCGCCCGCTACTGGATGTCCCGCGTTCGACGCTGCGGGGCTATGCGCAAGCGCATGGCCTGTCATGGATCGAAGATCCCAGCAACGACGACGACGCGCACGATCGTAATTTCCTGCGTCGCCACGTGCTCCCCTTGCTACGCCAGCGCTGGCCCCATGCCGACGCTGCGCTGGCGCGCAGCGCCACCCTCAGTGGCGAGGCCAGCGCCCTGCTCGCGGCGCACGATGATGAGTTGCTCGATGCCGCCGTCGACGGCAGCGGCGACAGCCTGGACCTTGCCACCCTGCAATCGCAGGCGCCGGCGCAACGCGCGCGGATGCTGCGACGCTGGGTGGCCCAGCGTGGGCATCGGCCGCTGCCCGCCTCCGGTGTCGCGGCGATCGAAGGCGAACTGCTGTTTGGCGACGATGGCGCCTGCTTTGCCTGGGCGGGCAGTGAAATCCGACGTTGGCGCAGCCAGCTGCACCTGCGCCGGCCCTGGCCGGCATGGCCGGCTGGCTGGCAGTGCCACTGGGACGGCCGGGCACCGCTCGCACTGCCCGACGGCGGCAGCCTGGTCCTGATCGGCGCCGAAGCCTTCGATGTGCCGCTGATCGTGCGCCACCGCGGCGGCGGCGAACGTCTGCGCCTGCCCGGGCACGCACAGTCCCACTCGCTCAAGCACCTGCTGCAGCAGGCCGGCATCGCGCCGTGGCAGCGCATCGCCATGCCGTTGTTGTGGGATGGGCACGGGCAGTTGCAGAGCGCGGGCGACTGCCTGTTGTCGGCGGCAATGGCGGCGTGGCTGCAGGCGCACGGCGCCCATTTGCAGTGGCAACCGCCACGGTCGTGAATTGACCCTCCACGCCGCGCCGCGCACACTTCCCGCATGGCCAAGCAATCCCCCAACGAAGCCTCGCCGGTGGCGCGCTTCGAGCAATCGCTGGAAGAACTCGAACAACTGGTCGCCAAGATGGAAGGCGGCGACCTGAGCCTGGAACAGTCGCTGGCCTCTTACGAGCGCGGCGTCGGCCTTTATCGCCAATGCCAGCAGGCACTGGAGCAGGCCGAGCTGCGCGTGCGGCTGCTCACCGATCCGGCGCAACCGGAATCAAGCGAACCTTTCGATCCGTCCGTGCAGCCGCCGGCCCATGGCGGCTGAGTGGTTCGGGCGCTGGCGCGCGCGCACCGAAAGCCACCTCGATGCTTGCCTGCCCAGCCCCGCCCTGGCACCGCAGCGCCTGCACGCGGCGATGCGCCACGCCGCCATGGGCGGGGGCAAACGCATGCGCCCGTTGCTGGTCTATGCGGCGGGCGCGCTTTACGGCGCCGACGAGGCATTGCTGGATGCGCCCGCGGTGGCGGTGGAACTGATCCACGCCTATTCACTGGTGCACGACGATCTGCCGGCCATGGACGATGACCATTTGCGTCGCGGCCAGCCCACCGTGCACATCGCGTTCGATGAAGCCACCGCCATCCTGGCAGGCGATGCATTGCAGACGCGCGCTTTCGAATTGCTGGCCGATGCGCCGGTGAGCGCGGCGTTGCGCGTGGCCTGGCTGCGGACGTTGGCTGGCGCGGCGGGCGCCGCCGGCATGTGTGGCGGCCAGGCGCTGGACATCGACGCCACCGGGCGCGTGCAGAGCCTGGCGCAGTTGCAGCACATGCACGCGCTCAAGACCGGCGCATTGATCCGCGCTTCGATACGAATGGGCGCGCTGGCCGGCGATGCCGATGCCGCTGCGCTGGCGCGGCTGGATGTCTTTGCCGACGCGTTGGGCCTGGCCTTCCAGGTGCGCGACGACATCCTCGACATCGAGGCCGATTCGACCCAATTGGGCAAGACCGCCGGCAAGGATGCTGCGCAGAACAAGTCCACCTTTCCCGCCCTGCTGGGCATGGACGGCGCCAAGCAGCGCCTGTCGGCGCTCAGCGAACAGATGCAGGAGGCCCTGCAGGGTCACGACGAGGCGGCTGCGCCACTGATCGCCCTTGCCCGCATGGCGGTCGAACGCACGCATTGATACGCAGCGGCGTCTCCGTGGCATGCAAAGCGAAAGGCCCGGAAAACCGGGCCTTTGCTTTATCACCAGGTGGCGTGGCCGAAGTCGGCTTACTTCACCAGGCGCAGGGTGAACGGGTAACGGTAGGTCTCGCCATTGTTCGCCTTGACCGCGGCCAGGATGCAGAACACCAGGTTGGCGATCCACACCAAGGTCGGCAGGAAGAACAACAGGCCGAACGAGATGATGGTCAGGATCACCGCCACCACGTAGGCGATACCGATGGTGATCTGGAAGTTCAGCGCTTCCTTGGCCTGGTCCACCACGAACGGCTTGGCAGGATTGGCGTCCTTGTTGACCAGCCAGATCACCAGCGCACCGATCAACCAGGTGAGGATGCCCAGCAGGTGGGCGACCAGCGCCATCGTGCGCTCGTCCTGCGGCGCGGCCGTGGTGATCGGCGGCGGTGGCGGCGCGGCAGAGGTGTCGTATTCGCTCATTGTTCGTTCCTTGTGAAATGAGAAAGTTCGCTAGCACTCTCGCGGCGCGCCGCAGCCCTGTCAAGCCAAGGCACCGGCAACGAAGGACTCACGCCTCGCCGGCCACCGTCATCTTGCCCAGCAGCAGCGCCCCCATGTGGATGTGCGACCGCGGGTCCACGTCGGCACCCACCGCTTCGATGCTCTGGAACATGTCGCGCAGGTTGCCGGCGATGGTGACGTTGTCGACCGGGAAGGCGATCTGGCCGTTCTCGATCCAGAACCCTCCCGCACCGCGCGAGTAATCGCCCGTGATGGCGTTGACGCCCTGCCCCATCAGCTCGGTGACCAGCAGACCGCGCGGCATCCCGGCGATGAGTTCATCCAGGCCGGTGGCGTTGGAGGACACCTTGAGGTTGTGCACGCCGCCGGCGTTGGCGGTGGTCTGCAAGCCGAGCCGGCGCGCCGAGTAACTGCCCAGCACATAGCGCTGCAGCACCCCGCCGGTGATCAAGGCCGAATCGCGCGTGGCCACGCCTTCACCGTCGAAGGCGGACGAGCGCAACCCGCGCATCAGATAGGGGCGCTCGTCGATGTCCAGCCATTCGGGGAACAGACGCGTCCCCACGCTGTCGAGCAGGAAGCTGGCACGGCGGTAAAGCGCGCCACCGGAGACTGCACCCAACAAATGGCCGATGAGCGAGCGCGCCACCTCCGGCGCAAACAACACCGGCGCCTGTCCGGTTGGCAGCGAACGCGGCTGCAATCGCGCCACCGTACGCTCGGCGGCGCGGCGGCCGATGGCCGCGGCGGCCTCCAGGTCCTGGCGGGCCAGCGCGCTGCTGTACCAGCCATCACGCTGCATGCCATCGCCGTGGCCGGCGATCAGGGCCACGCCGATCGAGTGGTGGGTCCCTCGCTCGCGCCCCACGAAACCGTGCGAATTGGCATACACCGACAGGCTCTGGCTAGTGCCCACCGAGGCGCCGTCGGAGTTGCTGATCCGCGCATCGGCCTGGCGACCGGCGGCCTCGCAGGCCAGGGCCAGGTCCACGGCCTCGTCGGCCTCCAGTGCCCAAGGGTGCCAGCTGTCCAGGTCGGGGAAGGACTGGGCCATCAGGGCGGGATCGGCCAGGCCCGAGGCCAGGTCGTCCTCGGTGTAACGGGCGATCGCGCAAGCCTGGGCCACCGTGGACTCCAGGCTGGCTTCCTGCAGGTCGGCGGTGCTGGCGCTGCCCTTGCGGTGGCCGAAGTACACCGTCACCGCGATCCCGCGGTCGCGGGTCGATTCGACAGTCTCCACCTCGCCCAGCCGCACATTCACGTCCAGGCCGCGTTCTTCGCTGCAGGTCACTTCCGCCTGGCTGGCACCCAGTTCACGCGCGCGCCGCAGCAATCGCTCGGACAGGCCTGCCAGCCGCTCCAGGCGGGCCGGGCTGTCATCGTCGGTGCGGGCTTGGAGGGAGATCACGTTCAATGCTTTATCCTGTGCGTTGGGCCCGCGTTCGACGAGCGGGCGAATGTATTGTGGAAGACGATGCGCGGACGCGACGAAGATACCGGTGAATTCCTGGGCGCCAGCCGCAGCCAACAGCGCCGCGAGGCGCTGGAAGTGCTGACGCTGGGCGAAAAGCTGGTGGCCCTGACCCCGGCACAGCTGGCCCGCCTGCCGGTGCCCGAATCGTTGCTGCCGCATATTGCCGAGAGCAAGCGCATCACCTCGCACATCGCCCACAAGCGCCAGCTGGCTTTCCTGGCCAAGCAGATGCGCCGCGAAGACGACGAAACCCTGGAGGCCATCCGCGACGCACTGGATGCCCACAGCGACACCGCGCGCCGCGAGGCCGCCGCCATGCATCGCCTGGAGCGCTGGCGCGATCGCCTGCTCGATGAAGGCGACGAGGCGCTGGCCGAACTGCTGGAAGAATATCCGTCGGCCGACCGCCAGCAAGTGCGCCAGCTGGTGCGCAATGCCCGGGAAGAAAAGCTGCGCAACAAGCCGCCGCGCGCATACCGGGAAATCTTCCAGTTGCTGCGCAGCCTGCACGAGCAGGCGCGCGGAGAAGACGCCGGCACAGCGGACGAAACGGACCAAGAACACGCCGATCGCTGACCGGCCGGCGGCGCATCACGCGCCACCGTACCGATCCCAACCTCGGTCCAGGCCGGCATCACTCAGGCCTGCGTGCCGCCCACGGTCAGTCCGTCGATCAACAGTGACGGCTGGCCTACGCCGACCGGCACGCTTTGCCCGTCCTTGCCGCAGACGCCCACGCCCTCGTCCAGGGCCAGGTCGTTGCCGATCATGCGCACCTTCTGCATGGTCTCCGGGCCGTTGCCGATCAGCGTGGCGCCCTTCACCGGCGCGGTCACCTTGCCGTTCTCGATCAGGTAGGCCTCGCTGGCGGAGAAGACGAACTTGCCGCTGGTGATGTCCACCTGACCGCCACCGAAGTTCACCGCGTAAAGGCCGCGTTTGACCGACCGCAGAATATCTTCCGGAGCATCGTCGCCGGCGAGCATGTAGGTGTTGGTCATGCGCGGCATC
>DASWQJ010000181.1:0-28798 GCA_036403795.1 Stenotrophomonas sp.
GCCAAGGGCGCACAGCGTCTTCGCGAGGAACTGGAGCACTTGAAGTCGGTCAAGCGCCCGGAAGTGATCACCGCGATCGCCGAGGCACGCGAGCATGGCGACCTGAAAGAGAACGCCGAGTACCACGCCGCGCGCGAACAGCAGGGTTTCATCGAAGGTCGCATCAAGCAGCTGGAGGGCGAGCTCTCCCACGCAGAGGTGATTGACATCACCAAGTTATCGGCGGGCAACAAGATCGTGTTCGGTGCCACCGTGACCTTGGCCGACGTCGAGACCGACGACGAAAAGCGCTACCAGATCGTCGGTGACCTGGAAGCGGACATCAAGTTGGGCCTGATCGCGATCTCCTCGCCGCTGGCGCGGGCGCTGATCGGCAAGCTGGAAGGCGACAACGTCGTCATCGATGCCCCGGCCGGCCAGCGCGAGTACGAAGTGGTCAGCGTCGCGTACATGAGCTGAGGCATGGCGACGGCGACCCTGCTGTTGCCTGAGCGCGCTCGGTTGCCCGGCGCGCTCGCCAACGAGTCCGTGGCCCGTGCGCTTGCGCGCGCGGACCGTTCCACCGGCGCAGCGGGCGAACAGCAACAGCTGCAGCGCCACTTTGTCATCGCGCAGGAAGCCGGCACGGGTCAGTGGCCCGTCGCCGCGCTGACCCGCCACTTCGATGCGGGCGATGCGGGACCGGCCACTTGGCTGCGTGCCGATCCGGCGTACGTCGCACCCGACCAGCAAGGGGCGCGGGTGTTGGGGCACGGCGACTCGCTGGGCCTGGATGCCGACGATGTCGCGGCATTGTTGCCGGACCTGCGGCCGATGTTCGCTGACGCCGGCTTTGTCCTCGATGCACCGGCACCGGCGAGGTGGTACCTGCGCCTGTCCCCCGAGGCACGGCTGCCGGAGTTCGACCCGCCGGAGCAAGTGTTGGGCGACGACCTGTTCGATCATCTTCCGCAGGGTGAGGCCGGGCGCCGCTGGCGCGCGTTGCTGACCGAATCGCAGATCCTGCTGCACCAGCATCCGCGCAACCGCGAGCGGGCCGCGCAGGGCAAGGTTCCGATCAACTCATTGTGGTTCTGGGGCGGTGGACGGCTGCCCGCATCGGTCGCCTCGGCGCATGGGCAGGTACGCAGCCGCGACATCCTGCTGCGCGCCTTGGCCGCCGCCGCCGGGTTGGCGGGGGATTCGGACCGGCAGGTCGACGCCCTGGTGGACCTGCGCCACCTGCGCTCGCTCCGCCAGTTCAGCGATGAAGCGCTGGAACCCCTGCTGGAAGCCATCGGCCGGGGCGAGTTGGACCGCCTCGTCCTCGACTTCCAGGATGGCGAAACGCTGTTGCTGGTGCCACGGCAGCGCTGGCGGATCTGGCGACGCCCCTGGGCCGGGCTGGAAGGGTGACGCGCACACCACGCATCGTGCGTCGCGACCCCATCGCGACTTCCGGGTGGCCCCCGGAAACCTTGCCGCTGCTGAGCCGGCTTTATGCGGCCCGTGGCGTGGACAACGCGCAGTTGGCGCAGCCCCGGCTGACCCAACTGTGTCCACCTGCCCTGCTGTCGCACATCGATGCGGCGGCCACGCTGCTGGCCGATGCCATCGCGACAGGACAACGCATCCTGGTCGTGGGCGATTTCGATTGCGACGGCGCCACTGCCTGCGCGGTGGGGGTGCGCGGATTGCGCCTGCTCGGTGCACGCGAGGTCCTGCACGCGGTGCCCAATCGCATCACCCACGGCTACGGTCTGTCACCGGCACTGGTCAAGGACCTGGCCCACCTGCGGCCGGATCTGCTGGTCACCGTCGATCACGGGATCGCATGCCACGCCGGCGTCGCTGCGGCCAAGGCGCAGGGCTGGAACGTGCTGGTGACCGACCATCATCTTCCTGGCGAGCAGTTGCCGGCGGCCGATGCGATCGTCAATCCCAATCTGCTTGGCGACGTGTTCCCCAGCAAGGCGCTCGCCGGCGTCGGTGTCATCTTTTATGTGCTGCTTGCCCTGCGTGCCTTGCTACGCGAGCGCGGCGTGTTCACCGATACGGGGCCGGACCTGTCTGTCCTGCTGGACCTGGTGGCGGTAGGCACCGTCGCCGATCTCGTGCCGCTGGATGCGAACAACCGTGCGCTGGTGTTGGCCGGTCTGCGTCGCCTGCGACAGGGTCGTGGATGCGTCGGCTTGCGGGCGTTGATCCAGGCCTGCGGGCGCGAGGAAGCACGCCTGTCTGCGTCGGATATCGGGTTCGCCCTGGCGCCGCGACTCAACGCCGCCGGTCGGCTCGAGGACATGGCGCTGGGAATCGAGCTGCTGCTGTGCGAGGACGCGGGGCAGGCACGGGAGATCGCCGGCACGTTGGAGGCGATCAACGCAGAACGCCGCGCGATGCAGCAGTCGATGATCGACGAGGCGGAAGTGGCGGTGATCGAGGCTGTGTCGCGCACGCAGGGCCAATCACCACTGGCGCCCTGCCTGTTCGAGCCGCATTGGCATCCGGGCGTCATCGGATTGGTGGCCTCCAAGATCAAGGAGCGGCTGCATCGCCCGGTGCTGGCCTTCGCGCCGGCCGAGCCCGGCAGCGCGCTGCTGCGCGGATCGGCGCGCTCGATTCCGGGCGTGCACTTGCGCGACCTGCTGGCCGCGGTGGACTGCCGACACCCAGGCCTCATCGACCGTTTTGGCGGGCACGCGATGGCGGCTGGACTGACCCTGGCGCGCGAGCGACTGGCAGAATTCGAGGCGGCGTTGCAGGTACAGGCGTTGGCGGTCATCCAGCCTGAGTGGCTGCAGGCGCAGCTGCTGAGCGATGGGGAGCTGGCGCCGCACGAACTCGATTTTCGCCATGCGGACGCGTTGCGCTTGGGCGGTCCCTGGGGTCAGTCGTTTCCGGAGCCGCTGTTCGACGGCGACTTCGAGGTCCTGCAATGGCGCCTGCTCAAGGATCGACATCTGCGATACACCCTGGCGATGGCCGGGCGGAGCGCGCCGTTGAACGCCATCCATTTCGACGGCTGGACCGGTGCCGAGCCGCCCCGCAGGGTGCGCCTGGCCTACCGCCTGGTCACTGACGACTATCGCGGTGGCGAGGCGGTGCAATTGATGGTGGAGCATTGCGAGCCATCGGCGGCGTTGGCCTGACGACGGTGTAGCGGCGATTGCCGAGGACGTTCAGAACGTCGCTCGGAGGGGGATGCCGTGCGTGTCGTCGTTTGGAAGTCCATCGATCTCGTCGAGCCAGCGGGTCATGACGGCATGGCAGGCATGCCGCAGGTGCTGGGCTTCCTCGCGGGCCTGCCTTCGGAAACGGTCCAGGTCGATCCCGGCTTCTTCCAGCTCGCGGCGGCAGCGGTGGATGCGCGTACCGATCTGTTCGACGTCGGTTTCCAGGTGGAATTGCAGCGCCAGGGTGCTGCTGCCATACATGAAGGCCTGCGCCTGGGAGCGTGGTGTCGCAGCAAGTGACGACACCCCGGGTGGCAGCACGATCTCGTCGCTGTGCCAGTGCAAGACCGGGGCGCCGCTGCCCAGGGGCATCAGGCACGAACGCCGTCCCTGTTCGGTCAACACCACGGGCGCGATGCCGATTTCAGGTTGGGCCATGGCCCGCACTTCGCCACCGATGGCATAGGAGATCAATTGCGCTCCCAGGCTGATGCCGAGGGTGGGCAGTCCGTAGTGGCAGCGGATCCTGATCAGGTCGATCTCTTCCTGCAGGAAAAGATGTCTTTCCATGTCGTGCGCGTGCAGCGGGCCGCCGAGCACCACCAGCATGTCCACGTCCAGCGGATCGATGCTGCGTATCCGGCCCGCGGCGGCGTCCCGATAGCTGGTGCGATATCCGCGGCTCTCGAGCAGGGAGCGGATGGTGCCCATGCCGTCCACTGCGGAATGACGGATCGCCGTCGCTGACTTGCTGTGCATGATCGCTACTACTCTCCGCTGGATTGCGGTATCGGGGATGTTCGGCCCGCCGCTCGCATTCGCGTTTGCCCACACTGGTGTCACCCCGCTTGCGAGGTGACGACGTGCCCTCAGGGCGACTTCTGCGGGTCTTCGGACCTGCGCGTGGCGCCGAGCGTGTGCAAGTGGTGCACCTCGGGCGACGGCCGCGCCGCGTCGCGGCCGGCCGGATTCTGGCTGCGCATCTTGATCAGGGCGGCCTCCTTCCAGCGCATCTGCAAACGCAGGAAGGCGGCGTGTATGGCGTGGCGCGCTTCGGTCCACTCGACGCGGGAAGCGCTGCGGACCCGATCGTAGGTGGAAGCCAGCACGGACTCGTTCAATGCCTCGATCGCGTGGCCGTGGCACTGCAGGAACAGACTGAGGCCAAGCTTGAACGCCGGAACGTAGTCGGAGAAGGGCAGTACGTTGCGATGGCGGATGGCCGATCGCTTGTAGTGCAGGTGCCAGAACCCGATTTCGCCATCGATGTCGATGACGTAGTGCGACAGTTCAACGGGCGGAGCGGAGAGCGCGGACCGGTGGATCAGGTCCGGCGCCAGCCAGTGTTCGCTTCGGTGCAGGCCGGACGCGCCGCTGGCATTGTGCTCGTTCGTGGTGTCACGGGATGCCGTCCGGTCCGTTCCGGAGAGCGCTTTCGAATAGGTCATGATCTGGCCGGACTTTGCTACGCGAGGGAGACCCCGCGTTTGCACGGCAAGCTAACAATTGACCGCGCTGTTCGATATACGAAATTTCGTGTCCTGGCCGAGCGTAAAACCGACAGTAGACTGGTCTGCATTTTCGCCATGCGTCAGGCGGAAGAAGACGCGGAGGGCATCGCGCGCAAGGCCGCACAGGCCCGTTCCACGTTCGAGAAAAACATTTCGCAGGCATCAATGTGGGAAGCCACGCCATCGCGTTCCACCTGCTCGATGATCCCGCGCGCGTCGGTCGCCAGATCCTGGTAGTTGAAATGGCCCAGGGCTCCCGCAATGCGATGGATGCGGCTGGCGGTTTCGCGGGTGTCTTCCTCGTCCATCGCGGCACGCAGCTTGCCCAGGTCCTCGACGGTGGTGGCCAGGAAGCTGCGGATCAGTTCGGGCAGGTCGGCCCCGAATCGCTTGACCAATTCCAGGTCTACTACCGGCGCCGGGGTGGCCCCGGAGGGCAGCCAGGACTCCAGCAGGCGGCCCAGGTCCGCGAGGCTGACGGGCTTGTGCATATGGGCATCCATGCCGGACTCGTAGCTGCGTGCGATGTCGTCGGCCAGCACATTGGCGGTCATCGCGATAATGGGCAGGTGGCGTCCGGAGGTCTCTTCCAGCGCACGGATGCGACGCGCCAGCGTATAGCCATCCATGTTCGGCATGCTCACGTCGGTCAGTACGAGTGCGGGCTGGAGGGTCTTCAGTTTCGCCAGTGCTTCCAGCCCATCGCCTGCCAGGACATGGGGATAACCCAGCTGTTCCAGCTGTCGGGCGATCAGCATCCGGTTGGTGGGATGGTCCTCGACCACGAGGATGGGTCGGGTCGGGCGGGGATGCGCCGGCATGGCAGGGGCCGCGGCGGCGCTGTGGGGATGCGGGTCGCTTCCCGCGGCCTGGCGCAAGGCAGCATGCACAGCGGTGTAGAGCAGCGGATCGCTGTGCACGACGTGGGCATCCCCGGCGCGACTGCTGCTGGCATGGGGGCGCAGCAGGATGTCGTGAGTGTGGTGGGCCAGCTCGGACGAATCGGTGATCAGCAAGTCGGCCACCGTGCCCAACGGCGCCTGGTCTACCATGCCCAGGCTGAGCATCACTTCGCGGGCCGCGTGCAACAAACGCCCGTCCTGTATCTCCAGGTCGCCGATGCGCCCGACCAGATCCGGGTCCACGGTGGAGCGCTTTCGTACCGGCAGCGTGACCGACACTTCCAGTCGGGTGCCTACGCCGACGATGCTTTGCAGGGACAGCGCGCCGTGCATGAGTTCAACCAACCTGCGGGAGATCGACAGCCCCAGGCCGGTGCCGCCGTAGCGGCGCGTGGTGGTGGCATCCGCTTGTACGAACGGGCGGAACAGATTGCCTTGCTGCTCCTGCGGAATGCCCACGCCGGTGTCGGTGACCCGTAGGGTCACGCGCTGGTGGCCATCCAGTTCGATTGCGCTCGCATCGATCTCGACGTGGCCACGATGGGTGAATTTGATCGCATTGCCGATCAGGTTGAGCAGGATCTGGCGCAGGCGGAACGGGTCGCCGGTGTGCAGCGCCGCCAGTTCGGGGTGCAACTGGCAACGCAACGAGAGCCCCTTTTTCCTGGCCTGGCCTCCCAGCACGTCGACGACGCCACACACCACCTGGCGCAGGTCCACGGAGATTTCTTCCAGCCGCATCTCGCCGGCTTCGGCCTTGGAGAAGTCCAGTACGTCGTCCAGGATCTGGCGAAGGCTGGCCGCCGATTCCGTGCTGGTGGCAAGCAGTTGGCGTTGTTCCGCATCCAGGGGGGTGCGCTCCAGCAACTCCAGCAGTCCGGACAAACCGGCCATCGGGGTGCGGATCTCGTGGCTCATCACCGCCAGGAAATTGCTTTTGGCCGTGGCAGCGGATTCGGCCACTTCCTTGGCCTGTGCCAAGGCTTCGTTCTGCTCGTGGATCTGCGTGGCATCGATCCAGTACCCGGACCAGTGGACCACCTCGTCTGAAACCTTGCGCGGCACGGCACGCAGTGATGTCCATCGAAAGCCTTGCGCGCCCTCGGATCGGAAATCCTGTGCCACCGGCTGCTGGTCCAGTGCCGACTGCTCGAACGCGGCGACCACGGCGGCGTGGTCTTCCTCACGCACGCGTTCGAACAGCGCTTGCGGCCGGTCCATGATCTGCTGCGCGTCCAGGGCGAAAAGTGGCTGCGGATTGCCGGTCACGTAGGTGAAGTCATACTGGCCCTTTTTGTCGCGACGTAGCTTGAAGACAACGGCAGGCAGGTTGCGCGAGATTTCGCGCAGGCGGGTATCGGCTTCCTGGCGCCGGCGGATTTCGCGCGTGAGCTTGACGTAGGCCCCGATCAGCAGCGCGATGATGGCCGCCGCGGCCAGGCTGCCCCACAACACCAACGGCCGCGCCACCCCGTAGTCGTAATCGACCTCCAGCCAGCGCTTGCGGATGGCCTGTTTTTCGTCATCGCTCATCGAGGCAACGACGCGATCGAACAACGAGGCCAGCGGGGCATAAGGCGCGCGTACGGCCAGCCCGATGCGATCGGTAAAGCCCGCCGGTGCCGCCACCCGCAGGTTCTGGGAACTGATCTCTCGCAAACTGCTGTCCACCGTGGCGAGATTTCCGATGTAGGCATCGGCGCGCCCCTGCTCCACGGCGGCCAGCCCCTCGGCATCGCTGCTCACCACGATCTGGCCGGCCGTGGGTACGTTGCCGCGAAGGCGATGGCCCATGTCCGGATCGCTGATGGCGACGCGCAGGTGACCGAGGTCCTCCACGCCGGTGATGACCGGTGCGTTGCGGCGCGTGACGATGATGCACGGGAAAGTGATCAGCGGTTTGGTCGGATGCCAGTTGGCGCCGTACCCGGCCTCATCGACGAAGGGCGCGATATCGGCATTGCCCGTCTGGATCATCTGGCGCGCTTCGCGCCAGTTCGCGACCTTGACGGGCTCGATGGCGATGCCGAGCTGGTTTTCCATTTCCCGCAGGTATTCGCCGAGGATGCCGCTCATCCGGCCATCGGCGTCGCGTTGGGTAAGCGGCGACCAGGTGGGGTCGAATGCCACCCGCAATACCGGCAATCGAGCCAGCCACGCACGTTCCTGCTCGGACAACGCGAGCCCGTCGCTGGAAGCCCAGGCAAGGGACGGATCCAGCCACCGCGAGTTGATCTGCTGCCGGGTCTGCGCATCCATCTGCGCGAGCGTCTTGTCGATGGCGGAGGCGAGGTAGGACTGCGCGTTGGGCGTGGCGAAATGCAGGCTGCTGGAAGGCATCGGCGCGGGACCCACGATCTCCAGCCCCGCCCGCGGTCGGCGTTTGAGCACGTGGCTCAGCGCGTAGGGGTTGCCGTAGTAGGCATCGGCCTGGCCGCGTGCCACGGCATCCAGGGCAGCGTCGGTGTTGTTGACCAACAACTGGCGGGAGGTGGGCGCCCAGTCGGCGAGTTGGTCGGCAATGGCGTGTCCGCGCTCCACCGCAATGCGCAGGTCGTCCGGCGCGCGGTTGCGCAAGCGCGAGTCGTTGGATCGAGCGACGATGACCACCCGCGTACTCAGGTAGGGCCGGGTGAACGACAGGCAGCGGGTTCGCGGCGAGGTGATTGATACGTTCATCACCACATCGACCTGGCCGCGGCACACCGCTTCCTGCAGCGCCGGCCAGTCGAGGTAGGTGCGCGTCACCAGCCGCACGCCCAGACGGTCGGCGATCCACCTCAGGTATTCGATCGAAAGACCGCCGACCTGTTCGTCCTGGTTGGTTTCCAGGGGCGGCCAGCCGCCCCGGAAGCTGCCGACCACCACCGTCGGGTGATCATGCAGCCAATGTGTTTCCTCAGGGGTGAGCGGCTCGTTGGCGACGGCCGGACACGTCAGCGCCACCCAGACGCCGAGCAGCAGCATCAACTGACAAAGGACGACGCGTCCCCGCGACATATCGGCTCAACCCAACCAGCCCTGCGCGCGGACATACTCAAACAAGGCCGCGTCGGTATTGAGGCCAAGCTTGCGCATCGCATCCTTCTTTTGTTTGCTGATGGTCTTGGTGCCGCTGCCCAGGCGCTCTGCCACTTCCGCTGGCGTAGCGCCCAAGGCGAGCATCCGCACCACCTCGGTCTCGCGAGGGGACAAACGGGGCGGGGGCATGGCCTCGGTGCTGGCGGCTTCCAGCATGGCCAGTTTGCTGCGGAAGGTATTGCTGAGATAGCGCCTGCGGCGCGCCGCGGAGAGTACGGCGGTGGGCAACTCGTCCATCGAAGATGTCTTGTCGACCAGGGCGAGCACGCCTTGGGCGAGCAGGATCTGGATCATGCCCGGGTTGGCCATCATGGTCAGCACCACGATGGGCAGCAGCGGATAACGTCGCCTGATCTCGGAGATGAGCGACAGCCCGTCAGCCTCGCCAACGACCGGCATCGAGTAGTCGGTCACCAGTACATCGCAGGCCGTGTCGCCCAACCGCGCATACACCTCCGACACCGACCTGGCTTCCGCCGCCACCCTGAGTTGGGGCGATGACCGCAGGATGGCGCGGACGCCGGCCAGGACGACCGGATGGTCGTCCGCGATGATGACATTCAAAGCCTGCGTTTCCATGGCTGATTACCTCGCATTGGCTGAGGCTGCTGGCGGGAACCACTCCGCACTGCAGCCCCGTACTACCGGGGAACGGACGTCAAGGCCGCGTGACGGCAGCGACGGTGCTTTTCGGAGAAGAAGGCACAGTCGGAAAGTCTGCCTTCGATGTACCGGAAGCGGTGCGCCGAACGTATTCAGTATGCGAAAAATCCAAAAACTGAATCGCCGGATCCTATTCGCTTACGACTCGTACGCGCTGTCGGGCAAAGGGCTTCGGGGGGAACTGCGATGTCGGTGTCGGCGCCGCCTGGCGAGCTGCCGCTGCCCACTGTTGCCTGTGATCGAGTTCCTGTGGGGCGGGTGGCGATTTCTTTGCCGGAACCAGGCCCTGCGCCGCTGTGCGCAACCCGATGCCGACGCAGAGCATCCGCATGCTGCCGTGTCGCCGCCACGCTTGCGGGAAGTTTCTTTGATTATTCCCATAGAGCTGCGTAGGGGCGTTCTGTCCAATAGCCACCTTGTAGGCACGGAATCCTCCGTGCTTCAACCATCCTCGAACAAGAGTGAGCTATGGAAAGTCTGGGAAAGAAGTGTGCGGCCGAGATGCTGGGTACGTTTTGGCTGGTGATGGGGGGCTGCGGCAGTGCTGTCCTGGCCGCGAACTTCGGCGGAGATGGCAATCCGCTCGGGCTGGGGCTGTTGGGCGTGTCCTTGGCATTCGGTATTGCGGTGGCGACCGCGGCATTCGCGTTCGGCCCGATCTCCGGCGGTCACTTCAATCCGGCGGTCAGCCTCGGGCTGTGGATTGGCGGGCGCTTTCGCGGCAGCCACTTGCCGGCCTATGTGGTGAGCCAGGTCGTGGGCGGCCTGCTTGCCGGTGCGTTGCTGTGGACGATCATCAACGGAACGCCTGATTTTCTACCGCCCAGCGGCGCCGGTGCGTTCGCCACGAACGGTTACGACGGGTATTCGCCAGGTAGCTATGGCTTGCCGGTGGCCTTGCTGGTGGAGGTCGTGATGACGGCGGTGTTCCTGTACGTGATCATGGCGGTGACGCGTCCTGCGGCCGCACCCGGCTGGGCACCTTTCGCCATCGGCGCAGCGCTCGCACTGATCCACATGATCAGCATTCCGGTCACCAACACGTCGGTGAATCCCGCGCGCTCGACCGCCGTTGCCGCTTTCGTACGCGACAGCGCCGGCAGCATGCCCATGCAGCAGTTGTGGCTTTTCTGGCTGGCCCCCTGCGTCGGCGCAGTGATTGGTTCACTCATTTATCGAGGCCTGAACCGCGAGGCCCGCGAGCGTGCGTAGTCGCAGTGGCAGGCACGCCTGCCCTGGAGCGCAACCATGGGCCTGACTCGACCTGGTTGGCCCGTTTTCCTGGGCGCCGTGTTGCTCGGCGGCTTCGGCGTCGCGCTCAAGCTCGGCTATCTGGAGCCGCTTGCGCCTTTGTCGTTCTGGTCGCTCGCCGGTGGCTTCGTGCTGCTGGTTCTCGGCGTTCTGTTTCCGCGTATGTAGTCCCTGCCAGGACGGTGATCTGAAATGCGAATCCTCGTTGTCGAATCCCGCACGGACGTGTCCGTGCCCCTGGTCAACCATCTCGAAGAGCAGCGTCATTGCGTCGACTTTGCTTCCGACCAGGCCTTGGCGTTGTACCTGGCCAGCAACAGTCGCTTCGATGCGATCGTGCTGGCCGAGCGCCTGGCCCAAGGCAGCGGCCTGCGCGCCCTGCGCAGCTTGCGTGCCTTGATGCGCAAGCCGATCCCGGTGCTCATGTTGGGCGCACAGGGCTCCGAGCCGCCGCCCATCGGGGATGGGGAGGGGCCCGATGGGTATCTCGCACCGCCTTACTCATTGGAGACGATCACGGGGCGCCTGGGCATCCTGCGCAGGCGCAAAGGCAAGACGCGCGCCAAGCTGCAGATCGGTGAGCTGAGCTATGACGTGACTTCGCAGGTGGTGCGGCGGGATGGCCAGCCGGTGCGCATCGATGCGGCATTGCTGGCGATGCTGCAGGCGCTGATGGAAGCGTCGCCAAAGCGGGTGTCGTTCCGCGAGTTGGGCAGCTGTCTGTTGGACGAGCAGGCGCCGGTGGCCGAGGCGCGGGTGCGGGTGCGGGTGCGCTCGCTGCGGGAGTCGATCGATCGCCCGTTCTCGGGACAGATGATCCGCAACCGCCGCGACGGTTTTTGCATCCTGGCGGCGGAGCATGGCGAGGGCGACGACGACGAGGTCGAGGCCGAGGCCGAAGCCGAAGCCGAAGCCGAAGCCGAAGGCACTGAGCGACCCGCGCCGGCCCAGGCATGCTCCCTCGGCAGAAGCTCGCTGGCCCACTGAGCGACTGGCGGGGACGCCGAGGCTGCCCCCAGTGGCATCGAAGCTGGGCGGCTTGGCTTTGCCCCACGGCAGGTGGCCTTGGACGCGAACCGGGTCGAGCGGGCACGGTATCTTGACTATGGAGTCGCTGCGCAGCGCGCTGACCCGGACCCACGTCGGCGCTGTGTGGCCGGCGCATGCTGGCGCGGGTGGCCGGGCGCCGAGCCGCAAGGCGGCGCAGGGCGACCCGTGCGGCGCCGCTGCGGTGCCAGTGCCAGTGCCAGTGCCAGTGCACTGGGGGCACGGACCCGACGGCAACGGCATCGTTGTGCGCAAGCGTTTCAGCGCCGGTATTTGTTAGAATCCTGTATTCCCAATGATTTCAGCGACCGACATGCTCGAACTGAATCCCGTCCGCCAGCGCATCGCCGACCTGTTGGGTCGGCTGGATGCGCTAAGGGGGTACCTTTGACTACGACAGCAAGGTCGAACGTCTCGAAGAAGTGAACCGGGAGCTGGAAAGCCCCGATATATGGAACAACGCCGAGCGCGCACAGGCGCTGGGGCGTGAGCGCTCCTCGCTGGAAAAGGTAGTGAACGGCATTCGCGACCTGACCGAGGGCCTGACCGGTGGCGAAGAGCTGCTGGAACTGGCGGAGATGGAAGCCGATGAGTCCACCGCCGAGTCCGTGACCGAAGACGTCGAGCGACTTGCGCGTGACGTGGAGCGGCTGGAATTCCGGCGCATGTTTTCGGGCCAGATGGACAATGCGAACGCATTCGTCGACATCCAGGCCGGCGCCGGTGGTACCGAGGCGCAGGACTGGGCGGAAATCCTGTTGCGGATGTACCTGCGTTGGGCGGAATCGCGCGGCTGGAAGACCGAGTTGCTGGAAGTGTCTGGCGGCGAAGTGGCGGGCATCAAGTCGGCCACATTCCGCGTGGAGGGCGATTTCGCCTACGGCTGGCTGAAGACCGAAACCGGTGTGCACCGCCTGGTGCGAAAGTCGCCGTTCGATTCGGACAACCGCCGCCACACCAGTTTCACGTCCCTGTTCGTGTCCCCGGAAGTCGACGACAAGATCGATATCCAGATCAATCCTGCGGACCTGCGAACCGACGTCTATCGCTCATCCGGCGCCGGTGGCCAGCACGTCAACAAGACCGAATCGGCTGTGCGCATCACCCACATACCGACCAATACCGTGGTCGCCTGCCAGACCGAACGCAGCCAGCATGCCAATCGCGACCGCGCGATGAAGATGCTGGCCGCCAAGCTGTACGAGCTGGAAATCATGAAGCGCAACGCCGAGCGGGATGCGGTGGAAGCCACCAAGTCCGACATCGGCTGGGGCAGCCAGATCCGCAACTACGTGCTGGACCAGAGCCGCATCAAGGACCTGCGCACCGGCATCGAACGCAGCGACACGCAAAAGGTGTTGGACGGCGACCTGGACGAGTTTGTCGAGGCCAGCTTGAAATCCGGCCTGGAAGTCGGATCCAAACGCATCGACGCCTGATGTTCCCGGGGCCAGTGGCCCCGGCATCCCGATCCCTCGCTGTTGTGGCGGCGGGTTCGCCTAGTTTTTCCCCACGCCTCACAGATCCGCCGCCATGACCGAGCAAACTCCCGCGCCGCCGCCTTCCGTCGACGAAAACAGCCTGATCGCTGAGCGTCGCGCCAAACTGGGCGCGTTGCGTGGCCAGGGCAATGCGTATCCGAACGATTTCCGTCGCGAGCAGTACGCCGGCGACCTGCAGGCTGAGTTCGCCGACGCCGAACACTGGACCGCCGAGGCGCTGGAGGCGCAGCCGCGTACCGTGCGCCTGGCCGGCCGCATGCTCGCCAAGCGCGTGATGGGCAAGGCCAGTTTCGGCCAGATCCAGGACGAATCCGGACGGATCCAGCTGTTCCTGCAGGCCAACAACCTCGGCCAGGCCTACGAGGCGTTCAAGGGCTGGGACGTGGGCGACATCGTGGGCGTGGAAGGCACGCTGACCCGTACCCGCACTGGCGAGCTGTCGGTCAGGGCGTCGGCACTTCGCCTGCTGACCAAGTCGCTGCGTCCGCTGCCCGACAAGTGGCATGGCCTGGCCGACGTTGAACAGCGCTATCGGCAGCGGTACGTGGATCTGATCGTCACGCCCGAGGCCCGCGACGTTTTCATCAAGCGCTCGAAGATCATCCGTTCCATGCGCTCGTGGCTGGATGCGCGGCGTTTCCTGGAGGTGGAGACGCCGATGATGCATTACATCCCCGGCGGCGCGGCGGCCAAGCCCTTCGTCACCCATCACAATGCCCTGGACCTGCAGCTGTACTTGCGCGTGGCCCCGGAGCTTTACCTGAAGCGGTTGGTGGTGGGCGGCCTGGAACGGGTTTACGAGATCAACCGCAATTTCCGCAATGAGGGCGTGTCGACCCGGCACAATCCCGAATTCACCATGCTCGAGCTCTACGAGGCTTATGCCACGTACCACGAGATCATGGACCTGACCGAAAACGTGATCCGCCACGCCGCCGAGGACGTGCTGGGCACGACCCAGGTGAGCTGGGATGGCGAGCAGATCGACCTGGGGCCCAAGTTCCGGCGCTGGCGCATGGATGAAGCGGTGCGCCATCACAACCCGGAGATCAGCGTGGCCGACTGCACCGACCGCGCGGCCCTGGCCGGCCATTGCGAGCGGTTGAAGATCAAGGTCAAGCCTTCCTACGGATGGGGCAGGCTGCTGCTGGAGATTTTCGAGGCTACGGTCGAGCACACGCTGGTGCAGCCCACTTTCATTACCGATCACCCGGTGGAGGTCTCGCCGCTGGCCCGCTCCAGTGACACCGAGCCTGGCTACACCGACCGGTTCGAGCTGTTCGTCAACGGCAAGGAATTTGCCAACGGGTTCTCCGAGCTCAACGATCCCGAAGACCAGGCAGCGCGTTTCCGAGCCCAGGTGGAGGCCAAGGAAGGCGGCGACGACGAGGCCATGCACTATGACGCCGACTACATCCGCGCGCTGGAGTACGGCCTGGCCCCGACCGGCGGGCTGGGCATCGGCATCGATCGCCTGGTGATGCTGCTGACCGGCAGTGCCTCGATCCGGGACGTGCTGCTGTTCCCCTACATGCGCCCGGAGAGCTGAATACGCGATCCGCAGGTGCGGTTGGCATGTTTCCTGCATATTCTTGGGTAGGGTCGACCGACGGCAGGCGGCGTCCCACGGGCAGGGCGCCGGTCGCAGGGCGGTTTGCCGTTCTCTCATGTGAGGAGAAGCGCTCATGCAGGAAATCGCGTCAAAGCATCCACCCGGCGTATCGTTGCCCGAGAGTTCGTCCGCATGGGCGGCCAAGGGGGGGAGCGGCTTGAATATCGTCATCGTCGATGACCAGACGTCTGCGCGCACGATGCTGCGGCATGTGATCGAAGACATCGCGCCAGAGCTGAAGGTCCACGATTTCGGCGATCCGCTGGCAGCGTTGGCCTGGTGCGAAGCCGGGCATGTGGATCTGTTGTTGCTGGACTACCGGATGCCGGGGATGGATGGGCTGGAGTTCGCGCGGCGTTTGCGCCGCCTGCCCAGCCACCGCGACATTCCGATCATCCTGATCACGGTGGTGGGCGACGAGCCCATCCGCCAGGCCGCGCTCGAGGCCGGCGTGATCGACTTCCTGGTCAAGCCGATCCGGCCGCGCGAACTGCGTGCCCGCTGCAGCAACCTGCTGCAGTTGCGCCAGCAGAGCGAGAACGTCAAGCAGCGTGCGCTCTCGCTGGAGCAGCGGCTGCTGGCGACCATGCACGAGGTGGAAGAGCGTGAGCGCGAGACGCTGTCGCGGCTGGCGCGGGCGATCGAATATCGCGATGCCGGCACCAGTGCCTACCTGGAGCGCATGTCGCACGTCGCGGGCCTGATCGCCGAGCAGCTGGGGCTGCCGGAAGACGACGTCCGCATGATCGAGATGGCCGCGCCCTTGCACGACATGGGCAAGATCGCCATTCCCGATGCCGTATTGCTGAAGGAAGGGCGCCTCACCGAGGATGAGGTCACGATCATGCGGCGCCATCCCCGGATCGGCTACGAGCTGCTCAGCGGCAGCCAGAACCGTTTCATCCAGATGGGGGCGATGATTGCGCTGCGCCACCACGAACGTTACGACGGTAGCGGCTATCCCGATGGCCTGGTGGGCGAGGCCATTCCGCTGGAGGCCCGCATCGTGGCGGTGGCCGATGTCTTCGACGCACTCGTGTCGCCGCGACCCTACAAGGAAGCGTGGACCATGGACGCCACGCTGGCCTACCTGTACGCCCAGCGCGGGCGGTTGTTCGACCCCCGCTGCGTGGATGCGCTGATCCGCGGACGCGAGCAGCTGCTGCAGATCTGCGAGCAGTTCTCCACGGCGTCGGCGAGGCCCGGTTTGTGAAGCTCCCCGTGTTCGCGCAATGGGTGGGCCAGCGATTGTCTGGCCGCGGCGATAGCGAGCACGCGCAGAACCTGATCCGCATCGTCATCACCTCGCTGTTCATTGGCTACCTGGGGTGGCGCTGGCTGCACCATGCCCACGGCGATACGTTGCCGGTGACGTGGCTGATCCTGATCTTCGAGCTGTGCGTGGCGTTGTGCCTGATGGCCGCGATCCTGGTGCGGCCGCAGATCTCCCACGTGCGGCGCTGGATCGGCATGTTCACCGACTATGTGTGCATGGGCGCGATCATGGCGATCGAAGGCGAGGTTGCCGCGCCGCTATACGCGGTCTGCATGTGGGTGACCATCGGCAACGGCATGCGCTATGGCAGCAGCTACCTGCGGGCGGCCACGGCACTGGGCGGGTTGTGCTTCCTGGGCGTGATCGGCGTTTCGCCCTACTGGCAGGCCAACCCCTATCTGGCGTGGGGCCTGCTGTTGGGCCTGATTGCCATCCCGCTGTATTTCGATTCCCTGTTGCATGCGCTGACCCGTGCGGTCACCGAGGCGCGGCATGCAAACGAGGCCAAGAGTCGCTTCCTGGCGAACATGAGCCATGAATTCCGTACACCCCTGAATGGGTTGTCGGGCATGACCGAGGTGCTGGCCACCACCCAGCTGGATGCCGAGCAGCGCGAGTGCCTGGGCACCATCCAGGCGTCGGCGCGCAGCCTGTTGTCGCTGGTCGAAGAAGTATTGGACATCTCCGCGATCGAGGCGGGCAAGGTCCGTATCGATCGGCTGGAATTCCCGCTGCGCGAAACGATCGATGGCGTCGGCCTGATCCTGCAGCCGCAGGCGCGCGCGAAGGGCGTGGAATACAGCGTCGACATCGATGCAGCTTTGCCGGAGCGGCTGGTCGGCGATGCCGGCCACCTGCGGCAGATCCTGTTGAACCTGGCGGGCAATGCGGTCAAGTTCACCGACCAGGGCCATGTGCGGATCCAGGTGCGCGCCACCCCGTCGGTGGGTCGCGATCGCCTGCGGCTGCGGTTCGAGATCCATGACAGCGGCATCGGCGTGGCGCCGGCGATGCGTGACCGGCTTTTTGAGCCCTTCGAGCAGGCGGACGTGGGCCTGGCCCGACGCTTCGAAGGGACTGGATTGGGTACCACGATCGCCAAGGGATTGGCCGAAGCGATGGGCGGTGCCATCGGCTACGAAGACAATCCGCCGCGTGGCAGCCTGTTCTGGTTCGAGTTGCCGCTGGACGAGGTTCCCGTCGTAGCGGGTGCGGTGGCGCGCCAGCCGGCCGCCGTGGAGGCCGATGGCAGCGAGGCGGCCGCTTCCAACGTGATCGCCTTCAGCAATCCGTTCCTGCGTCATCGCGCGCGCGTGCGCAGCATGCGTTTGCTGGTGGCCGACGATCACGAAGCCAACCGCATGGTGTTGCAACGGTTGCTCGAGAAGGCCGGCCACCGCGTGGTCTGCGTCAACGGTGCCGAGCAGGTGCTGGACCTGTTGTCGGATGCAGATTTCGATGCGGTGATCGTCGACCTGCACATGCCTGGCATGAGCGGACTGGACTTGCTCAAGCAATTGCGGGTGATGCAGGCCAGCGGCGTGCCCTACACCCCGGTGATGGTGCTCAGTGCCGACGTGACGCCGGATTCGATCCGTCGTTGCCAGCAGGCCGGTGCCTATGCCTTCCTGGCCAAACCGGTGATGGCGGTGAAGTTGCTCGATACGCTGGCTGAGATCGCCGCCAGTGGTCGCTCGTTGCCGGGCGCCAGCGTGGTGGTGCATGCCACCGTGCCGCAGCACGGCGTGCTCGACCCAAGCGTGCTCGATGAGCTGGCCGCGTTGGGCATGGGCGAGAACTTCGAACAGCAGTTCATCCGCCAGTGCCTGAGCGATTCGGAGGAATGCATCGTGGCGATGAGCGAAGCGGGCGAAGTGTCGCAGTGGGAGCGCATGCGTGAGCATGCCCATGCGTTGCGTGGCGTGGCCAGCAACCTGGGGTTGGTGACCGTGGCGACGGAGGGGGGTGAATTGATGCGGATGCCGGACTGGCAGTTGCAGGGGGAGTGGCGCGCGCGCCTGACCCGGCTGCGTGAGCAGGTCGGGCAGGGTCGCGGCGCGCTCGACGCGCGGGCCCGGGCAGCCAGGACCCGCGAGGACGAGCGCACCCCGCGGCAGTAGGATCGATCAGGCCAAGGCCGGCTCGACGCGACGGCTTTGCGCACGGACCAGGCGGTCCATGGTCCGCAGGGACTTGTCGCCCAGCTGCATGGCCGTATCGACCCAGATTTCGGTGATCCGCAACATCTCCTCCAGCGGGACCGAGGTGGCCAGTTCACGGACCTGGTGCATGGCGGCGCGCGCGTGCGGGATGCGCTTGCTCTCGCGGATCACTTGCTCCACCGCGGCGACGCCTTCGCCCTGTGGCACCACGATGTCGACCAAGCCCATTTCATGCAGCTGTCGGGCGCTGTAGAGATTGCCGTCGAGCATCAGTTTTTCCGCCAGGCGCGGGCTGACGCGTTGGCACATGAAGGAATAGGCGCCCATGCCGGGGAACAGGTCGAACAGCACCTCGGGTAGGCCCATCATCACGCCTTCCTCGGCCACGATGGTGTGGCAGCTCAGTGCGGCTTCGAAGCCGCCGCCCAAGGCATTGCCTTGCACCAGCGCGATGCTGTGCGCATGCACACCCAGGCCGGCATGGAAGGCGTGCACGCCGCGAACGCAGCGCTGGGCGTAGTCCAGCAGGGCGGGGCGGTTCTGGTCGCGGATCAACCGGCAGAACAGCTCCAGGTCTCCGCCGAGGTTGAACACGTCGCTGTCCGAGGCCAGCACCACGTGCGGGGTGAGGCTGCCTTTGCGGGCCAGGCGCTGGCCGAGCTGTTGCTGGTACTCGACGATTTCATCGACCAGCCGCGAGGAGAAACACGCACGACCCGGCTGCATCACCAGATTGGCGTGCATGTTGATCCAGTACACATCGCGCTCGTGCTCTTCGATGACGCGCAGGGTCTGGGCGGAGGCGTGCTGGGGAAACGGGTGGACTACTGACATGTGATTCTCCGTGAAGACCGTCCGGCCGGCCCGCCATGCGGACGGAGAAAGGAAGCTCGTGAGGGAGGATGCGCGCCGACGAGTGATTCTATGCGCGCAAAGTCAAACGCCCGCAAGCCGGGGCCATGCGGGCGTTCGAAAAGGCGCTGCGACCAGGGGTCGCGACCGGCGGCAGGGCCGCCGACGGGTCAAGGGGACGGCTTATCGCGCAATTCGCGGCGGAGGATCTTGCCCACGTTGGTCTTGGGCAGCTCCTTGCGGAACTCGACGATGCGCGGGTGTTTGTAGCCGGTGAGGTTGGCGCGGGCGTGGGCCTTGACCTGTTCCTCGGTGAGGTTGGGGTCCTTGCGCACGATGACCACCTTGACCACCTCGCCGGACTTTTCATCCGGCACACCGACCGCGGCGACTTCGAGCACGCCGGGCATCATGGCGATGACGTCCTCGACTTCGTTGGGATACACGTTGAAGCCGGACACCAGGATCATGTCCTTCTTGCGATCCACGATATAGAAGAAGCCCTGTTCGTCCATCCGCGCCACGTCGCCGGTATGCAGCCAGCCCTCGGCATCGATGGCGGTGGCGGTTTCCTCGGGGCGCTGCCAGTAGCCCTTCATGACCTGCGGGCCGCGGATACACAATTCGCCGACTTCGCCGACCGGCAATTGCTTGCCGGAATCATCCTTGACGCAAGCATCGGTGGAGGGGATCGGCAGGCCGATCGAACCGTTGTACTCGGCCAGGTCGAGGGGATTGATGCAGGCGGCCGGCGAGGTTTCAGTCAGCCCGTACGCTTCGACCAGGGTCACGCCGGTGGCTTTTTTCCAGCGTTCGGCGACCGCGCGCTGTACGGCCATGCCACCGCCCAGGGTCATCTTGAGGCTGGAAAAATCGATCCCGTCGAAACCCGGCGTGTTGAGCAGGCCGTTGAACAGCGTGTTGACGCCGGTGATGGCGGTGAAGCGCGTGCCCTTGAGTTCCTTGACGAAGCCGGGCATGTCGCGCGGATTGCTGATGAGATGGTTGCAACCGCCGAGCTTCATGAAGACCAGCCCGTTCGCGGTCAACGCGAAGATGTGGTACAGCGGCAACGCGGTGATCACCACTTCGTTGGCTTCTTCCAGCTTGCCGGTAGCCGCGATCCACGCCGCGGCCTGCTGCATGTTGGCGACCAGGTTGCGGTGGGTGAGCATCGCGCCCTTGGACACGCCCGTGGTGCCGCCGGTGTACTGCAGGAAGGCGATGTCGTCGCTTTCGATCTGCAGGGGCGGCAAGGCGTGCTTGCGACCCAGTGCCAGTGCCTCGCGAAAGCGCACCGCGCCCTGGATGCGGTAATCCGGCACCAGCTTCTTGATGTACTTGACGACGAAATTGACCAGCGGCCCCTTGGGAAAACCGAGCATGTCGCCCAGGCCGGTGGTGATGACCTGGCGCACCTGTGTTTCGGCGATGACCTGTTCGACCGTGGTGCCGAAGTTGTCGATGGCCACCAGCACGCAGGCACCGGAGTCGACCAACTGGTGCTTGAGTTCGCGCCCGGTGTATAGCGGGTTGACGTTCACCACGGTGAGGCCGGCGCGCAGGATGCCGAAGGTGGCGATGGGGTACTGCAGGCAGTTCGGCATCATGAGGGCGACGCGATCGCCCTTCTTGAGCTGCAATTCGCCCAGCAGGTAGGCGGCAAACTGCCGCGACAGCTCGTCGGCCTGGCCGTAGGTGAGGGTCTTGCCGAAGCTGGCATAAGCCGGCCGGTCACGATACTTGGCGACCGATACCTCGAAGACCTCCGCGATCGTGCGGAACTCGTCGGCATCGATTTCGGCGGGAACGCCGTGTGGATAGCTTTGCAACCAAGGACGTGCCTGACTCATTCTGCCCCCTCCGGGTGTGTGGTGATCGCGGCGGGTGACCGACCCCGCGTGGCGGCTTATGGGAGGATACCGTCCCGAATGGAAAACGCGAAGAGAGCGTGAAGGCAGGTCGCCGATGCGGCAGACATGGAGGGCGTTGGCGCTGTGCTGCCTGGTGCTGGCCGGATGCAATCGAGCACCGCCGGAGCAGCGCCTGCGGGGGGAAATCGCGCGGATGCAACACGCCTTGGAACAACGACAGGCCGACGTGGTGATGGAAGGCGTAGCCCAGGACTTTTATGGAGAGGGCGGATTGGATCGCGACATGCTGCATCGCACCATGGCGTTGAGGATGTTGGCCAACGCCCGAGTGGGGGTGAGCGTGGGACCGCTGGACGTCGCGTTGCGGCAAGGACAGGCGACGGTGCGCTTCCAGGCGTTGCTGACCGGTGGCGATGGGCGTTGGTTGCCAGACCAAGCGCAGGCCTATGACGTGGTGACGACGTGGCGGGACGAGACAGGGGAATGGCGGTTGGTCAGCGCGGAGTGGACGGCCCGGTTGTAGGTAACGGGCCGTGGGTGGCGGGAGCCAGGGCGGACGATGCTGCGCTCCCTTCTTCCTGCAGCGGAAGAAGAGAGCGCCGCCGTCGCCGGGGTCGGCGCACCGAGGTCAGGCGGCCTTTTGGGTCGCCAACTGCCGCAGGACGTATTGCAACAGGCCGCCGTGCTTGAAGTACTCCACTTCCTTGGGCGTGAGCAGCATCACTGCCACCTGGAACGAGCGCGTGCTGCCGTCGGTCTTGCGGGCGGTGACGGTCGCGCGCTTGCTGGCGCCGTCCTCCAGGCCGGATACGTCGAATACCTCCGAACCGTCCAGGCCCAGTGACTGAGCGTTCTGGCCCTCCAGGAACTGCAGTGGCAACACGCCCATGCCGACCAGGTTGGAACGGTGGATTCGTTCGAAACTCTCGGCGATCACCGCTTTGACTCCCAGCAGGTTGGTGCCCTTGGCGGCCCAGTCGCGCGAGGAGCCGGTGCCGTATTCCTTGCCGGCGATGACTACCAGCGGCACGCCGTCGGCCTTGTACTTCATGGCGGCGTCGTAGATCGCCAGCTTTTCCGGCGCAGCGCCGGTGGCGGCGTAGTACAGCGTGTTGCCACCTTCCTCGCCACCGAACATCAGGTTCTTGATGCGGATGTTGGCGAAGGTGCCGCGCACCATGACATCGTCGTTGCCGCGACGGCTGCCATAGCTGTTGAAATCCGCAGGCTGCACGCCGCGCGACTGCAGGAATCGGCCGGCAGGCGAATCCTTCTTGATGTTGCCGGCCGGGGAGATGTGGTCGGTGGTGATCGAGTCGCCGAACAGACCGAGCACACGCGCGCCGTGCACGTCTTCGATGCGGCCGATCTGCATCGTCATGCCTTCGAAATAGGGCGGGTTCTTGATGTAGGTGGAGTCGGCGTCCCAGGCATACAGCTCGCCATCGGGAGAGGCGATGGTGTTCCAGCGGGTGTCGCCCTTGAACACGTCGGCATAGTTCTGCTTGAACATTTCCGGACCGACGGTGGCGGCGATGACGTCGCCGATCTCCTTGTTGCTGGGCCAGATGTCGCGCAGGTAGACCGGCTGGCCGTCGTTGCCGATGCCCAGCGGCTCGACGGTGAGGTCGATGTCGGTGGTGCCGGCGATGGCGTAGGCCACGACCAGCGGAGGGCTGGCCAGGTAGTTCATCTTGACTTCCGGATGCACGCGGCCTTCGAAGTTGCGGTTGCCCGACAGCACGGAGGTGACGACCAGGTCGCCGGCGGCGATGCCGGCACTGACTTCGGTCGGCAGCGGGCCGGAGTTGCCGATGCAGGTGGTGCAGCCGTAGCCCACGATGTAGAAGCCGAGCTTTTCGAGGTCGTCGAGCACGCCGGCTTTTTGCAGATAATCGGTGACTACGCGCGAGCCTGGGCCGAGCGAGGTCTTCACCCAGGGCTTGCGGTCCAGCCCCTTGGCGGCGGCATTGCGGGCCAGCAGGCCGGCACCGAGCATGACGGCGGGATTGGAGGTGTTGGTGCAGGAGGTGATCGCGGCGATGACCACGGCGCCGTCCTTCAGGCGCACGCGCTTGCCTTCGATCTCGATGTCGGCGTGGCCCTTGGCGAGTTGCTCGTTGCCCACCGCTGCACCGCCGCCTTCGTTGACGAATTTGGCGACCTCTTCGCTGCGCTTGTCGCGGTGGGCGGTCATCGCGCCCAGGTTGTCGCGGTAGTTCTGCTGCACGTCTTGCAGCAGCACGCGATCCTGCGGGCGCTTGGGGCCGGCCAGCGAGGGCTTCACATCGGCCATGTCCAGTTGCAGCGTGGCGCTGTACTGGGCGTGCGCGCTGCCGGGCTCATGCCACAGGCCCTGGGCCTTGGCGTAGCTCTCGACCAGGGCGATGTGGTCTTCGCTGCGGCCGGACAGGCGCAGGTAAGTGAGGGACTCGGCATCGATCGGGAAGATGCCGCAGGTAGCGCCGTATTCGGGGGCCATGTTGCCGATGGTGGCGCGGTCGGCCAGGGGCAGGTGCTGCAGGCCCTCGCCGTAGAACTCCACGAATTTGCCGACCACGCCCAGCTTGCGCAGCATCTGGGTGACGGTGAGGACCAGGTCGGTGGCGGTGGCGCCTTCGGGCAACCTGCCGATGAGCTTGAAGCCGACCACCTGGGGAATGAGCATCGAGGAGGGCTGGCCGAGCATGGCGGCTTCGGCTTCGATGCCGCCCACGCCCCAGCCCAAGACGCCGATGCCGTTGATCATGGTGGTGTGGCTGTCGGTACCGAACACGGTATCGGGGAACAGGACGGCGGGGGCGCCGGCCTTGGACGCGGGACCTTCCATCACGACGCGGGCGAGGTTTTCCAGGTTGACCTGGTGGACGATGCCGGTGTTGGGCGGGACGACCTTGAAGTCGTCGAAGGCTTTCTGGCCCCAACGCAGGAAGCCGTAGCGTTCCTTGTTGCGTTCGAATTCGATCTTGCCGTTGATGTCCAGGGCGTCGGGCTTGCCGAAGACGTCGACCTGGATGGAGTGGTCGATGACCAGTTCGGAGGGAATCTGGGGATTGATCTGTTCGGGACGTCCGCCGAGTTTGACGACGGCATCGCGCATGGCGGCCAGGTCGACGACGCAGGGCACGCCGGTGAAGTCCTGCAGGACGACGCGGGCGGGCATGAAGGCGATTTCGGTGTCGGGCTCGGCGGTGGGGTTCCAGCGGGCCACGGCTTCAATGTGTTCCTTGCCGACGCTGATGCCGTCCTCGTTCCGGAGCAGGTTCTCCAGGAGGATCTTCATGGCGTAGGGCAGGTGGGAGATGTCGAAGTGTCGGGACAGGGCGGGCAGGCTGAAGTAGTCGTACCGCTGGCCGTTGACCTGGAGGGAGGTCAGGGTGGAAAAGGAATCTTGCATGCGGGACTCTCCTTGTTGCGTTGGCTGGCGCTGCCGGTCGGGGTGACCGATCGGCAGCGGCGGCTGCGGGCGCGATGCGCCGCTTCGGCCGCCGTGGCTTCCTCCGGCGTGTGCCGGTTGGGTCTCCAAAGCTTACTCATGAATATGCAATGCCGGTGTCACGGCTGGTCGTGTCTGTGGGGAACAGTGGGTTTCCCTTGGGGTGGGTTGATTTGGATTGGGGGAATGTTGGGGGCAGGAGCTGATTGGGGATTGGACGGGCGGGCGGGAGCGCCGGCGGGAGGGTCTTGCGCGAGGCCGGGTAGCTGGAAGGGCCTGGCCCGGGCAACCAGCGTGTGGAGGCTGCCTGGCGACTGGTTCGCGCCAAACTGCCGGGGACGGGCGTTGGATTGCGAGGGGATGGCGAGGCGGCTGCGCTGCCGACGGGGCGGAGCGCCACGCCCACGCTGTTCGCTACCGGGCGCGGCTCTCCGCCCCGTCGGCAGCGCAGCCGCCTCGCCATCCTCGTGATGGTTCGCGAGCTCGGGGAGGGTGGGTCTTTGAAGGTGACTGGGGCAGGGGTGGGCATCGGGCAGGTGCGTATGGGCGCATTGGTATGTATAATTCATGCATACTTTGTGGAGCCTACCCATGGAAGCGATTGTCGCCGAGCGTGGCCAGATCACGCTTCCCAAGACCGTGAGGGATGCGTTGGGGCTGACCAAGGGCAGCGTGCTCAAGGTGGAGCTGGAGGGCAGCCGGATCGTGCTGCGCAAGAGCGTGGACGACGCGATCTCACGGGTGCGAGGCAAGTTTGCGCTCGATCCTTCTTCCGGTTCCGAGCAGGGCTGAGCCCATGATCGCGATCGATGCGCCGGTACTGGTGCAACTGTTGACCGACGGCCCGCAGGCCGATGCGGCCGAGGCCTGCCTGCGGCAGTGCCTGGGCAACGGCAAGGTCGTGGTGTGTGATGCAGCGTTGGCGGAGTTGTGCGCAGCGTTGCGCAACGGTGCCGAGGCGCTGGGCGCCCTGGAGGAAATGGGTATCCATTTCAATGCGATCGAATCCAAGTCCGCGTTGCGCGCCGGCGAGATGCAGCGGCGTTCGCGCCAGCGCGGCGGTAGCGCGCGGCCGATCGCAGATTTCCTGGTGGGTGCGCATGCGTTGTTGCAATGCGACGGCCTGATCACGCACGACACCACGTTTCATCGCGACTACTTCAAGGGCCTGAAGCTGATCGTGCCGCAAGCCTGAGCCCCTACTTTTTTTTTCATCCGTTTCCGGAGTTTTGTCATGTTGGAAGCCTATCGCCACCACGTCGCCGAACGTTCCGCGCTCGGTATCCCGCCGCTGCCGCTGAGCGCGCAGCAGACGGCCGAGGTCATCGAGCTGTTGAAGAACCCGCCTGCCGGTGAGGAAGCATTCCTCGTCGAGCTGATTACCCATCGCGTGCCGGCCGGCGTGGACGATGCCGCCAAGGTCAAGGCTTCGTACCTGGCCGCCGTGGCCTTTGGCACCGAGAAGACGCCGCTGTTGAGCGCCCAGCGCGCCACCGAACTGCTCGGCACGATGCTGGGCGGCTACAACATCCATCCGTTGGTGGAGTTGCTGGACAACGTCGAACTGGGTCCGGTGGCAGCCGAGGGCCTGAAGCACACGCTGCTGGTGTTCGATGCTTTCCACGATGTGCAAGAGAAGGCTGAGAAGGGCAACGCGCATGCGCAGGCCGTGCTGAAGAGCTGGGCCGAGGCCGAGTGGTTCACCAGCAAGCCGGAAGTGCCGCAAAGCCTGACCGTCACCGTGTTCAAGGTGCCGGGCGAGACCAACACCGACGACCTGTCGCCGGCGCCGGACGCCACCACGCGCCCGGACATCCCGCTGCATGCGTTGGCGATGCTGAAGAACAAGCGGGATGACGCCGCTTTCGTACCAGAAGAAGACGGCAAGCGCGGTCCGATCCAGCAGATCCTGTCGCTGAAGGACAAGGGTCACCTGGTTGCCTATGTGGGCGACGTGGTGGGGACCGGTTCTTCGCGCAAGTCGGCCACCAACTCGGTGTTGTGGTTCACCGGGCAGGACATCCCGTTCATTCCGAACAAGCGCTTTGGCGGCGTGTGCCTGGGTTCGAAGATCGCGCCGATCTTCTACAACACCATGGAAGATGCTGGCGCGCTGCCGATCGAGCTGGACGTGTCGAGCATGGAGCACGGCGATGTCATCGAACTGCGTCCGTATGACGGCAAGGCGTTGAAGAACGGGCAGGTGATCGCCGAATTCTCGCTCAAGAGCGACGTGCTGCTGGACGAAGTGCGCGCCGGTGGCCGTATCCCGCTGATCATCGGCCGTGGCCTGACCGCCAAGGCACGCGAGGCATTGAAGTTGCCGGTGACCGAGCTGTTCCGCCTGCCGGTCAACCCGCCGGACACCGGCAAGGGTTTTTCGCTGGCGCAGAAGATGGTTGGCCGTGCCTGTGGCCTGGCCGAAGGCCAAGGCATGCGCCCGGGCACGTATTGCGAACCGAAGATGGCGTCGGTGGGCTCACAGGACACCACCGGTCCGATGACCCGCGACGAGCTGAAGGACCTGGCTTGCCTGGGCTTTTCTTCGGACCTGGTGATGCAGTCGTTCTGCCACACCGCGGCCTATCCCAAGCCGGTGGACGTGAAGACCCACCACACGCTGCCGGAATTCATCTCCACCCGTGGCGGCGTGTCGCTGCGCCCGGGCGATGGCGTGATCCACAGCTGGCTCAACCGCATGTTGCTGCCCGACACGGTGGGCACCGGCGGTGACTCGCACACGCGTTTCCCGATCGGCATCTCGTTCCCGGCAGGTTCCGGGCTGGTGGCCTTTGCCGCCGCCACGGGCGTGATGCCGTTGGACATGCCTGAGTCGGTACTGGTGCGTTTCAAGGGCCGGATGCAGCCGGGCGTGACGCTGCGCGACCTGGTCAATGCGATCCCGTTGTATGCGATCAAGCAGGGTTTGTTGACCGTGGCCAAGCAGGGCAAGAAGAACATCTTCTCGGGCCGCATCCTGGAAATCGAGGGCTTGCCGGAGTTGAAGGTGGAGCAGGCGTTCGAGTTGTCGGACGCGTCGGCCGAGCGTTCGGCTGCCGGTTGCAGCGTGCAGCTCAGCAAGGAGCCGATCATCGAGTACCTCAACAGCAACATCACGCTGTTGAAGTGGATGATCGCCGAGGGCTATGCCGACGCGCGCACCCTGGGGCGCCGCATCAAGAAGATGGAAGAGTGGCTGGCCGATCCGCAGTTGCTCACGCCCGATGCCGATGCCGAGTACGCGGCCGTCATCGAGATCGACCTGGCCGACATCCATGAGCCGATCGTGGCGTGCCCGAACGATCCGGACGACGTCAAGACGCTGTCGGAGGTGGCCGGTGCACAGATCGATGAGGTGTTCATCGGTTCGTGCATGACCAACATCGGTCACTTCCGTGCGGCGGCCAAGCTGCTGGAAGGCAAGCGCGACATCCCGACGCGACTGTGGGTGGCACCGCCGACCAAGATGGATGCCTCGGAGCTGACCAAGGAAGGCCACTACGGCACCTTTGGCGCGGCCGGCGCGCGCATGGAAATGCCGGGCTGCTCGCTGTGCATGGGCAACCAGGCGCAGGCGCGCGAGGGCGCGACGGTGTTCTCGACCTCCACGCGCAACTTCCCGAATCGCTTGGGTCGCAACACCAACGTGTACCTGGGTTCGGCAGAGTTGGCGGCCATCTGCTCGCGACTGGGCCGCATTCCGACAAAGGCCGAATACATGGCCGACATCGGCGTGCTCAACAGCCAGGGCGACCAGATCTATCGTTACATGAACTTCGATCAGATCCAGGATTATCAGGATGTGGCCGATACCGTGGCGGCGTGAAGGCTACGGTGAGGTAACGGAAGCCCGGCGAAAGCCGGGTTTTTTTTGTCTTCTTCCCTATCCGGGGCGCCGGTGATCGCGGCTTGCGAGTTGGGTTTTTTGTTGGGGGCGCGGTGGGTTTGGCGGTTGGTTGTATTGGCTTACGGTGCGGGCCCCGAGCTTCCGGGATGGTGGGGCGCGGTTCGAGCGGCCATCCATGGCCGCACTCACCGCACGTGGGCCAACCATTGCCCACAGACCCACCACCCCGCCAGCTCGGCGCATGGCGCTTTGAGTTTCCCACTTCGATATAGACGCGCCGGGGTGGGGGGAGGGGAAGAGCAGAGCCGAGCTCACGATTGCCTCGCAATCTGGCGCCTCACGGCTTCGACAACTTGATCGAAGTGCATGCCTGACAAGTCGCTTCAATGGTCGGGATGCCGCTCTTCCTGGCGCTCACGGCTTCGATGATTGATCGAAGTGCGCCAATCACAGATCGCCTCAACGGTAGGGACGCCGCTCTTCCCTCCCCCTCCCCCGGCGCGTCTTGATCGAAGCCGTAACAACCACGCGCCTTGCGCCGTCCTGTCGGGGTGGTGGGTCAGTGGGCCATGGATGGCCCACGTGCGGTGAGTGCGGCCATGGATGGCCGCTCGAACCGCGACCCACCAT
>DASWQJ010000182.1:0-7984 GCA_036403795.1 Stenotrophomonas sp.
CCCCCTCCCCGGCGCGTCTTGATCGAAGCCGTAACAACAACGCGCCTTGCGCCGTCCTGTCGGGGTGGTGGGTCAGTGGGCCATGGATGGCCCACGGCGGTGAGTGCGGCCATGGATGGCCGCTCGAACCGCGACCCACCATCCCGACAGGACGGGGCCCGCACCGTAAGCCAATCCAACTAACCGCCACCACCCACCGCGCCCACAACAAAAAAACCCAACTCGCAAGCCGCAATCCAAAAGCACCCAGCGAAAGCAAGAAAACCCAAAGAAAAAACGCCGCAAAAGCGGCGTTTTTTCGATCAGGGGCACCAGCCAAAACAACCACTCAATACTTCGGCACGCCCCCATCCACCTCATCCGACCAAGCCTCAATCCCGCCGGTCACATTGAACACCTGCGTAAACCCCTTCGCACGAAACTCCTCCGCCGCCTGCAGGCTGCGCCCGCCACGGTGGCACAGGAATGCGATCGCCGTGTCTTTCGGCAGCGATTCCAACTCCGCACGACCATTGCCGTCGAAATGACGGAACGGAACACCCACCGAAGCGATCGCGCGCTCTTCCGGCGGACGCACGTCCACCAGCAACACGCCGCCCGCCGTCGCACGGTCCGCCGCTTCACGCACCGCCAGCTCCTGCACCGCCTTGGGCGCATTCGGATTGTCGATGGCCAACCCGCGACCGCGGATGTCATCGACCCAATCGATGGTGATGCCGTCTGCGCGGCGCGCGCTGGCCAGGTCGAATTGCACGCGCAACCCGGACGACTCGGCGGCGATCGCGTTGGCGTCGGTCGGTGCCAACTGGAAGTTCGGCTGGAACTGCGCGTTGATCGACAGCGTCAACGACGCCCCCGGCGCATCGGCCAGCGCACCGCGCAGCATCTCGGCGGCAGCCGGGGTGATGGTGATGTTGGGTGCACTGCGGTCCGGCGCCTGCAGGCCCAGCAGGCTGCTCAGCTCGCCGCTGTTGCTCATCTGCTCGATGATGTCGCTGCCACCCACGAGCTCGCCGTCGATATACAGCTGCGGGATGGTCGGCCAGTCGCCATAGGCCTTGATGCCCTCGCGGATCTCCTGGTCGGCCAGCACGTTCACGTGCGCGTACTCCACGCCCAGGCTGTCGAGCGCGCCAATGGCCTTGGCCGAGAAGCCGCACTGCGGCATGCCGGGCTGGCCCTTCATGAACAGGACGACGCGGTTGGACTGAAGCAAAGACTCAATGCGCGAGCGCAGGGCGGGATCGAGGGACATCGCGGCGACCATGGGGTGTGGATCGCCCATTCTACCGGCGTGCGATCATGCAGGCATGACTGCCCCGGAAACACTGCATCGCGCTGCCCTCCTGCGCCACGGCTGGGCCTGGTGGCTGGCCGCTTCGCAGCTACTGGTGGTGGCCCTGTGGTGGACGCTCGGCTGGCGCATCGGGCTGCCGGCCATGTTGTTCAGCCATGCCGCTTTCATCGTGCCGGTGTTCCTGCCCGGGGCCCGGCTCTACGCGCCGGTGCTGCGGCGCCTGCCCGGCAATGCGCCGACGGTGTGGTTGACCATCGACGACGGGCCCTCCGACGACACGCTGGCCATGCTCGACCTGCTGGATGCCCACCAGGCCCGCGCCACGTTCTTCCTGGTCGGCGAGCGTGCCGCCCGGCGGCCGGCGCTGGTGCACGAGATCCTGCGTCGCGGGCATGACCTGGGCAACCACAGCCACAGCCATCCGCAAGCCTGGTTCTGGGCCTTGGGCCCCCAAACAATGGCGCGTGAAATCGGCCAGGCGCAGCAAACCCTCACCGAGATTGCCGGCCGGCCGCCGCGCTGGTACCGATCGGTGGTGGGGATGACCAATCCGTTCGTGGCCGCGCCGCTGGCCCGCCATGGGCTCACCCGGGTGGCATGGAGCGCGCGCGGCTTCGATGGCGTGCGCGGCGATGCGGACACTGTCTTGCGCCGCATCCTGCCGGACCTGGCCGCGGGCGCCATCGTGCTGCTGCACGAAGGGGCGCCGCATGGCCACAATCCGCAGTTGCTGCAAGGGGTGCTCGATGCGCTGCAGGCGCGTGGGTTGCGCGCGGTATTGCCGGACTGAAGCTCAGGCCGGACGCGAGGCCGACCTGCGTGCCACCAGCAGCCAGTTGTTGAACGGCGTACGCCCATACAACGGCCGGAATTCGGCCTGCAGTCCGTGCAGGGCCAGCATGGATTCCAACCCGGCCTGGGTGGGATAGGCGCGAGGCACCGTCTGCATCCAGCCAATGGTGTGGGCCAGCCGATCGACCACACGAGTGGTATGTCCTCGCGCATGGTCTCCGGCCAACGGGGTGCGGATCACCAGGCGCGCATCGTCTTCCAGCATGCCGGCAACACTGCCCAGCAGCTCGGCCTGTCCCGCCGTGGGGAGGTAATGCAGGACGTCCAGTATCGCTACGCTGCCACGATGCCCATGGGGCAGCGCAGCGGCATCGCCGGTCTCGAACCGCACCCCTTCCAAGCCTGCCCGCGCAGCGGCCGTGCGTGCGCGCGGGATTTTCGCCCGATCGATGTCCATGCCCAGGTAGGCCTGGTCCCGTCCGTGCGCACGCAGCGCATGGGCGAGCAGGCCCAACCCGCAGCCAACGTCCAGCACCGGCCAGCGATCGCCCTGCAATGCGTCGAGCACGCCCGGATAAAGCGGGTCGGTGCGCAACTTGGTGCGGGTGTAGTAGTAGTCGTATCGGCTGCCCCAGCGGCGCGCAGGCAGGAACGCACGCGCAATGGATTGCGCGCGTCCTGCATCCAGCGCGGCGGCGGCTTCGAGGTCGTGCATGGCCACAGTCCCGGGCCGTCAGGCGCGCAACGCGCGGCGGGCTGAAGGGAGTGCTTCGGCCGCCCAGTGCGCATACATCAGCGCGGAGGGATGCAGTCCGTCGTCGGCCAGCATGGCCGGGTCGGTGCCCTGCACGCGGCTGGCGGCGGTGATCTCGACAAAGTCCACTTCATGGCCCTGGCAGATGGCCTGCGCAGCCGCGTTGAACGCGTCGATGCGGCGCGCGGTGTCGGCGACGTCGCGGCCTTGCTGCCGCGCGAATGGGGTCACGCCCCAGTCCGGGATCGAGACCACCAACACGTGGTGGCGATGGCCCTCGGCCAAGGTGATCGCCTGGTCCAACAAGGCCTCGAACTGAGCCGCGTATTCGTCCAGCGAACGGTCGCGATACTGGTTGTTCACCCCGATCAACAACGTGACCAGATCGAACGGTCCGCCGGGGTTGGCAGCGGCGATGCCGGCCTGCAACTCGTCGGTCGTCCAGCCGGTGGTGGCGATCGTCAGCGGTTCGTCCAGCGCGAGGCCTTCCTGGCGCAGGGTGTCGGCCAACTGGTGGGTCCAGCGGCCCTCGGGCGGCACGCCCTCGCCGATCGTGTACGAGTCGCCCAGCGCGAGGAAACGACCCGACCGCCCCGCCACCCTCATGCGGCGCTACGTGATTTCAAGGGCACCACTTTGTGCGCCGCTTCGGCGCGGCGCGCCAGCGCGCGGTCGATGCGTGCAAAGACATCGCGCATCACCGTTGCCTCGGGCAACAAGGTCACGCGGAAGTGGTTGCGATAGGGCACGTTGAAACTCGAGCCCGGCACCACCAGCACGCCTTCCTCGTTCATCAACTCCAGCGCAAAGGCATAGTCGTCGAAGTTGCGTGCCGCGTGGCCGACCACGGCCGGGAATGCATACAGCGCGCCGGCCGGTGCCACCAGCGACAGATGTTCGCTGGCCGCGCACGCCTCGACGACGGCGCGACGGGTTTCCCACAGCCGACCGCCCGGGGCGGTGAGTTCGGAGATCGTGTCTTCGCCGTGGACCGCCGCCACGATGGCGTACTGGCCAGGCACGTTGGCGCACAGGCGCAGCGCACCCAGCAGGTCCAGCGCGTTGCGGAAATCGTGGATGCGCTCTTCGGCGCCGGTGAGGTGCGACCAGCCCACGCGCCAGCCACAGGCGCGGTGGACCTTGCTCAGGCCACTGAAGGTCAGGCACGGATGGTCGCCGGCCAGCGGCGCCAATGCCTGGAAGGTGGCGTCGTCGTACAGGATCTGGTCGTAGATCTCATCGACCAGCAGCAACAGGTCGTGGCGGCGCGCGACCGCCACGATTTTCTCCAGCAGTTCGCGCGGATAGCTCGCACCGCTGGGATTGTTCGGGTTGATCAGCACGATCGCACGGGTGCGTGAGGACACCAGCGCCTCGATCTCCACCGGATCGGGCTGGAAGCCGTTCTCCGGCGCGCAGCGGTAGTACACCGGACGACCATCGTTGAGGATCGTGGAGGCCGACCACAGCGGATAGTCGGGCGAGGGCACCAGTACCTCGTCGCCGGGATTGAGCAGGGCGCGCAGCGCCAGATCGATCAGCTCGCTGACCCCGTTGCCGATGAACACCCGATCCGGATGCGCGTCCGGGGCGCCGCGGCGCGTGTAGTACTCGGCGATCGCCTCGCGCGCGGCTGGCAGGCCTTGCTGGTGCGTGTAGGGGTCGGTGCGGCCCATGTCATCGGCAATGGCACGCTGCAGGTGCGCCGGTGCGCGGAACCCGAATGCCCCCGGGTTGCCGATGTTGAGCTTGATGAGCTTGTGGCCCTGGGCCTCCAGATCGCGCGCTCGCCGTGCCAGTTCGCCCCGGATCTCGTAGCGGACTTCGGACAGGCGCTCGCGGGTGGCGAGCGGCTTGGGCGAGGGGGTCGACATGGTCAGCGGGCCGTCATGGGCATGGAAGCCGCATGGTAGCGGAATTGCGGCGATGCGGAAGACGCGCGAAGTGCCTGCCTGCGCAGCCTTTTCGACATTTCGGGCGGTCTGCCGGGTGGTTGCATTCGCAACAGCTGCTGCCCGCCGATCGCCAGGGTCGGCCCTGCAATGGGGCGTAGGCCCTAGAATCGCCGCATGAGCAACGTTTCCCCGGATTACACCGCACTGCGCACCATGGGCTGGCCCTGGCTCGGCGCCCCCGAGCTGCCCAGCTGGCAAGAAGCCTTTGACGCCCACCCGGCGGCGCGACCGGCACGGGTCATCGAGCAGCACCGCTCGGGCTACGTAGTCGCCGACGTGCCGGACGCCTCTATCCGGTCCGAGTCGCCGCCGGAATGGCAGCGTCCGCCCGGTTTCAAGAAGCGTGATTCTGCGGCACACGAGCGCGCCGCCGTCGGCGACTGGGTACTGCTGGAAGGCAAGCGCATCGTCGCCTTGCTGCCGCGGCTGACGTCGATCAAGCGCGCTGCCGCCGGCGAGCATTACCAGCAACAGGTGATCGCGGCCAACATCGACGCGGTGTTCATCGTGTGCGGGCTGGACGCGGACTTCAATCCACGTCGCATCGAGCGTTACCGTTTGATGGTGGGCAGTGGCGGTGCCGAGCCGGTGATCGTGCTCACCAAGGCCGACACCGCCACCGATGTCCCCGGCGCCGTGGCCGCATTGGTCGAGCTGGCGACCCAGAAGGTGGCCGTGCGTGCCGTCAATGCCCGCGATCCGCACAGTGTGTCGGCCTTGCTGCCCTGGTTGGGAGCCGGTCGTACCGTGGTGCTGGTCGGGTCCTCCGGTGCGGGCAAATCCACCTTGACCAACACCTTGTTCGGAGAAGAGCGCATGCGGACCGGCGCGGTGCGGGATACCGACTCGCGCGGGCGCCACACCACGACCTATCGCGCGCTGATGACATTGCCCTCAGGCGCCTGCGTGATCGATACCCCCGGCATGCGCGAGCTCAAGCCCACGGGCGAAGAAAGCCTGGCCGAAGGAGGGTTTGCCGATGTCGATGCCCTGGCGGCGCAGTGCCGTTTCCGCGATTGCTCGCACGAGAACGAGCCCGGCTGTGCCGTGCAGGCCGCCGTTGAAAGCGGTGAGCTCGATCCGGCGCGACTGGCCAACTACCTCAAGCTGCGCGACGAAGTAGCCGGCGCCGCCGATAAGCTGGCGTTGCGACTGGCGCAGAAGGCCGAGGCGCGCCCGCCCGGCAAACCACCGCAGCGGCGCCCGGTCTCCAAGCCGCGCCGATGAGCACCGTCGATGCCGAGGTCGCCCGTCACGCGGTGCTTGATGCTCGGCTGGTGGCGGCGGCCCGCGGCATCCGCCTGCTGGGCCTGACCAGTTGGCCGTCCTCGCTGCAGGCGCCGTTCCTGGCCAGTGTGGCCCGTGGATCGCCCCGGCTGCCCATCGTCGAATACCCCCGACTGGATTTCAGCGCGCAACGCCTTGAGCTGGCGCGGATCGCAGCCGCGGCCGATCCGCAGCATCCGCTCGGTCGTTACGTGCAGGCGTCGGCCCACAGCTGGGATCTGGCCGCCGCGCTGCTGGAGTCGCTGGGCACCCCGGCCGCCGGGGACTATTCGGTGCAGTTGTTCGGTTTGCCCGACGATCCTTTGCCCGGCGAGGGCCCCACGACCCGCGAAGCGGCGCGACACTTCATCCAGATTGCCCGCGAGCTCGATCGCGAACTGCTGGCACCGGAAGAGCAGGTGCCGGTTTCGGCCACCGTCTTGCAGTTGCAGCTGCAGAGCGACCTGGACGAGTTCTTCGACCAGCGCTTGATCACGGTCGAGCTGGATCCGGAATTGATTGCCAAGGCCGCCGCCGGTGCCACCCGGATCCGCCTGCGCACCGGCGCGATGTTCAGCGACTACGATCGAGCGCAGTTGTTCCACCACGAGGCGCTGGTCCATTCGCTGACCGCCTTGAATGGTCGCCGGCAGGTCCACCTGCCGAGCCTGGCGCTTTCTTCGCCGCGCGTCACCGCCACCCAGGAAGGGTTGGCGACGTTTGCCGAGCAGATCACCGGCAGCATCGACATCGAACGCATGAAACGGATCAGCCTGCGCATCGAGGCCATCGCGATGGCCCGTGACGGCGCCGATTTCATCCAGGTGTTCGAATACTTCCGCCAGTCAGGCCAAAGTGCGGAGGAAAGCTTCGCCTCGGCGCAGCGCGTGTTCCGGGGCGTGCCGCCCACGGGCGGACACGCCTTCAGCAAGGACACGGTCTACCTGCGCGGCCTGGTCGCCGTGCATACCTTCTTCCGTCATTCGCTGCAGCGCGACGAACTGCGCCTGTGCCGCTGGCTGTTCGCCGGCAAGATGGCGCTCGAGGATGTCGAGCCGTTCGCCGAACTGTTCGAGTCCGGCGTGTTGGCCCCCCCGCGGTGGCTGCCGCGCTGGGTCAGCCGGGCCAGCGGATTGGCGGGCATGCTCGCGTTTTCGCTGTTCGCCAATCGCATCCGCATGGAGCGTCTTGGCGATTCCACGGCGCCGTCGCCTGGCTAAGCCTGGCAGGTTTGCCCGTACTCGTACCCGCACCGCAGTCAACCGCTGCCCACCAGCGGGAACAAGCCCAATGCGAGCGACGCCACCAGCAGTACGCCGCAGATCAGCACCGCCCATTTGAGGGTGAAGCGCTGGAACTCCGAGAACTCCACCTTCGCCATCGCCACCAGCAGATACGTTGCCGGCACCAACGGGCTGAGCAGATGCACCGGCTGCCCGATCAGCGAAGCACGGGCCATCTGCAGCGGCGTGATGCCGTAATGTCCCGCCGCTTCGGACAGCACGGGCAGCACGCCAAAATAAAAGGCGTCGTTGGACATGAAGAACGTGAAGGGTAGGCTGACCACTGCCGTGATCACTGCCAGGTAGGGGCCCATCGATTCGGGGATGATGGCCAGGAAGCTGCGCGACATCGCCTCGACCATGCCGGTGTTGGACAAGATGCCGGTGAAGATGCCCGCGGCGAAAATCACCGACACCACCGGCAAAGCGTTGCCGGCATGATGGATCACGCGCTGCCGCTGCTGTGCCAGGTCGGGATAGTTGATCAGTACCGCCAGCGCGAAGCCGACCATGAACAACACCGCCATCGGCAATAGCCCAAGCACCAGCGAGGCCATCAGCGCGGCCGTCAACAGGCCGTTGGCCCAGCGACGACCCGGTCGCTTCAATGCCACGGTCTCGGCGTCCTCATCATCGG
>DASWQJ010000183.1:0-6098 GCA_036403795.1 Stenotrophomonas sp.
CCCCCTCCCCGGCGCGTCTTGATCGAAGCCGTAACAACAACGCGCCTTGCGCCGTCCTGTCGGGGTGGTGGGTCAGTGGGCCATGGATGGCCCACGGCGGTGAGTGCGGCCATGGATGGCCGCTCGAACCGCGACCCACCACCCCGACAGGGCGGGGCCCGCACCGCAAGCCAACGCCACTAACCGCCCAAACCTTCCGCGCCCTCAACAAAAAACCCAACTCGCAAGCCAAGATAAAAAAACGCCCCGGAGAGGAAGAAGACCATAAAAAAAGCGGCCCGAAGGCCGCCTCTCCAACAACGCGCAAAGCGCGAGAAATCAAAGCGCCTCGATGATCCCCGCCGCACCCATGCCAGTGCCGATACACATCGTCACCATGCCGTACTTCTGCTGGCGACGACGCAAACCGTGCACGATCGTCGCCGTACGGACCGCACCCGTCGCGCCCAGCGGATGGCCCAACGCAATCGCACCGCCCAACGGATTGACCTTCGACGGATCCAGGCCACTGTCACGGATCACCGCCAACGACTGCGCCGCAAACGCCTCGTTGAGCTCGATCCAATCCAACTGATCCTTCGTCAACCCCGCCTGCTTGAGCGCCTTGGGGATCGCCGCGATCGGACCGATGCCCATCACCTCCGGACGCACACCGGCGACCGAGAAACTCACGAAGCGCGCCAACGGCGTCAGCCCATAATCCTTGACCGCCTGCTCCGACGCCAACAACACCGCCGCCGCACCATCGCTCATCTGCGACGAATTGCCCGCCGTCACGCTGCCGCCGAACTGACCGTTGCGGAACACCGGGCGAAGCTTCGCCAGGCCTTCCAGCGACGTATCCAGGCGAGGACCCTCGTCCGTATCGACGCGCTTCTTGCGCAGCGCGATCACATTGCTGGTCAACTCAGGCACGTGCGACTGGATCTCGTACGGACTGATCTCGTCGCGGAACTCGCCCGCCGCAATCGCCGCCAGCGCCTTCTGGTGCGAAGCCATCGCGAAGGCATCCTGCTCCTCGCGCGATACCTTCCACTCCTCGGCAACCTTCTCGGCCGTGATGCCCATGCCGTAGGCGATCGCCACGTGGTCGTCCTTGAACACCGACGGCGACAACGCCACCTTGTTGCCCATCATCGGCACCATCGACATCGACTCGGTGCCACCGGCCAACACCAGGTCGGCATTGCCCAGTCGAATTTCGTTGGCCGCCAGCGCCACCGCCTGCAGGCCCGACGAACAGAAACGGTTGATTGTCTGGCCGGCCACGGTGTCGGGCAGGCCGGCCAGCAGCACGCCGATGCGCGCCACGTTCATGCCTTGCTCGCCCTCGGGCATGGCGCAGCCGATGATCGCATCGTCGATGCGGGACAAATCGATGCCCGGCGCCTGCGCCACCACCGAGCGCAACACGTGCGCCAGCATGTCGTCGGGACGGGTATTGCGGAACATGCCCTTGGGCGCCTTGCCAACCGGGGTGCGGGTGGCGGCGACGATGTAGGCGTCCTGGATCTGCTTGGTCATTTCGTTACTCCGGATTCGGGAAGACCGCATGGGCTGCGAAAACTGGGCGGGGCGGCGCCGGATCGGCGCCGCCACCGCACTCAGTTGCGCAGCGGCTTGCCGGTCTTGAGCATGTGGGCGATGCGGGCCTGGGTCTTCTCCTGCTGGGCCAGCTCGACGAAGTGCTGGCGCTCGAGCTTGAGCAGCCATTGCTCATCGACCAGCGAGCCACGATCGATCTCGCCGCCGCACACCACCGTGGCGATCCGGCTGGCGATCTCGTAGTCGTACTCGCTGATGAAGCGTCCTTCCAGCATGTTGACCAGCAACATCTTGAACGTCGCGATACCCACGTCGCCGGCGACCTGGATGCGGTTGGCCGGCATCGGCGGACGATAGCCGCCCTCGGCCAGTGCCAGTGCCTCGGCCTTGGCGATGTGCAGCGATTCGTAGGTGTTGAACACCACCTTGTCGGTGGGGCGCAGCAGCCCCAACTCCTGGGCGTTGACCGCCGAGTTGGACACCTTGGCCATCGCCACGGTCTCGAAGGTTTTCTTCAGCTCGGCAAACACATCGCCGCCCGGGCCGGCCGCATTCGATGCGCGAACCGCCAGTTCCTTCAGGCCGCCACCCGCCGGCAGCAGGCCCACGCCGGCCTCGACCAGGCCGATGTAGCTTTCCAGCGAAGCGACGGTCTTGGCGCTGTGCATCTGGAACTCACAGCCGCCGCCCAGTGCCAGGCCGCGCACCGCAGAGACCACCGGCACCAGCGAATACTTGATGCGCTGGCTGGTGCGCTGGAAGTTGGCCACCATCGCTTCGAACTCGGCGATCTTGCCGGCCTGCAACGCACCCAGCGCACCGGCCAGGTCCGCACCGGCGGAGAAGGGCTCCTTCTGCTGCCAGAGCACCAGGCCCTTGAAGTTCTTCTCGGCACGAGCGACGGCTTCCTGCAGGCCGTCGAGCACCTGGTCGGAAACGGTGTTCATCTTGGTCTTGAAGCCGACCACGGCGATATCGTCGCCGTCATGCCACAGGCGCAGGCCGTCGTTCTCGAACACGGTCTCGCCCTGGCTGAACTTCTCGCCCAGCAATGCATCCGGGAAACGCTGGCGGCGATACACCGGCAGCGCCGAACGCGGCAGCTTGGCATCGTGCGCCGGGCTGTAGCTGCCGTCGGCACCATGCACGCCGTCACGGCCATCGAACACCCAGTTCGGCAGCGGCGCATTGCTCATGCTCTTGCCCGAGGCGATGTCGTCGGCAATCCACTGCGCGACTTGCTTCCAGCCGGCGGCCTGCCAGGTTTCGAACGGCCCCAGCGACCAGCCGTAGCCCCAGCGGATGGCCAGGTCCACGTCGCGCGCGGTGTCGGCAATGTCGGCCAGGTGATAGGCGCTGTAATGGAACAGGTCCCGGAAGGTCGCCCACAGGAACTGCGCCTGCGGATGCTGGCTTTCGCGCAGCTTGGCGAACTTTTCGGCCGGGTTCTTGATCTTCAGGATCTCGACCACTTCCGGCGCTGCGGTGCGGTCGGCGGCACGGTAATCCTGCTTGGCCACATCCAGGACCACGATGTCCTTGCCCACCTTGCGGAAAATGCCCGCGCCGGTCTTCTGGCCCAGCGCGCCCTTGGCAATCAGCGCTTCCAGCCACTTGGGCGACTTGAAGTAGGCGTGCCACGGATCATTCGGCAGCGTGTCGGCCATCGTCTTGATGACATGCGCCATGGTGTCCAGGCCGACCACATCGGAGGTGCGGTAGGTCGCCGACTTCGGGCGCCCCACCAACGGTCCGGTCAAGCCATCGACCTCGTCGAAGCCCAGGCCGAACTGCTCGGTGTGGTGGATCGTCGACAATATCGAGAACACGCCAATGCGGTTGCCGATGAAGTTGGGGGTGTCCTTGGCGTAGACCACACCCTTGCCCAGGGTGGTGGTCAGGAAAGTTTCCAGGCCTTCCAGCACGGCCTTGTCGGTGCCGGTGGCCGGGATCAGCTCGGCCAGGTGCATGTAGCGCGGCGGGTTGAAGAAATGCACGCCGCAGAAGCGATGGCGCAGCTGCTCGGGCAGCACTTCGGACAGCTTGTTGATGCCCAGGCCCGACGTGTTGGACGCCAGCACCGCCGTGTCCGACACGAAGGGGGCGATCTTCTCGTACAGGTCCTGCTTCCAGTCCATCCGCTCGGCGATGGCCTCGATGATCAGGTCGCAACCGCGCAACTGCTCCAGGCCATTGTCGTAGTTGGCCGGGGTGATCGCCTCGGCCAGCGACTTGGCGGCGAGCGGTGCCGGGCTCAGCTTGCCCAGGTTCGCGATCGCCTTCAGGACGATGCCGTCGGCCGGCCCTTCCTTGGCGGCCAGGTCGAACAGCACGGTGTCGACACCAGCGTTGGTGAGATGCGCGGCGATCTGGGCGCCCATGACGCCGGCGCCGAGGACGGCCGCGCGACGGACTAGCAGGGGATTGGACATATCGATAAACCCTTGATGGATAACGACTACGGTGTGAACGACTAGGGTGAGGAGCTGGCCAGGAAGCCGGCTTCCGCGAAACGGATCAGTTCGCGCGCCGCATGGGCGCGATGGTCGGCCTCACTGACGCCGACCGGACGCTTGATGAGGCCGAAGTCGGCCATGGCATAGGTCAGGGCGCCGGCCAGGAAGTCCAGGCGCCAATACAACTCTTCCTTGCTCAGCCCAGGCACGCAGGCGGCGATCGCCTTGCCGAATTCGCGCAGCACGTGGCCATAGTGGTCGGACAGGAACTTGCGAAGGTTGTCGTTCTTCTCGGCATAGGCGCGGGCGATTACCCGCACGAACGCGCCGCCGCTCTGGCGGTCCTGGGCCATCGCCAGCGCCGGCTCGACAAAAGCAGACAGCACCGCGGCCAGGTCGCCGGGACGCTCTCGGCGCACCTGCTCGAGTTGGCTCAGGCGGGAGGCGGTCATCTCGTCCATGCGGCGGCGGAACACCTCGTTGACCAGGTTTTCCTTCGAACCGAAGTGGTAATTGACCGCCGCAATGTTGACGTCCGCGTGACTGGTCACCTGGCGCAGCGAGGTGCCCGCGAAACCGTGCTGGGCGAACAATTCTTCGGCTGCGCCGAGAATCCGGTCCTTGGTGGAAAAGTGAGCAGGTTTGGCCATGGTGGGACAGAGGATCAATCAAACGATTGTTTGAGTCTATACCCATCCGTATGGTGGGTTCATTGTGCGTTGCACCATGGGACGCGGGGGCGGGGATGCAAATGGCGGGCCAACGCGCTAGAATCGTCCATCGCAGTTTCGGCTAAGCCCGCGTTTTGACGCGGGTTTTTTTCGTGTTACCCTCGGGCCTTCAGTGGCCCGCCGTCCGGAGAATCATCCATGGCGCTGGAGCGCACCCTGTCCATCATCAAGCCCGATGCCGTCGCCAAGAACGTCATCGGTGAAATCTACAGCCGCTTCGAGAAGGCCGGCCTGAAGATCGTGGCCGCCAAGTACAAGCAGCTGTCGCGCCGCGAGGCCGAAGGCTTCTACGCCGTGCACCGCGAACGTCCGTTCTTCAACGCGCTGGTGGAGTTCATGATCTCCGGCCCGGTGATGATCCAGGCGCTGGAAGGCGACAACGCCGTGCTCAAGCACCGCGACCTGTTGGGCGCCACCAACCCGAAGGATGCTGCGCCGGGCACGATCCGCGCCGACTTCGCCGATTCCATCGATGCCAATGCCGCCCACGGCTCGGATTCGGTCGAGAATGCCGCCAACGAAGTGGCGTATTTCTTTGCCGCCACCGAAGTGGTCGCACGCTGAGCACAATGTCGTGATCGAGGTCGTCCTCCAATCCGGGCTGAGTGACCTTCCCGTCGTCGACGGGAAGGTGGCCAAGCAGAATCTGCTCGACCTCGATCGCGAGGGCCTGGAGCGTTTCTTCGCCGATACCCTCGGCGAAGCGCGCTACCGTGCCCACCAGGTGATGAAGTGGATCCATCATCGCTACGTCACTGATTTCGACCAGATGACCGACCTGGGCAAGGCGCTGCGCGCAAAGCTGCAAGCGCATGCCGAGGTCGTCGTTCCCAACGTGGTGTTCGACAAGCCCTCCACCGATGGCACGCACAAGTGGCTGCTGGCGATGGGCGTGGACGGCAAGAACGCCATCGAAACCGTCTATATCCCCGACAAGACCCGCGGCACGCTGTGCGTGTCCTCGCAGGTCGGTTGCGCGTTGAACTGCACGTTCTGTTCGACCGCGACCCAGGGCTTCAATCGCAACTTGTCCACCGCCGAGATCATCGGCCAGGTGTGGGTGGCCGCGCGCCACCTGGGCAACGTGCCGCACCAGATGCGCCGTCTCACCAACGTGGTGATGATGGGCATGGGCGAGCCGCTCAACAATTTCGCGCCGGTGGTCGACGCGATGTCGATCATGCTCGACGACAACGCCTACGGCCTGTCGCGCCGGCGCGTGACGCTCTCGACCTCGGGCGTGGTGCCGAACATCCGTAAGCTGAAGGACGCGCTGCCGGTCGCCCTCGCGGTGAGCCTGCACGCGCCCAACGACGCGATCCGCAGCAGCATCATGCCGATCAACGACGCCTACCCGATCGCGACG
>DASWQJ010000184.1:0-2524 GCA_036403795.1 Stenotrophomonas sp.
ACCCCTCACCGCCTCGGGCCCGGCCCACTCCGATGCGAGGCGCTGGCGGCGCGGCTGCATGCTTTCAGGTCAGGCTGCTTTGGATTGCGCTGCTTTGGATCAGGGTGCTTGGAGTCACGCGGCGTTTTTGGATCGAGCAGGTTGGATCAGGCCGCTTTGGATCAGGCCGCTTTTAGATCACGCGCAGGGTGATGGCTTTCAGGACGGCGCGGGTGCGGTCGCGGGTGCCCAGTTTGTCGAGGATCGTGGAGACATAGTTCTTCACCGTGCCTTCGGCCAGGAACAGGGTGCGGGCGATTTCCTTGTTGGAGTAGCCGCCGGCCAGCAGGCGCAGGATCGCCACTTCGCGGTCGCTGAAGGTATCGGTGGGCGGGGCTTCGTCGCGGTAGCGGTAGCGCGCGCGTACCGGGTCGGTGCTGACCGGCTGCAGCAACGTTTCTCCGGCCGCCACCCGGGTGATGGCGTCACGCAGGTCCTCCGGGTCGGCATCCTTGAGCAGGAACCCTTGGGCATCGGCTGCGCAGGCGCGCAGCAGCAGGTCGGGATCGTCGAAGGTAGTCAGCAACAGCACCGGCGTCGTATCGCCGCGGGCGCGCAGTTGCCTGAGCGCTTCGATGCCGTCCAGGCCGGGCATGCGGATGTCGCTGAGCACCACGTCTACCGGCGTGGCCTGCAACTGCTCCAACAGCGCCTCACCGTCCGCCGCCTCGCAAGCCACGGTGATGCCCAGGTCGTGCAACAGCGCGCGCAGGCCGGCGCGAACCAGCACCTGGTCGTCGGCCAGGGCCACGCGCAAGGAAAGATTTGTCATGCGGGCAGCCTCGCGATCAGATGCATGCCGCCGCGCGTGCCGCGCCCCAGTTCCAGTTTTCCGTGCAGGGCAGCCAGGCGTTCACGCATGCCGGCAATGCCATTGCCTTCGCGAATGCGCTCGGCGCGTCGTCCGTCGTCTTCGATGTCGATGCGCAACTGGTCGTCCTCCCTTGCGAGGGTGATGTCCACGTGTTCGGCATCGCCATGTCGCGCGGCATTGGTCAAGGCCTCTTGTGCGATGCGCAGCACCGCTTCGGCCATCAGCGGATCGACGATGCGTACCTGCGGGTCGATGTGCAATCGCAGCCTGGGGCGTGGAAACGGTGATGCCAGCGCCTGTAGCGCGGTGGCCAGGTCCAGGCCGCGGTCGTCGCGCATCGACTGCACCACGTTGCGCAGGTCGCCCAGCAGCTCGGCCGACAATTGTTCGGCGGCCAGGACCTCTTCGCGTTGGCGCAAGGCCGGGTCTGCCGCCAGCCGCCGCAGTTGCAGGCGCATCGCAGTGAGCTTGTGCCCGGCCACATCGTGCAGCTCGCGCGCCAGGCGCAAGCGCTCGGCATCGCGGGCACTGTCGGCCAGCAAAGCGCGGGTGGCGAGCAGGTCGGCATTGACGCGTACCAGCGCATCGCGCGCCACTTCCACGCTGCGCGCGTAATGAGCAGTCAACGCGGCAAAGGCCTGGAAGCCGCCATAGATGATCACGATCAACAGCGGTTGGCGAAAGCCGGCCTCGCGCAGCAACAGGTACATGGCGAGGTTGGCGATCGCCGCGATCGCCAGCACCACGGCGGGGCGCCACACCGTGGCGGCCTGTGCGATGGCCACCACCAGCAACACCGGCACCGTGCCGGCGCGTGGCACCAGCCACAGCAGCCACAGCGCGGCCACCAGCTCGAGCGCCAGCAACCCCTCGCGCAAGCGGGTAGGCGAGGGCTGGAAGCCCAGGAAGCAGGCGATGTACACCGCGATGACCAGCCAGCGCAGCCCCAGATGGGGATCGGGTTCGACGCCGAACGACAGCGCCACGGCGCCCACCGTCAACAGGCCGGCCAGTCGCATCGGTTCCAGTAGTTCGCGCAGTGAGTGAGCCATGGCGTGGATGCTGACCGCCCGCGCGGGGTCGCGGCAATGGCTGCGGCCAAAGAAGTGACTTCCGGCAGGTGCCGGCGATGACCTGCGGCTCCTGACCGTCGCCACGTTGCCGCCCACACTGGTTCCATCGCGCCGGCGCCGGCCAGCGCCGCCTCGCACCGGAGATAGACCATGGTCTTGCCTGATTCTGCCTTGCCGTTCCTGCTGACCAGCCTCTCCTGGGCCACCTATGAGGTCTGGCTCGGGCTGCGCCGCCGTTTCGCTGGCGGGCAGGCGCGCGACCAGGGCACCCTGGGGCTGCTGTGGCGCGTGCTGCTGATCGGCATTGCGGGCGCGGTCGCGTTGCGTATCGGTGGCTGGGGGCGCTTGCCGGCGCCCTGGCTGCCGGTGCTGCAGTGGGCGGGTTGCGCACTGATCGTAACTGGCCTGGCGCTGAGGATCTGGGCGGTGCACGTCCTGGCCCGGTTCTTTACGGTCGACGTCGGCATCCGCGCCGATCACCAGCTGGTGCGTCGCGGGCCCTACCGCTGGGTGCGGCATCCTTCGTACACGGGCGTGCTGCTGGCCTTCTACGGCCTGGGGCTGGGCCAGGGCAACGTGGCCTCGCTGGTGATACTGG
>DASWQJ010000185.1:0-8249 GCA_036403795.1 Stenotrophomonas sp.
GAAGAAGGGATGGACCAGCAGCAGGTAGATCGCTGCGGCCGCGACCAACAGCAAGCCCAGGGCCCACAGCCGCTCGCGCAGGGAGGGCATCGCCGTCACTTTGGCGCCCCCGGGATGGAGGGCGGCACGGTGGCCGGCGCCAGGGTGGCGGTCATCGTGAAACGGTCGCGCCCTTGGCCTGCATCGCTCTGCAGCACGCCGCTGAGCGAAGGCGTGCGCCACGTGGGCGCGCCTTCCAGGCGCTCGACCAGCGACGACGCTTCGCTGCTCAGCCCGATCAGCTGCAGCTCGTCACCTTCCATCGAAAACTTTTCCAGATAGGTGCCGTCGGGCAGGCGACGGCTCAACTCGTTCCACACCTCGATCGCCGACGGTCGTGCCGCACGCTGCTGCTCGAAAAACGCCGCGCCTTCGATCAGCTCGACCAATTGCTGGCGTTGCATCGCCACCGCGCGGGCCTGCTGTGCGCTGGCTTGCACCTGCGCCTGCAGTGAATCGGCCGCCGCACTGCGGTTGTCCAGCAGCAGGCGCCCGGCCACGGCCACCGCCACCAGGGCGATGGCCAGCAGCAGCAGGTTCCAGCGGCCCGCCGGGTCTGCCTGCGATTGGCGCATTGCCGCGGGCAGCAGGTTGATGCCCAAGGGCCGTCCCTCGGCATCGGCCACATCGACGCCGGCCAATTGCCCACGCCAACCCATCGGCACGCCCTGCTCGCCGTCGAGTGCGCGACGCGGCACCACCACCAGCTCGGCATCCAGCTGATCGTCTTCGCGGCTGGCGCGCAGGCGCATGTCGTACCAGACCTGCTCGGCTTCGAACGGCGTCTGGCGATCGATCTCGAACCTCGCCACATCCTGCAGTCGCGCAGCGGCCGCGACAGGCAGGCGCAGCGCCCGCCGCAGCGCCAGCGGAGCGGGCAGCAACCAATGCCGCGGCAATGCCTGGAGGCGCGAGGGCAACAACCGGTCCAACTCTTGCGGGGTCAGCGGCCAGGGCAGGTCCGACAGCGGCTCGGGCAGCTGCTCGCGCTGCGGTGCCCTGGCCAGCCGAAGCACTTCGCCATCCCGGGCCAGCAGCAGCCGCGATGGCGCAAAGCCCAACTGCGATTGCCAGCGCGGCGGTAGCCACGCCAGCAACGAAAGCTGCCACCAACGCACGAACCCGCCCGTTCCCGGAGGAATCCGCAGACCCATGCGCTCCACCGTCTGGCGCCAAGCATTCATTGCCCTGCCGTTCCCTCTTCCCACCGCAACACGGTATACGCCGACGCCGGAAAGGTCGTCAGCCCGGTACGCAACACGGCGCGCAGCACGACTTCACGCCCCTGGCCCGCGCTGGCCCGACTCTCAATACTATAAGTCCCCGTCCCGTTGGCCAGGGGCTGGGCCGGGGACAAACCGTCGGCGCCCTGGCGCCGGGCCTGCCAAACGGCGGAATCCTCGCCCATCGCGGTGAGCACCGCCGCCGGCGCGAAGGCCGCCTGCGGGCGCGCCTGCTCGCTGTAGACGGTGACGTTGGGCAGCAGCTGCCGGTAAAGCGCCGCATCCACGCCCAATACCAACCGCAACTCGCCCAGCCCCTCGAAAGGGGCGTCCTTGGCCCCGTAAGGCAATCCGGCTGCCGCGTAGTCTTGGTCCTCGGCCCCGCCGCCGACGGAGGACAGGCTGTCCCGATCGCGCCAGTCGACGATGGCGGCGGCCAAGCGCTGATCGCGGCCGGGCTCCACCCCCAGGGCGCGCAGCAGATTCGCCAGCAACGTCGCGTCAGCGGCATTCAGGTCGACCTTGCCGCTTTCATCGACGATGCGGATCTCCATCGGCACCCCGGCGTGGTTCCAGCGATAGGCGCGGCCATCGGCCTGCCAGCGTCCTTCCGGTGGCAGTTGCATGCGCCATGCCGCGTATTCGAGTCCTGCGCGTGCCGACTCTTGCAACTGGGCGGTGCTACGCAAGACGCTGCCCTGCATGCCGCCCACCCGGCTGGTCAGCGCGAAAGCACCGACCAGTGCGCTCAGCAGCACGATCAGCCACAGCACCAGCACCAAGGCCACCCCTCGCGGACGCCGGCTCAAAACTGGATCTCCGTGCGTGCATTGGGTGCCTGCGGCAAGGCGACGATCAACGTGGGCCATGGCCCTTGCGCGTCACGCAGGTCGATGCGGACCAGCAGCGGCATGCGATCACTGGCGTCCCATTGCGGCTGCCATTCCCCGAGGGAGCCGAAGGCATCCTGCCGGCCGCGGTAGGCGAAGTGCACTTCGAGCAAGTCATCGGCCAGCGGCTCGGGCGGCAACGGCTTGGCCTCGGCAATCGCCTGGGCCGCCTGCACCTGGGTCAAGGTGATCTGCAGCCGCAGCTTGGGCGACTGCCCTTCGGCGGACAGGTCGTGCAGATAAGGACCGCCACGGCCCAGATAATCCGGCACATCGGCCACGAAACGCATCCGGCCCGCTTCGCCCACGAAACGCTGCGGCCGCTGGCTGTCCGGATCGCGGCTCATCGCCAGCGGCAGCGCGCCGGTCAGGCTGCGACGCAGGAACCCTTCCACGGCACGCATGCGCTCGCCGCGTGCCGCCATCGCTTCTCCGCGCTGGCTGATGGCATTGGCCGAACGCAACGTGGCGAACGCCAGGGTCAAGCCTGCAGCCAGCAGCACCGTGGCCAGCAACACTTCGATCAAGGTGAATCCGCCGGCGGCGCGGCGTACGCGGATCACGGTCCGGCACCCTGCGTGGGCAGCGGGGCGAGCCGCAGGCTGTGCCACTGCAATTGTTGCGCAGGGGACTCGCCCCAACCCACCTTCAGGTCCAACTGGAGCAAGCGAAGCTGCGATACCGGCTGCAGCTCGGCGCTGGCCGGTGCCGGTCGCGGATCGACATACGGCTGCACGTCCAGGGTCCAGCGAAATCTTCCCTGCTCGAAATCGCCCGCGGTATGCCCGGGCACCAGCGGAGACTCGATGCCTTGTACCGCCAACAGCGATTGCGCGTGCAACGTGGCGCGGGTGATCTCATCGGCCTGCCGCAGCTGCCGGGTACTGCCGGTCAGCGTGCCCAGCAGAAAGGTCAACGCCAAGGCAAGCAACGCGAACGCGACAATCACCTCCAGCAGGCTGTAGCCGCGCTGGCGGTTCAACGCGCATCCCCGATCCGGCCGCCACGCACCTCGCCGGTGATCCAGGCCACGTCCACGCGCCAGCGCGCCTGCTTGGCGAACAGCTCGATGCGTCCGCCGCTGGAAGCGCCGTCGGGGAAAAACTGGATGACGCCACGACCCGGGCTGGCCTGTACTTCCCGCGCGCCGGTGAACTGCACGCGCAAAGACGCAGGAATCTTGCCGCTATGGCCCAGGCTGGTATTCCAGCGGTGCGCCATCGGGTCGATCTCGAAGCGCTGCGGCGCGCCGCTGGCGATCGCATGCGTGCGCACCTGACGCAATTCGTCGGCGATCTGCTTGCCCGCCGAGCGCAGGCGCATGCCTTCGATACCACCGCCCAGCACGGCGGCGGCCAGTACGCCGGCCACTGCAATCAGGGCGATGACCAACAACATCTCCAGCAGGCTAAGGCCGGACGTGCGCCCGCCTTCCCGAGGGGACCGACGGCGACGCACGAACCGGGAGGCAGGCAACACCTGCGATTACTCGTAGACGATGTCCGCGTTGTAACTGCTGCCGCCGGCCTGCCCGTCCTTGCCCAGGCTGATCAGATCGAAGGGATGGCCCTGGCCAGGCGCTCGGTAGTCGATGGGATGGCCCCACGGATCGTTCAGCTCGGCAGGCTTGGCGTAAGGCCCGAGCCAACCGCTGGCGCCTGCCGGCTGGGCCACGAGGTCGTCGAGCTTGGCGGGCAGCTTGCCGGTATCGAGCTGGTAGTTCTCCACCTTGCCGGCGAGGGTCTGGATCTGTGATTTGGCCAGGCTGGCTTTGCCGCGATCGGCACCGCCGAGCACCCGGCTGCCTACCAACGTCAGCACCGCACCGATCAAGACGATCACGATGATGATTTCCAACAGGCTCATGCCCGCCTGCAGGCGCGGGGCGGCAAGGCGGATCTGGCGGCGCGGGGCAGGCATGGTTGGATCCTCGGTGCGGACGGTGCTTGGCGAACAGAGGTTAGCCGGGGCAGAGGCGGTTTGCACCGCCGAAGCGTGCCTCGCTCAGATTTCATGCAAATTTAACCAGCCATGAGAGGACTGGCAGACCCCAGTGGAGTTTCGGGTTCAGCCGATGGCGTTGGTCAGATCGTACAGCGGGACCAGCACGGCCACGATGACCATGCCCACGACCGATGCGAGCACCAGCGTCAGGGCCGGCACCAGGGCCGCCAGCAACCGGTCGATCGCCTGCGCCGATTCCTGCTCGAAGGTGTCGGCGGTGCGCAGCAGCATGTTGTCCAGCGCGCCACTCTCTTCGCCTACCTGGATCATCTGCAGCGCCAGCCGGGGAAACTGCTTGCCCCGCCCCAGCGACACCGCCAGCCCGTGGCCGTTCTTGACCTCCTCGGCCGCTCGCTCGACTTCGCCGGCCAAGGCCAGGTTAGCCAGCACGTTGCGAGCGATCCCCAACGCCGACAACAGCGGCACGCCGTTGCGAAGCAGCGTGCCGAGCGTTCGCGCCAACCGGGCGGTCTCCAGTCGTGCCACCAGGGGGCCGATCATGCGCTGCGCCAACAGCCAGCGATCCAGTGCCAGGCGGAACGTGGGGTCGCGTCGGCGGCGCTCCAGCCAGAACAACCCGGCCGCCGGCACGGCCACCAGCACGATCCACCAGTCGCGCACCCACAAGCCCACCGCCAGCACCGCACTGGTGAACCAAGGCAGGCTGACATCCAGGCTTTCATACATCTGCGCGAACTGCGGCACGACATAGCCGAGCAGGAACAACAACGCCGCGCCGACCACCACGATCAGGATCGCCGGATAGATCAACGCGTTGATGACCTTGCCGCGCAACGCACGACTGCGCTCAAGGTAATCGGCGAGCCGCTGGAGCGTGTCATGGAGGCTGCCACCGGCTTCACCGGCGCGCACCAGGTTGATGTAAAGCCGGGAGAACAGGCCGTGCTGGCGCTCCAGCGCGGTCGACAGCGGGGCACCACCACGCACCGCGTCGCGGATCTGCGCAATGGCGCGGCTACCGCGCGGGTCCTCGGGCAATTCCATCAGGATCGACAACGCCCGGTCGAGTGGCTGGCCGGCGGACAACAGGGTGGCCAACTGTTGCGTGAACTGGACCAGCGCGGCGCCATCGAACACCTCGCGGCGCAACAGGCGATGCCACGGCGAGGTGCTTTCGCCAGCGACGGCCAGGCGGGTCTCGATAGGCAGGTTGCCCTGCTCCTGCAAGCGCGACACGACCTCGGCTTCGCTGGCCGCCTCCATCTGTCCATCCAGCGTTTCGCCTTGCGCGTTGAGCGCCTTGTATCGATACAGCGTCATGCGTCATTCCCGCCGTGTACGGCATGGCCCGATGGCGGTTGCAAGCGCGCAGGCCCGGCGCCCATCAAGCCTCCTCCGTGACTCGCAGCACTTCCTCGAGCGTGGTCTCACCGCGCAACGCCTTGGCCAGGCCATCTTCGTACATGGTGCGCATCCCGCGCTGGCGGGCGAGCTGCTCGAGCTCGCCCATTCCCGCGCGGCGCATGACCGCGCGTCGCAGCTCGTCGTCCATCACCAGGAACTCGACGATGGTGGTGCGCCCGGCATACCCGGTGGGGGCGATGGCCGAGGGCCGCGGGCGATACAGATGGATGTCGCCTTGCGGCTGCAATCGACGCAGGTCGAAGCGCTCGATCTCCTCCGGTGAGGCGAGGTAACGCTCGGCGTGGGTGGGTTCGAGGCGGCGAACCAGGCGCTGGGCCAGGATGCCGTTGATCGTGGAGGTCAGCAGATAGTCTTCCACGCCCATGTCGAGCAGGCGGGTGATGCCGCCGGCGGCATTGTTGGTATGCAGCGTGGACAGCACCAGATGACCGGTAAGCGCCGACTGGATCGCGATGCGCGCGGTTTCCAGGTCGCGCATTTCGCCGATCATGATGATGTCCGGATCCTGTCGCACGATGCTGCGCAGCGCGTGGGCGAAGTCCAGGCCGATTTGCGGCTTGGCCTGGATCTGGTTGATGCCCTCGAGCTGGTATTCCACCGGATCTTCGACCGTGATGATCTTGACCTCGGCGGTGTTGAGCTGGCTGAGCGCGGTGTACAGCGTGGTGGTCTTGCCCGAGCCGGTCGGACCGGTCACCAGCAAGATCCCGTGCGGCTGTTCGAGCACGCGGCGAAACTGCGGCAGGAAGTCGCCACTGAAACCCAGGCGCTGGAAATCGAATACCACCGTCTCGCGGTCGAGCAGGCGCATCACCACGCTCTCGCCGTGCGCGGTCGGCATGGTGCTTACGCGCAGGTCCAGCTCCTTGCCCTGCACGCGCAGCATGATGCGACCGTCTTGCGGCAGCCGGCGCTCGGCGATGTTGAGCTTGGCCATGATCTTGACGCGACTGATCACCGCGGCGGTGAGTTTGGCCGGCGGGCTTTCGCCCTCCACCAGGACGCCGTCCACGCGGTAGCGGACTTTCAGTCGGCTTTCGAAAGGCTCGATGTGGATGTCAGAGGCACGCAGCTCCACGGCACGCTGGATCACCAGGTTCACCAGGCGGATCACCGGCGCCTCGGAGGCGAGGTCCCGCAGCTGTTCGACGTCGTCGCTCGCGGTAGCCTCGCTATCGGCGGTCTCCACGATCGCCCCCATTGCGCTGCGACCCTGCCCGAACCAACGCTCGACCAGATCATCGATTTCAGAACGCAGCCCGACCTTGACCCGCACCGGCAGGTCGGTGGCCAGGCCGATGGCCTGCGGCGCGTAATCGTCGTACGGATCGGCCATCCACAATTCGAGCATCCCGCCCTGCTCGCCCAGCGGACAGACGTGGAACTGTTTAAGGAAGCGCGGCGACAGGGCCTGGATTTCCGGCAAGGACTCCGGCGGCGTGTCCGGCAACTGGCGGCCATCGAGCAAGGGCAACGCCATGACTTCCGCGCAAGTCTCCGCATGGTCCCGCTCGGACACCAGTCCCAGGCGCCCCAGCAAAGGCAGCAGCGCCACGCCGGCTTCGGGCGCCAGTTGGCGCGCGCGGATCAGGTCGGCGTCCTTCAAGCGGCGCCGCTCAAGCAGCACATCGATGATGCGCGCCTGGATATCCTCGTGGTGCGGGGGCGTGCCGGCGAGCGCGTTCACGGAAAGCTCCTGTATTGCCCGCGACTTTAGCAGTTCCCCGGCTGCACCCGGCACCCTGAAAGGATCCGGCGGGCACGGCGCGCCGGGTCCTTCGCTGCCCTATTGGCGCACCACCAGCGTGAGTCCGCGATAGGCCGGTTCCGATGGCAGCCACACATGATAGGTACCGCTCTTGGGCGCGGCCAGGCGGACCGTCTCCTGGTTGCCGGCAAGCCGGGACCGGCCGTCGTACTTGCTGTCGGTGGCCGGTGCGCCATAGCGCACATACAGCGAAGCGTTGCCGGTACCCCCATAGGTCATGACGTTCAGTGGCCGGCCGGCTTGTGCGGTGAACACGAAACGCGCGCCCCCCGTGACCGCGTCGATGACGGCAGGCACCTGGTTGCGCAGTTCGCCGACCGGCGCAGGACAGCGCTCACGACCAGGATCGCACGCCGGATCCAGCGCATGGCGCAGCGCCGTCGCCGGGTCGACGATGCCGCGACCCAGCAACCTGCCCTCCGGATCGATCGCCGGGAACGGACGGGCCGTTGCGACCAGAAGCGCCTTTAGCCGAGCCGGCGACAAAGGGGTCTTGCCGTGGCCGACCCGCGCCGACTGCACGAGCGCCGCGGTCGCGGATACCTGGGCCGTTGCCATCGATGTGCCGACCGCGCCGTCGTAGACATAGCGCCCGGAACTGGGCGTGGTGGGCCCGCTGTAGGTAGCCTGCCAGATGTTGCCGCCGAGTGTTCCATCCAGGCCTTCGTCGTTGCCGCCCGGTGCGGCCAGGTCCACGCGCTTGCCGTGGTTGGAGAACGGCGAGACCTGCCCGGTGATGCGCGTGGCACCGATCGTAACGACGCCACGGCAATTGGCTGGCGCGTAGGTGCCGGCATCCTCGGTGTCGTTGCCGGCCGCCACGACTACCAGCGTGCCGCGCGCGATGGCCCCATCGATGGCCTCCTGGTACGGCGCGGGGCATTCGGACTTCGCGCCCAGGCTCAGGTTGAGCACCTCGGCCGGTTGATCATTGTCCAT
>DASWQJ010000186.1:0-12394 GCA_036403795.1 Stenotrophomonas sp.
TCTCATCGCCGATCACCGCCGTCTCGGTCAGCTCCAGGTGCAGGCGTGCCGCGGGCAGGCCGGAATCGCGCAGGCAGCGGGCCACCGTATCGGCCAGCTCTCCGCCGCGCAGCTGGCGCGGCGAGACGTTGACCGACACGAACAATCCAGGCTCGCCCCGGCGCACCGGCCACTGCACCGCATCCAGGCAGGCCGCGCGCAGCACCTTGGGGCCGATCTGTTCGATCAACCCGCTTTGCTCGGCCACATCGATGAATACCGAAGGCGGAATCGTGCCCAGCGCCGGATGCTGCCAACGCAGCAGCACTTCCACACCCACCATCTGGCGGTCGCTGGTGCGGTAGATGGGCTGGTAGACCAGGCGCAGCTCGCCCCGCTCCCAGGCACCCCGCAGCTCGTGCTCCATGTGCACGCGACGTTCGACGGCATGGTCCATCGCCCGGTTGTAAGGCCGGTGGCAGTTCTTGCCCGCGACCTTGGCCTGGTACATGGCGATGTCGCCGTTCTTCAGCAGGGTGGTGGCATCACTGGCATCGTCCGGGAACATCGTCATGCCGATCGACGTACCCAGGAACACCTCCCGGCCTTCGACCTCCAACGGTCGACTCAGGTCCTGCACCAGCCGATCGGCCAGTCGCAGCGCGGACGCGCGCACGTTTTCGCCCTGCAGCAGGATCACGAACTCATCGCCTCCAAAGCGCGACAACAGGGCCTCATCGCCCCCCAGCTCGTCCACCGCCGTGCGAATGCGTGCGGAGAACTGCAGCAGGGCTACGTCGCCGGCCTCGTGGCCCAATGTGTCGTTGACCCGTTTGAAGTCGTCGATATCGGCGAACAACAACGCCAGTTGCCGTCCCGCCTTGCGCGCCGCGAGCATCTGGTGGTCCAGGCTTTCGCGGAAAGCCAAGCGGTTGGTGAGCCCGGTCAGCGCATCGGTGTAGGCCATGTGGCGCACCTCGCGGTCGTGCCGGGCGATGCTCTCGCTCATCCGGCCGAACGCGCGCATCAGGTCGCCAACCTCGTCGTTGCGCGCGGTGGCTCGGGGCTCGATGGCGTAATCGCCCGTCTCGATCTGCCGCGCCGATTGCGCCAGCCAGCGGATCGGGCCGACCAGGGTGCGCTGCACGTAGATAGCCACCACCGTGGCAATCAGCGCCAGGCCGGCCAGCAACAGCAGCAGCCAGCCCAGGTCGCGCTGGCCGATCTCTGCCAAGCGCGACAGCAGCGTCTGGTTGGCCGCGGCCTCGATCTGGCGGACCCGCGTGAGCGAAATGCCGACGCGCACGCCGCCGATCTTCTCCTCGCCAATGACAATGGGCACCGTCACGTCCAGCACCTCCGCCGACCACTGCGAAAGCATTTTGTCGGCGCCCATTGCCTGTGCGGCCAAGGGGTCGCGCATCGTCTGACCGTACTCGGGAATGTCGACCGAGCCGTCGTGGATCAGGCGTCCGTCGCGATCGAACACGCGCACATAGCTGACCACTTGCTGCCGGCTGGTGTTGCGTACCAGCGCGCCGATCTGGTCCAGGTCGTCGTAGTACAGCGGGTTGACCAGCGCATCGGCCAGGCCGGTTGCCAGCGTCTCGCCCCGCGATCGCAGGCTGCGATCGAACAGGTCATGGATGATGCCGCCGCTGAGCTCGCGTACCTCGGCCTGCATTTGCGTCTGGCGTTGCAGCAACAGGGCCAGGATGCCGAGCACCAAAGCGAAGGCCAACCCCATCACCAGCAGGAACCGGGCCTGCAGTCCGAAGCGCACCTGGGTCATTCGACTTGCATCCGCACGCGCTGCAGGCCTTCACGCAGCTGCTCGAGACGGTGCTGCGAAGCGGCATCGACCGGGTAGAACCCGGACGTATTGAAAAATTTGCGTAATGCCGGTGCCGCCTTGGGATCATTGGCCGCCTGCAGCAGCACCTCGCGCAGCCGCCGCTCCACGGCGGGCGACAGGTCTGCACGCACCATTTCCACCGCCCGCGGTACCGGCGCCGTGGTTTCCAGGACGCGGAAGTCGCGGCGGAACGCGGCGGGCACGTGACGTTCGTCGTTCCAGTCCAGGTCGCTGAAGGCGCCGGCGTCGACCAATCGCTTGTGTACATAGGCGGCGATGTTGAGCTCGGTGCGTGCGAACACGTAGCCGACCGCACCGGGGCCCGGCACGTCCTTGGGCCCCAGGATTTCCGGATGCAGGCCCAGGTCGAGCAGCGTGGTCACCGGCACCAGGTAGGCGCTGGTCGACAACGTGCTCTGCAGCGCCAGGGTGTGCCCGCGCAACTGGTCCAGGCGCTGCAGCGGGCTGTCGCGACGGACGAAGAACACCGTGCTGTACTGGCGCACGCCACCGCGTTCGGTGAGCAGCATGGGATGCGCACCGCTGCGCTGTTCAAGCAGCATCGCAGTGCCGGCGGTCTCGGTCACCCAGTCCACCCGCCCCCGTCGCAGATAGCTGGCCATCTGCTGTGCGTCGCGCGCCATCAGGATCCGCCCCTCGCGGATGCCGACCTCGCGCATGCGCGGCACGACGTAGTCCAGCAACGGCTTGAGCTGCTCGTAATGGTTCTGGGGATCGTCGCTGATGCGACCCAGTACCAGCACCGATGAGGGCTCGGCGGCCAGCGCGGAGAACAGCCCACCCAGCGCCCACAGCCAACCGCTGACCAAAAGCCATCGCAGACCAGCCAACCTGCACCCCCCGAGCGTTCGGCCAAGCCTAGCCGAAAGCGCTGGCACGCAACAGACGTTGCGTGACGGCGATCAAGTCCCGTCGCGGCGCGCCAGCATGGCCATGCGCTGGGCATCGGACAGGATCCCGCGCAGCAACCGGACCTCCGGTTCGCTGAGCTCGGCACGCAGGAACAGCCGCCGCAGTTTGCGCATCGCCGAGTCCGGCGCACGCCCCTTGTGGAAATCGATCTCGTCCAGGGCCTGGCCAAACTGGCCGAACAAGCCCTCCATCTGGGCATGGCTGGCCGGCGCCTCGCGCGAGGCGGTCGCCGTTGCCGGAGCGGGATCGATCCGGTCGCGGGCCAGCAAGGCCAGGCGCATCTCGTAGGACAGCACCTGCACGGCGGCGGCCAGGTTGAGCGAACTGAAGGCCGGGTCGGACGGGATGTGCACTGCCAGATGGCAGAGCTGCAGCTCGTCATTGGTCAGGCCGGTGCGCTCGCGGCCGAACACGAAAGCCACCTGCGCCGGCGTGGCGGCGTGCTCGGCGGCGCGCCTGGCGCTGTCGGCCGGCAACAGCTCTTCCAACTGCACCCGGCGCGCCCGGGCGGTGCAGCCCAGCACCAGGGTGCAGTCGGCGACCGCCTCGGCCAGGGTGGCATGCACCGGCGCGGACTGGATCAGGTCTTCGGCCCCGGCCGCTCGGCGCAATGCCTCGTCGTCGGGCGTGCGTTCGGGTGCGACCAGCACCAGCCGGCCCAGGCCCATGGTCTTCATTGCCCGGGCAGCGGCGCCGATGTTGCCGGGGTGTTGGGTGCCGACGAGCACGAAACGGACGGACGAGGCGACAAGGACAGATTGCATGAACAGGAGATTCGGGAGCGGACTGGCTGCAGATGGTAAACTGCGCGCCGGCCTTCGCGCCGGATCGCTCTTTTCCCCCGCCAGTTCCGCTTTTCCGCCTTCACGGGAGCCTATGCCATGCAGAAACCCGCCGTCACCGTCATGGTCAAGGCCGCCCGCCTCGCCGGCAACGTCCTCTTGCGCAACATCTACAAGCTCGAGGCGCTCAACGTGGTTGAGAAGGGCCGGATGGACTATGCCAGTGAAGTGGACGAGGACGCTGAGAAGGTCATCGTCAAGGAACTCAGGCGCGGTTACCCCGATTACGCCGTGCTGGGCGAAGAAGGCGGCGTGCAGGGCGGCCACAGCGGCCGCTACATGTGGGTCATCGACCCGCTGGACGGCACCAGCAATTACTTGCGCGGCTTCCCCCACTACTGCGTGTCCATCGCGCTGGTGGACAACGGCGAGCCGATCGATGCGGTGATCTTCGATCCGCTTCGCAACGAGCTGTTCACCGCCAGCCGCGGCGCCGGCGCCGTGCTCAACGACCGGCGTATCCGCGTCACCGACCGCAAGGATCTGTCCGGCGCGATGATCAACACCGGCTTCCCGCCGCGCGAGCGTAGCCGCGTGAGCAGCCAGCTCAAATGCGTGGACTCGCTGCTGACGCAGGCCGAGGACATCCGCCGCACCGGCTCGGCCGCGCTGGACCTGGCCTACGTGGCCTGCGGTCGCGCCGATGCCTACTTCGAGGCCGGCGTGAAGGCCTGGGATATCGCCGCCGGCGTGCTGCTGGTACGCGAAGCCGGTGGCCGGGTCTGCGACTTCAAGGGCGCCACGCCGCCGCGCATGGACGACAAGGGCCCCGATGGGCGCCAGATCGTGGCCGGCAACATCAAAGTCAGCGAAGCCCTGCAGAAGGTGATCGTCAACACCGGCTACGCGGCGGAGTTCGACGCCAAGTTCTGATGGCCGGCGCGGCGTTGAAACAAGAAGGGCTGCCGGAAGGCAGCCCTTTGCTTTATGTGCTGGCGCGCAGCCACCGCTCGGCGTGCTGCCACTTGCACATCGCTCAGCGCAGGCCGGTCTCGGCCCGCGCGATCACCAGCCGCTGGATTTCACTGGTGCCCTCATAGATCTCGGTGATCTTGGCGTCGCGGAAATAGCGCTCCAGCGGCATCTCCTTCGAATAACCCATGCCGCCGTGGATCTGCACCGCCTGGTGGGTGATCCACATGGCCGCCTCCGACGCGGTGAGCTTGGCCACCGCCGCTTCGGTGCCGAACTTCTGGCCTTGGCCCTTGAGCCAGGCCGCGCGCAGGGTCAGCAGCATGGCCGCATCCAGCTTGCACTTCATGTCGGCGATCTTGGCCTGGGTCATCTGGAAGGTGCCGATCGCCGCACCAAAGGCCTGGCGCTCCCGCGCATATTCAAGGGTCGCCTCGTAGGCGGCACGCGCAATGCCGATCGCCTGGGAGGCAATGCCGATGCGCCCGGCATCCAGCACGCCCATCGCGATCTTGAAGCCATCGCCTTCGCCGCCGACTACGTCCTCGGCCTGGGCCACGTAGTCGGCAAACTCGATTTCACAGGTGGCCGAGGCCCGGATGCCCAGTTTCGGCTCGGTCTTGCCACGGTGGAAGCCGGGCTGGTCGGTGTCGATCATGAAAGCCGTGATGCCGCGCGCGCCCTTCTCCGGCGCGGTCATCGCAAACAACACGATGTACTTGGCCACCGGGCCGGAGGTGATCCAGCTCTTCTTGCCATTGATCACATACGTGCCATCGGCCTGGCGCACGGCGCGGCAACGCATGGCAGACGCATCGGAACCCGATTGCGGTTCGGTCAGCGCGAAAGCGCCGATTTCACGGCCTTCGGCGATCGCGCGCACGTATTTCTGCTTCTGCGCCTCGCTGCCGTTCTTCAGGATGCCGGTGCAGAACAGCGAGTTGTTGACCGACATGATCGTCGAATGCGCCCCGTCGCCGGCAGCGATCTCGATCATCGCCAGCACGTAACAGATCGGGTCCATCCCGGCGCCGCCATATTCGTCGGCGACCTCGATGCCCATCAGGCCGTTTTCACCCAGCAGGCGGATGTTTTCCAACGGGAACTCGCCGGTCCGATCGAAATGCTCGGCACTGGGGGCGATCTTTTCCTGGGCGATCCGGCGCGCCACGTCCTGGATCATCAATTGCTCTTCGGTAAAGCTGAAATCCACGTCCGAACCCTCGGGCAGCCAAGTCTGGGCCCATTGTAGCCACAACCATTCGCTGGCGTATGTAGGTTGACCCGGGCGCTACCGCGACTAGAATATCTCGACATCGCGATATAGAGATATTTCATGGACCTGGAAGCTTGGTCGACCCGCCTCAAGGTCTTTGCCGACGCCACCCGCGTGCGCCTGATCGCCCTGCTTGAGCAGGAAGAACTGACGGTCGCCGAGCTGTCGGCCATCACCCGGCTGGCCCAGCCTCGAGTGTCCACGCATCTGGCCAAGCTCAAGGAAACCGGCCTGGTCCGCGACCGGCGAGCCGGCGTGTCGGCCTATTACCGATTCGACGACGCCGGCCTGGACCCGGCGCAGCGCGCGCTCTGGCAGGCGCTGAGCACGGGCAGCGACGATCCGCTGCTGCGCCAGGATGCCGAGCGCGTGGCCGCGGTGCTGGCCATGCGGGCGGCCGACCAAAACTGGGCCGACTCGGTCGCCGGCGACATGGAACGCCATTACTCGCCGGGACGGACCTGGGAAGCCCTGGCCCGCACCGCGCTGCCGCTGCTGGAACCGGGCGACGTGCTGGACATTGCCTCCGGTGACGGCGTGCTGGCCGAGCTGGTGGCGCCGCACGCGCAGCGCTACATCTGCATCGACACCAGCGCGCGCGTGGTCGCCGCCGCCAGCGAGCGGCTGCGCAAGTTGGCCAACGTGGAGGTGCGCGAAGGTGACATGCACGCGCTGCCCTTCGACGAAGGCAGCTTCGACCTGGTCGTGTTGATGCATGCGCTGACCTATGCGACCAAGCCCGCCCAAGCCGTGGCCGAAGCGGCGCGCGTGTTGCGCCCGGGTGGCCGGCTGTTGCTGTGCAGCCTGGCCAAGCACGAGCATCGCGCCGCCGTGGAGGCTTATGGCCACGTCAATCTGGGCTTTGCCACCAAGGAGCTGCGCAAATACGTGGAAAAGGCAGGCCTGCAGGTCTCCAGCCTGGAAACCGTGACCCGCGAAAAGCGGCCACCCCATTTCGAGGTGATCTCGCTGATCGCCGCCAAGCCCTGACCGAGGACCCATGGCCACTTCCCTTCCCTGGCTGCATCCCGAGCGTGTCGCCCTGCTCGACAAGGCGTTGCGCGAACGCATCCTCATCATTGATGGCGCCATGGGCACCATGATCCAGCGCCACGACCTGCAGGAACCGGACTATCGCGGCGAACGCTTCGCCGGCGGGTTCGATGCGCAGACCCGCGAGCACGGTCATGCAGAGGGCTGCGGCCACGACCTCAAAGGCAACAACGACCTGTTGCTGCTGACACGTCCTGACATCATCGCCGGCATCCACACCGCTTATCTGGAAGCGGGCGCGGACCTGCTCGAAACCAACACTTTCAACGCGACCTCGGTCAGCCAGGCCGACTACCACCTCGAGCATCTGGTCTACGAACTCAACAAGGCCGGCGCGCAGCTGGCACGCCAGTGTTGCGACGCCATCGAAGCCAGCAATCCGGCCAAACCCCGTTTCGTGATCGGCGTGCTCGGCCCCACCAGCCGCACGGCGTCGATCAGCCCGGACGTGAACGATCCCGGCTACCGCAACACCAGCTTCGACGAACTGCGCGCCACCTACTGCGAGGCGATCAACGGATTGATCGACGGCGGCGCCGACACGCTGATGGTGGAAACCATCTTCGACACGCTCAACGCCAAGGCAGCCCTGTTTGCCATCGAAGAGGTCTTCGACGCGCGCGGCGCACGCCTGCCGATCATGATCTCGGGCACGATCACCGACGCCTCCGGACGCACCTTGTCCGGCCAGACGGCCGAAGCCTTCCACGCCTCGGTCGCGCACAGCCGGCCACTGTCGATCGGCCTGAACTGCGCGCTGGGCGCCCGTGACCTGCGCCCGCACGTGGAGACCCTGGCCACCGTGTCCGAGGGCTATGTCAGCGCGCACCCGAATGCCGGCCTGCCCAATGCCTTCGGCGAGTACGACGAAACCCCGGCAGAAATGGCCGCGACGTTGCACGAATTCGCCACCGCCGGCCTGCTCAACCTGGTCGGTGGCTGCTGCGGCACCACGCCGGACCACATCCGCGCCATTGCCGAGGCGGTGGCCCACGTGCCGCCGCGCCGCCTGCCTTCCGAACTCGACCAGGCCGCCTGAGTCGCCACCGTCCAGCCAAAGCGCCAGCCATCAATGACCTCTTCCCGCCCTACCCGACTGTCCGGCCTTGAGCCGCTGGTCATCACGCCCGACCTGCTGTTCGTCAACATCGGCGAACGCACCAACGTCACCGGCAGCGCCCAGTTCCGCAAGCTGATCAAGGAAGACCGCTACGAAGAAGCGGTGGACGTGGCGCGACAGCAGGTGGCCAGCGGTGCGCAGATCCTCGATGTGAACATGGACGAGGGGCTGATCGACTCGGAAAAGGCGATGGCACGCTTCCTCAACCTGATCATGTCCGAGCCGGATATCGCCCGCATCCCGGTGATGGTCGACTCATCGAAGTGGAGCGTGATCGAAGCCGGGCTGAAGTGCCTGCAGGGCAAGAGCGTGGTCAACTCGATCTCGCTCAAGGAAGGCGAGGAAGTGTTCATCGAGCACGCGCGCAAGGTGCTGCGCTACGGCGCGGCCGCCGTGGTGATGGCCTTCGACGAGACCGGCCAGGCCGACACCTGCGCACGCAAGGTCCAGATCTGCGGCCGTGCCTACCGGATCCTGACTGAACAGGTCGGCTTCCCGCCGCAGGACATCATCTTCGACCCCAATATCTTCGCCATCGCCACCGGCATCGAGGAACACGACAACTACGCCGTCGATTTCATCGAGGCCACCCGCATCATCAAACAGACGTTGCCGCACTGCCACGTCTCCGGCGGCGTCTCCAACGTCTCGTTTTCCTTTCGCGGCAATGAGCTGGTGCGCCAGGCGATCCACTCGGTGTTCCTCTTCCACGCCATTGCCGCCGGCATGGACATGGGCATCGTCAACGCCGGTGCGATGCCGATCTATGACGACCTGGATCCCGAATTGCGCGAACGCGTCGAGGATGTGGTCCTCAATCGCCGACGCGACGCGACCGAGCGGCTGCTGGAGATCGCCGAGCGTTACAAGGGCAAGAAAGGCGCGGCCCGCGAAGAGGATCTGGCCTGGCGCGAGAAGCCGGTGGCCGAGCGCCTGGCCCACGCGCTGGTGCACGGCATCGATGCCTTCGTGGAGGAGGACACCGAGCAGGCGCGCCAACTTTCCACGCGCCCACTGGATGTGATCGAAGGACCGCTGATGAGCGGCATGAACGTGGTCGGCGACCTGTTTGGCGCCGGCAAGATGTTCCTGCCCCAAGTGGTGAAGTCGGCCCGCGTGATGAAAAAGGCCGTCGCCTACCTGCTGCCGTACATCGAGGCCTCGAAGGCTGCCGGTGGCGAGGTGGGACGCTCCAACGGCAAGATCATCATGGCCACCGTCAAGGGCGACGTCCACGACATCGGCAAGAACATCGTCGGCGTGGTCCTGGCCTGCAACAATTTCGAGGTGATCGATCTGGGCGTGATGGTCCCCACCCAGACCATCCTGGACCGCGCGCGCGCCGAGGGCGCCGACCTGATCGGCTTGTCCGGCTTGATTACGCCCTCCCTGGAAGAGATGTCGCACGTGGCACGCGAGCTGCAGCGCCAGCAATTCGACATCCCGCTGCTGATCGGTGGCGCGACCACCTCGCGTGCGCACACCGCGCTCAAGATCGACCCGCATTACGCCGCACCCACCATCTGGGTGAAGGATGCCTCGCGCGCGGTGGGCGTGGCGCAGTCCCTGATTTCGCGCGACTTGCGCCAGTCGTTCGTCGCGGCCAACGAGGCCGATTACGCCGAGATCCGGACCCGCCACCGCAACCGCGGCGACGCCAAGCGACTGGTCACGCTGCAGCACGCGCGCGGCCAGCGTTTCGACGGCGGGTGGGACCAATACGTACCCCCGGCACCGCTGCAACCGGGCTTGCACGTGTTCGACGACTATCCGCTGCAGGAGCTGGTCGAGATCATCGACTGGACGCCGTTCTTCCAGGCTTGGGAACTGGCCGGCAAGTACCCGGCGATCCTGGATGACGAGATCGTCGGCACCCAGGCCCGCGAGCTCTACCGCGACGCGCGCGCCATGCTGCAGGAAATTGTCGCCGGCAAATGGCTGACCGCACGCGCGGTGTTCGGCCTGTGGCCGGCGCACGGCGTGGGCGACGATGTCAGCGTACAGACCGATGCCGGCGCCACCACCCTGCACTTCCTTCGCCAGCAGGTCGACAAGCCGGCGGACCGACCCGATTTCTGCCTGGCCGACTTCATCGCGCCGCGCGATACCGGGTTGCAAGACTGGATCGGCGCTTTCGCGGTCACCGCGGGGATTGGCATCGAACCGCACGTGGCGCGATTCGAAGCGGCGTACGACGATTACAACGCCATCCTGTTGAAGGCCCTGGCCGACCGCCTGGCCGAGGCGCTGGCCGAGCGGCTGCACCAGCGCGTGCGCACTGAATTCTGGGGCTATGCCCAAGAAGAGACGTTGCGCAACGAAGACTTGATCGCTGAGCAATACAAGGGCATCCGGCCGGCGCCGGGTTATCCGGCCTGTCCTGAGCACAGCGAGAAGCAAACGCTGTTCTCATTGCTGGACGCGGATCGCAATGCCGGGATGACCCTGACCGAAAACTTCGCGATGCTGCCCACGGCCGCCGTGTCCGGCTATTACTTCAGCCACCCGCGCAGCCAATATTTCGTCGTCGGTCGGTTGTCGCGCGAGCAGGTGGCCGACTATGCGCGGCGCAAGGGTGTGGAGCTCGTACAGGCCGAGCGCTGGTTGGCCTCGAACCTGGACTACGACCCGGAATAGCGGGCGGCGGGTTCGACGGGTCCGCACGTCGCCGGCAGCGCCGGCGACACCAGCATGCCGGCTACGGCTTGGGCAAACGGTCCAGGTGGGCGCGCAGCGAAGGCAGGAGCAGGCGATTGCCGTAACCGCTCAGGTGGTCGCCATCGAAAAACAAAGGGCGCCCCCCCTGCACGGCCTCGCAACGCGCCCCCGGGCACAGGACGGGCAGCGGATCCCACAGGCTGGCGCCCGGCAGCGCCGCCACGATGCGCTGCAAATCCTGCAGCGCAGGCGCACGATAGGCTTCCATCGTGACCCGATCGATGGACAGGCCATCGCTGCAGATCGCATTGCCGCGATTGAACCAGTCCGAACAGCGATAGGGCGGTGCCGGCAGGATCGGCTTGGGCGCCTCGAAGACGATCCGCACGCCTTGCGCATCCAGTGGTCGCAACTGCGCCACCGTTGCTTCCACCTGCGCCGCACGCCCCTGCACGGCTGCGGTATCGCGCATCTGGCTCAGGTTGTCGGCGAGCGCAAACCGCTGGTCCTGGTCGGCTAATCGGGGCACCCGCAAGCCAGGCAGCAGCAGGACATCGCCCGGTCGGGCGCGTTGCGATACATCGGCCAACGCCGCCTGCAGGAAGGCCTGGCACTGCGCCGTCGGGCCCTGCCACTGCGGCAGATTGGCGATGGCGCAACCACCGACGGCATACAACTGCACCGACTCGCCCTGCAACACCGCATAGCGCCGCAACAGCTCGTTGTAGGCCAGCGCATGCGAGTCGCCGACCACGAACAACGTACGCCCATCGCCGGGTGGCAGGTCGCACTGTCCACGCGAGAAACCCCGCACCAACGCGCCTTCGACCTGGCGGTTCTCGGTCGCCTGGCGACAGTTCGGCAGCTCCTTGCGCAGCCCGCGTGCGTAGGCATACCAGTCCAGCGGATGACGGCTGACCGTGCTCAGCGACACATGGCGGGGTGCGTTGTTGGCCAGTGCGGATTGCACACCCGCACCCACCACCAGGCAGGCCAGGCCGACGACCACGACGCGGCCACTGCGCCCGACCCGCAAGGGGCGGTGACGCCACGGCAACTCGATCCAACGATACGAGGCAATCGCCAAGGCAAAAGTGGCCACCACCGCGAACAGCTTGATCCACGGCGAGTCCAGGCCCACCGTCCAGCGCAGCAGCACCAGCACCGGCCAGTGCCACAGATACAACGAGTACGACCACCTTCCGATGGCCACCACGCCAGGCGAACCCAGCACGCGGCCCACCACGCCGGTGGCATGGTGATGAAGCAGTGCGATCACGCCCAGGGTGCCCAGCACCGGCCACAACCCATCCGGCCACGGCGAATGTCCTGGCCGGGCAGACCACAGACCGAAACCGATCAATCCCAGCGCCACGGGCAGCAGCAACGCGCGCAGCATGGGCGGCAGCGGCAGACCCGTCGCGAAGACGCTACGGCCCTTTCGACCCGCCAGGCTCATCGCCTGGTAAAGCAGCACGCCCAGGCCCAATTGCCAGAATCGCGTGGTCGTCAGGTAAAAGCTGGCGATCTCCCGGCCAGGCACTTGGGCCTGCGCGAGCGCGACCGCCAATGACGCGCCGGTGGCCAGCGCAAACAACCCGACCGACCAGAGGCGAACCTTGGCACCGCCTCGCCACGCCAGGAACAGCAGCGGGAACAACAGATAGAACTGCTATTCCACGCCCAGCGACCACGTGTGCGCGTAAGGATTGAATTCAACCCGAGGGGAAAAGTAGTCGTTGCCGGTGCTGGCAAGAATCCAGTTG
>DASWQJ010000187.1:0-15306 GCA_036403795.1 Stenotrophomonas sp.
ACGCCGTCCTTGCCGACGATCAATGCGCTGGGCGGCAAGCCCAACGCCTGGTCGGTGGTGGGCAGGTCGAAGCGCACCGTGGCGTAGGCGCCGGGCAACAAGCCGCCGGCGGTGTTATCCACGGCCAGTTGCACCAGCATCGCACCCGAGCTGGTATCGATGGCTTGCGAGGAAGATTGCACGGTGGCATCGAACGTCTGGCCGGGGCGCTCGGGCACGGTCAGTTGCGCGTGGGTACCGGGCTTGATCGCGGCGACCTGGCGTTGCGGCACGCTGACGTACACGCGCAAGCGGCTGAGGTCGGACACTACGAACAACTCGCTGCCGGGGGTCACTCCGGTGTTGATCAGTGCGCCGACATCGGTGTTGCGTGCGGTCACGACGCCGTCGAACGGGGCGACCAGCTGCTTGTAGCGGGCCAGCGTCTGGGCCCGCGCCACGTTGGCGCTGAGCGCCTGGGCGCTGGCCTGGCGGGATTGGCTGGTGGCACTGCGCTCGTCGGCGTCCTGCCGCGAGACCAGGCGACTGTCGACCAGGCGCTGCCAACGTTCGGCCGTGGCGTGGGCGATCTGGGCATCGCTGCGGGCGCTGGCCAGCTCGGCCTGCGCCTGGCTGAGCTCCTGGTCCAGGTCCGGCGTTTCGATCTCTGCCAACACCTGGCCGGCCTTGACCGGCTGGCCGATGTCCACGTTCCAGCGCTTGAGGTAACCGCTGACACGGGCGTAGATCGGTGCGCGCGACCACGCCTCGACCCGGCCGGGCAGCTCCAGGGCGTCGATGGGGACGCTCTGCGGCTGGATCACGGCCACGGTGGGAATGGCACGGTCCAGCGCGCGTTGCTCGAGCTGGCTGGCGCGCGAGTAGCGCACGGCCAGGCCGGCGGCGACCGCCACTACGATCACGATGGCCACGATGACGACCGGGGCGCGACGGCTTGGCGCGGACGGTGAGGAGGGGTGCTGCGACATGTCAGGACACTCCCGCAGCCGGCTGGGGCTGCGCAGGAACGGTACGGGGGGAAGGAACGCGAGCATGCACCAGGCTGAAGAGCACGGGCACGAAAACGAGGGTGGCAAAGGTGGCGAAGATCAACCCGCCGATCACGGCGCGACCCAGCGGGGCGTTCTGCTCGCCGCCCTCGCCCATGCCCAGCGCCATCGGCAGCATGCCGATGATCATCGCCAGCGCGGTCATCAGCACGGGGCGGAAGCGCACGAAGCCGGCTTCCAGCGCAGCGGCGGTGGCATCGCCCAGGTGCTCGAGGCGCTCGCGCGCGAAGCTGATCACCAGCACCGAGTTGGCCGTGGCCACGCCCATGCACATGATCGCGCCGGTCAATGCCGGCACCGACAGCGTGGTGTCGGTAAGGAACAGCATCCAGATGATGCCGGCGAGCGCGGCCGATAGTCCCGACACAATCACGGCGGGATCGAGCCAGGATTGGAAGTTGATGACGATCAGCAGATAGATCAGCACGATGGCGCCCAGCAGGCCGAACAACAGCCCGGAGAAGGCCTTGTCCATCGTCTGCACCTGGCCCAGCAGCTCGACATGCGTGCCCTTCGGCACCTGGTCGGCGGTTTCGCCCAACACCTTGCGGATGTCCGCCGCCACGGCCGCCAGATCGCGGTCTTCGATGGCGGCGTGGATCTGCACCATCGGCTGGATGTTGTACTGGCTGACCAGTGCGCTGGCATTGCTGCGGGTGAGCTGGGCGACCGCGCCGAGCGTGGTTTCGGCGGGACGGCTGCCATTGCCCACCGGCAGGTTCTGCAGTGCGGCGAGCGAGTCGAGTTCGCGCTGCGGCGTCTGCATCACGATCGAGTAGGTCACCCCGTTGGCCGGATTGAGCCAATAGGTCGGCGCGACCTGGCTGCTGCCGGCCAGATTGACCACCAGTGAGCTGGTGATATCACGCGTGGTCAGGCCCAGTTGCTGGGCCTGGGTACGATCCAGGTCGACGTTGAAGCGCGGGGCGCGGCGGGATTGCTGGATGCGTGCATCGGCCACGCCGGGAATGGCGCGGACGCGCTTGAGTAGGTCCTGCGCGTAGGCGTAGTTGCCGTCGAGGTTGCTGCCGCGCACCTGGATGTCGATGGGGGCAGGCGCGCCAAAATTGAGGATCTGGCTGACGATATCGGCCGGTGGAAAGGAAAAGGTGGTGTCCGGGAATTTCTTCGGCAATACCTCGCGCAACTCGCGCACGTAGTTTGCCGTGGGCGTGTGGCCTTCCCGCAGGGCCACCTGGAAATCGCCATCCTGCGGGCCCATCACGCCGGTGTTGTTGTACGTCAGGTTGATCGCACTGGGCGGCAGGCCGATGTTGTCGACCATCGTCTCGATTTCATGCGACGGGATGACCTCGCGGATGGCGCGTTCAATCTGCGCAAAGCGCGCGGCGGTTTCTTCCACGCGGGTGCCCACCGGCACTCGGACGTGCATCAACACCTGACCTGAGTCCACCGACGGGAAGAAATTCGCTCCCAGGAATGGCACCAGCCCGAACGAGAGCACCACCGCGACGGCGAACCAGGCGATAAAGCGGCCGCGTCGACGCAGCGCTCCTTCCAGCAGGGTGCGATATCCCTCGCGGAAGCGCTCGAAGCGTGCTTCGAAGGCGCGCTGGATCCGCACAAGCGGATTACGCGAGGGCGGCAGTACGGCATCGTTGCCGTGCAGGTCGGTATGGGCGGCGTGCGGATGCAACAGGTACTTGGCCATCGTCGGCACCAGGGTGCGCGAGAGGATGAACGAGAACACCATTGCGAAGATGACGGCCAACGCCATCGGCACGAACAGGTAGCGCGACACGCCGTCCAGGAAGAACATCGGCACGAAGGCAATGCAGATGCACAGCAGCGAGACGAAAGCCGGGGTGACGATCTGCTGCGCGCCGTCAATGATCGCGGTCTCGACGTCCTTGCCCTGTTCCAGGTGCCAGTTGACGTTCTCGATGGTCACGGTGGCATCGTCGACCAGGATGCCGATCGCCAGCGCCAGGCCACCGAGGGTCATCAGGTTGAGCGTCTGGCCGAACACCGACAGCGCAATGACCGAGCCCAGGATCGACAACGGGATGGAGATGGCGATGATCACCGTGGAGCGCCAGCTGCCGAGGAACAGCAGGATCATGATGCTGGTCAGCGCCGCGGCGATGGCGCCTTCCAGCACGACGCCCTTGATGGCTGCGCGCACGAACAGCGACTGGTCGTTGATCGGCACGACCTTGAGCGCTTCGGGCAGGCCGGCGCGGATTTCGTCCAGCTTGGCTCCGATGCCATCGACAATTGCCAGGGTCGACGCCGAGCCGTTCTTGAGGACCGACATCAGTACCGAGCGGCTGCCATCGACATGGACGATGTTGGTCTGCGGCGAGTTGCCGTCGTGCACATCGGCCACATCGCGCAGGTAGATCGTGGCACCGTCGACCACCTTGATCGGGATGCGTCCCAGGTCTTCGATTGCCGACGGGGCGCTGTTGAGTTGCAGCGTGTATTCGAAGTTGTCGATCTTCTGCGTGCCGATGGGCGTGAGCACGTTCTGCGCCGCCAGTGCATTGGCGATGTCCTGGGCAGAGAGTCCACGCGCCTGCAAGGCTTCTGGCCGCACGTCGATCTGCACCAGGCGTTGCTTGCCGCCATAGGGCAGCGGCAGCACCGCGCCGGGCACGGTGATCAACTGGGTGCGAACCGAGTTGGTGCCCAGGTCGGCCAGGGTCTGCTCACTGAGCCCTTTGCCGGACAGTGCCAGCTGCAGGATCGGTACCGTGGCCGCGTTGTAGTTGAGGATCACCGGCGGCTGGATGCCGGCAGGCATCTGCCGCAACGCCAATTGGGAAGACGCGGTGATCTGCGCATTGGCGACCGCGATGTCCACGCCCGGCTGGAAGTAGATCTTGATGACGCTGATGCCGGGATACGTGTTGGCTTCGATGTGTTCGACATCGTTGACCGTGGTGCTGAGCAAGCGCTGGAACTGGGTGGATACGCGTGCGGCCATCTCATCGGGCGGCAGGCCGGTATAGGTCCACGCCACGGCCACGACCGGAATGTCGATCTGCGGGAAGATGTCGGTGGGCGTGCGCAGCGCGGCGAGCAGGCCGCCGATCAGGATCAGCACCGCCATCACCACGAAAGTGTAGGGCCGCCGAAGGGCGACCAGCACGGTATTCATCAGCATGACGCGGCCTCGCGACGGCAGGCGGCGCGGTGCCCGTGGCAGGCGGGCGCGGTAGTACGGATGACAGCGGACATGGGGGACGGGCTCGGCGATCCCGCCGTTGCGTCAGGCGCAGGCAGGGGGTGTGGGGGAGCAGCGGCAGTGCACCGGCAATAGACCGGATGGAACGACGACGCCGGCGCTTCCTTCCGAAGCGTCGGACCACCCCAATCTAGCGGGCGAAGGCCCAACGATTGAATAGGCCTGCCAGAACAGTGGGGTGAGCCAGATTCATCAATCCGACGATGACACCGCGCAGGACGCGAGGACCCGTGACGAAAGTCATGGGCAGCGTGACCGGGGGTCGAATAGCCGCGATCGGCAAAGCGAAGGCGGGCTGCCCGGCAAGCGGGCCGGGCTTGAGTGGCGAGGCTCAGTGGGTGGCAACGCGGGTGCGCGCCGTTGTCACCGCGAGCGTGCGGGCCGGCCGGGAGCTTCCCGACCGGTCCGCCGGCACTCAAGGGGTGCGCATGAACACCATGGCATGAGGGGAAGCATGGCCGGTTTTGCCATGCGGCCAGGACGCGCGCTTCCAGGAAATGCAACCGCGCTTGATCGTGCCGCCGTTGGTGGTGGCATCGGCAAACCGCTCATCGGCGGTGAGCCGGCCGGTGCGCTTGTCGAAATCCATCATGCACACGGTGTTGTCGCCGATCATGGTCGTGCCGGGCAGGAAATCGCCCTGGAAGCCGAGCGTGTTGTCTTTGCCTTTGAACGGGTCGAAGGCATCGATGCCAAACAATGACCACACTCCGGGCACGGCGAAGCGCTGCAGGTCGACGAAGTACTGCGACACCGCCCAGCGTTTCTGTTCGCGATCCGGGACCAGGATGTGCGGGCCGCCCATGCTGTGGAAATTCTCCGGCGTGTTGTATTTCACCTTCGATACGGCAACCGGACAGTCCGGCGAGCCGTTGTTGGGCCAGAACTGGGTGGCGTAGCCATCGGCCAGGATCTGGTCCAGCCGCGGCAGCACCCACGGATTGGGGCCGACGGTGGTCGGCTTGCCGCTGCCACGTTGCGGTGCACCGGTGTTGAGCCACTTCAAGGCCGGCGCGGCGTTGCACAGCGGCCGATGGTTGGCGTGGGTGAGCGCGGCGATATCCAGCACCACCACTTCGCGGTCGTGCTCGGTGGGATAGTCGCGATTGAACAGCGGGCCGTTGGCGTCGTGCATGTGGTCGTTGATCATCGCGCCTTTGGGAATGACCAGATGACGATCATCCGCGCTGACGTGGAACACCGACGGGCCGGTACCGGGACCGAAGTCGTATACCAGTCGGAATTCCGGTCGTGGCACGGTGATGTCGTGTGAGTAGTAGATCGCCCCACCGCCCATGGAGGCGACGAACATCCCGGTGTGACCGGGCAGGTTGGTCATCGCCATCGCCATCAGGCCTTCCGGCTCCTCGTTCTGCTCAACGCCCTCCACCCGTGGACCGTCGGGCACCTGGATCACCGCATACGGCCCGTCCTTGAGGCGGTTGAGGTGATAGAAGCGCACCGTGGTGCCCTGGTCGATATGGGTGTCGGTGTCGCCGGAGACCGCCAGGCTGATCGGATCGGCGTAATCGGAGATCGCCAGGATGCCTTTGCCCGGGCGTGATTGCGGTGTGCTGCCGGCCGGGTACATGCCGCCCCGCGCGAAATAGCCGGCGTAAGGCGATTTTGAAACCAGGTCCGCGCGCAAGCCGATGCCGTGCGGATGCGCTTCCGGCCCGGTGTCGATGGGCTGCTTTTCCTGCAGGTAGCCACGGGCGCGATAGCGTGGCGGGGCGATGCGTTGTCCGGCCAGTGGACCGCCGGGATACACCGCGCCCTTCGGGATGCCGGCGCGGTATTCGCCGATGACCTTGCCGCGCGGGTCGAACTCCAGCAAGCCGCCGGGTGTCTGCAGGGTGGGCGTCAGGGTGGAGCGGGCAAACCGGGTGGCGTCCTGGGGGATGCCTTCCATGCGGCCGATGGTGTATTCGCCCAGCACGGAATGGTCGGCGTTCAGTCGCCCCTTGTAGCCCATCTGGCTGACGATGAGGTTGCCGTTGGGCAATTGCTTCACGTCATCGACCGCGCTGGTGTAGCGCATCGCGCGACTGCTGACCGCCAACCCGCAGATGTTGTCGGTGGGCGCAGCGCCCTTCCAGCGCATGGGATGGACCTGGCTGGGCGCGGTACCTGCGACGGGTTTGATGTGCAGCGGGTCGGTCACATCGCAAGCAAAGATGTTGGAGCTGATGAATCCGCCCAGGTACAGATACTTTCGACCGTTGGCCCGATCGGTGTAGAGCTCGGCATTGAAGTGGTGCGCCTCGTTGAGCGTGGACGAGGGGATGCCCAGGCCGCCGTCGAGTGCATCACCCATGCCGGCTGGCGACTGGCGATTGAGCCGCTTGGCGAGGTTGTCGACGATGTTCTCGGTCTCGGCCAGCAGGTGCTCGCCGAAGATGGCCGGCATCAGGGCGGTGTTGACCACTTGTCCATAGGTGGGCGAGTCCTTGGTGGCGTCCACCACGGCCAGGAAATCAGGCTGGCCGTAGACACCGTCGTCGAGCACGCGGTCGCCGCTCCAGACCAGCAAGTACTCCTTGGCGTATGCGCTGGTCGTGGCCAGCGCGCACAGCAAGGCCGTGCCGAGCGCGAGGCGCCGGGCACCGGGGGAATTACGTTTCATGGTGAGAACCTCGTTGGGAGAGGAAGGCGGGGCGCAGCGCGCCCCGCTACAAGCCTTGACGCAGTGCCGGACTCAGCGTTTGCCGATGCTGCAGTCACGGCAGGTTCGGATGCCGAACAAGCGATAGAGCGGACAGAAGTTGATCAATGCAGTCACGATCAACACGGCGCCTATCCAACCCCAGGCGGTCTTGGGGCCGATAAAGACCAGCGCGATCAGTACGAGGCCGACCACCAGGCGCAGCACGCGGTCGACGGTGCCGATGTTTCGATTGAACATGGGTTCTCCTTGGGAATGCCGGCGAGCGCGAAAACGCCCGGCGCCAGGGAGAGACGCGGAAGAGGACGAATCGTCGTGTTTGCCGGACGCTAACGGTCACATCGGCAACGACATCTGTCGTCGGCAATCGGGACTGAATCGTTTCCCGACATCACTTTTAGGATTTGTCTCAGCCGCCAGGCTTGGAAGGCCTACCCATATGACGGACATGTCCCGTCGACGGGTGGCGCGGTCGCCGTGTTGCCGGGCGACGTCAGTGGCTTCAGGAGGCCACGGCGGCCATTGCGGTGTTGTCGTAAGGATGCTCGCCGAGGGCCTGGACTTCGGCCTCGTGCAGGGCACGGCCCACCAGGATGACGCCAGGCGCGCCGGTGGCGGCAAGGCTGGCCAGCTGATCGAGCTGCGCCACGGTGGTGAGATGGACACGCTGGGTGCTGCGGCTGGCATCGAGCACCAGCGCGGCCGGGGTGTCGTGAGGCATCGCGGTTGCCAGCGCTCGTGCGATAGCGCCCAAACGCGCCACGCCCATGTAGATGGCCAGCGTGGTGTCGGTGGCGGCGAGGGCCACCCAGTCCGGCTGGCCGCCCTCCTGGGTGTGCGCCGTGACGAAGGTGACGCCGTGGCAATGCGCACGATGAGTGAGCGAGATGCCCAGCCCCGCGGCCGCGGCGAAGGCGGCGCTCACACCGTTGATGATCCGAACGCCCACGCCGGCCTGGCGCAGGAAGGTGATTTCTTCGCCGGCGCGGCCAAACAACAGCGCTTCGCCGCCTTTCACCCGTACCACCCGCAGGCCCTGCAGCGCGTAGCGTCGCATCAGCCGGCAAATGAACTGTTGCGGCGTGGAGCGGCAGCCGCCGCGCTTTCCCACGCGGATCACCCGTGCCTGGGGAGCCAACGCGACAATGTCCGGATTCACCAGTTCATCCAACAGCACGACCTGGGCCTTGGCCAATGCCTTGGCGGCAGCCAGCGTGAGCAGGTCCAGATCGCCCGGCCCGGCGGACAGCAGCACCACATCAGGCGGCGTGCGGCTTGCGCAATTCATGAGGCAACTCCTGAGACGGTGGGGTGATCAGGCCGTGGCGGCCTGGCGACACATCTGGATCAACTGGGGAACGCACGAGCCGCACACACTGCCGCAGCCCAATCGCTGCTTGAGCTCGGTCACGCTGGCGCCGCGTGCGATTTCTGCGTGGATGGCCGATGCCGGCACCTGCCGGCAGTTGCACACCATGGGATCGCGCAGCGCCTTGGCCGCATTGGGCGCGAAGATGGCCAGGCGCGGGCCGGTCCAGGCTTCGCCCGTCAATGCTCGGTCGAGTAGCGACTGACTGGCCATGCCGGGGTGTGCATCGGTCAGCAACACGCCATCGATGTAGTCGGCCGCGCCATGCCGACGCCAACCGACACGTCGCAGCACGCTGCGCCGCGCATCCTGGTATTCAAGCCGGTCAGGGGCTGGGGGCAGTGCCAGCGCCGCTTCCAGTCGCGCCATCCACGCATCGGTGGGCTGTTGGGTGCAGGCGGCTCGAAGCACCACCCACGCGGTAAACGGGTGGCGTTCCGTCGCCTGGGTGGGCGGTGACGGGGTTGCGCTGGGCTCGGCGTGCAGGACCAGGCTGGCGAAGCCGCAGTCGCGTAACAGCGGCTGTAGTGCCTGTCGCAAGGCCAAGGGATCGCCGCGGCGGGCCGCCAGCAGGTGCCAGCCGAACGTGGCCGGCTCCACCCGCACCGCAGCGTGCTTGAGCTCGGGTTGCCGGGAAACGGCATCGGTCGCAGCGATGCTCAATTCGTTGATGCCGCCATTGGCCAGTTGCTGCCCGCTCCAGTGCATGGCGGCAAATACGCAGCCCGAGCGCACTTCGTCGGAGAGTTCTAGCGGCAATACCAGTTCACCGCGCTTGCTACTGATCCTGACCAACTCGCCGGCGGGCAGTCCGCGCCGCTGCGCGTCGTCGGGATGCATGCGCAGCGTGGGTTCCGGACTGTGCGCATAGGAAGCTGCGTCGCGCCCGCTGCGCGACATCCCGTGCCATTGGTCGCGCAAGCGTCCGGTCAGCAGCCGCAACGGATAGCGCGCCGAGGTGGCTTCGGCGACGGGTTTGTAGGCGGTGGCATGGAAACGCGCGCGGCCATTGGCCGTGGCGAAGATGCCATCGGTATAGCGACGGGCCTGGCCGTGCGTGGCGCCACTCGGGAACGGCCATTGCTGTGGTCCGTGCTGCTCCAGGTGCGCATAGTCCAGGCCGCTCATGTCCAGATCGCGACCGGCGGTGAGCGCTACGTGTTCCCGGAAGATCAAGGAGGGATGGTCGAATGCGAACAGTGAAGCGGGTGCTTGCGGGGTCAGTCGCGCTTCCATGCGCCTCGCCACCTCCAGGGCGATCCAGCTGTCCTGTCGTGCTTGTGCGGGCGGCGCTACCGCAGCACGGACGCGGCTGATGCGGCGCTCGGAGTTGGTGACGGTGCCATCCTTTTCGCCCCAGGTCGCTGCGGGCAGCAGCGCATCGGCATAAGCGACCGTATCCACTTCGGCGAAGGCTTCCTGCACGACCACGTACTCGGCGGCCTCCAGCGCTTCGCGCACGCGGGCGATGTCGGGCATGGAGTGGACTGGATTGGTGCAGGCGATCCATACGGCCTTGATACGGCCTTCGCGCAGGCCTTCGAACAATTCCACCGCCGGGGTGCCCGGTTGCGCGGACAGCCGCCCCGCAGGCAAGCCCCACAATCGCTCGAGATCGTCGCGGTCCGAGGGGCTCCCGATCTCGCGATGCGCGGCCAGCATCGTGGCCATGCCACCGACTTCGCGCCCGCCCATCGCATTGGGTTGGCCGGTGAGGGAGAACGGACCGGCGCCGGCGCGGCCGATCTGGCCGGTGGCCAGGTGCAGGTTGATCAGCGCCAGGTTCTTGTCGGTGCCGTGCGCGGACTGGTTCAATCCCATGCAGTAGAGCGACAGCAAGGCAGGGCTTTCGGCGATCCACTCGGCGGCCTGCAGCAGGTCTTGCAAGGCGATGCCGCACAGCTCGGCACTGGTACGCGGCGTGTAGTCGCGCAGCAGGGTCTTCAGGGCGTCGAAGCCTTCACAGTGCTGGGCAATGAACGCCGGGTCGATGCGTCCTTCCCAGATCAAATGGTGCAACCAGCCGTTGAACAGCGCTACATCGGTGCCGGGCTGGATCGCCAGGTGCAGATCAGCCATCGCCGCCGTATCGGTACGACGCGGGTCGACCACGATCCAGCGCGTTTGCGGATGCGCTGCGCGTGCCTGCTCCAGGCGCCGGAACAGCACTGGGTGCGCGTGGGCCATGTTGCTGCCGGCAAACAGCACCGTGCGTGCCGCCTCCAGGTCGTCGTAGCAGGTGGGGGGCCCATCGGCGCCGAGGGCCAGCTTGTAGGCCGACACCGCGCTGGACATGCACAGGCGCGAATTGGTGTCGATGTTGTTGGTGCCGATCAGGCCCTTGGCCAGTTTGTTGAAGACGTAGTAGTCCTCGGTGAGCAGCTGGCCAGACAAATAGAACGCCACCGAGTCCGGTCCATGCCGCCGCACGATCGCCGCCAGCCGGGCAGCGACGGTGTCCAACGCATGGTCCCACTCCACCACCCGGCGTGGCTCGCCGCGCCGCGCCCGCAGCTCAGGGGCCAGCAAGCGACCCATGTGGTCGGCGACGGTGCGCGGCAAGGCATATCCCTTGCTGCACAGGCGCCCGTGGTTGGCCGGATGGGCCGGGTCGCCTTCGATGCCGACGATCTGGTCGCCTTCCGGGCCGGTGCGGCTATGAATGAGAACACCGCAGCCCACGCCGCAGTAACAGCACGTTGAACGCGTGGTGCGTACATCCGCCGCAGGGGCGGTCGCCGTGTTCGACGGCGGCGGCGCCACCTTCATGCATCGGCCTCGGCGATGTGCGTCGGCGCCGCGATGGCCAGCAACTCGATCCACACCACTCCTTCTTCGAGTTTTACCGGATAGCGCGGCGTGCAACCCACATCCGGCGCACAGGCTTGGCCGTTGCCCAAGGCGATCAACCAGCCGTGCAACGGACAGGCGACGTGGTCGCCGGAGACGATGCCCTGCGACAGTGGCCCCCCCTTGTGCGGACAGCGATCACGTAACGCGAACACGCGGTCCGCCGCGGTACGGAACAACGCGATGGGCGCATGGCCGTCCACCTCCAGCACGCGTGCCCCCGACAGCGGCAAATCGGCCAGCGTGCAGACGCGCAGCCAGCTCACGGGGCGACCTCGGCGGCAGGCGCCGCGATGCGCAGCGCTTGGTACTCACTGCGCTGCGCACCGGCCACGCGTGCTTCCCAGGGATCCTGCAGCCCCTCCAGCGCAAACAGCAGGCGCTCGAACAGCGCGCGACGACTGTCCGCATCGTCCACCACGCGGGCGCGCACGTAGTCCAGGCCGACCCGTTCGATGTAATGCACGGTGCGGTCCAGGTAGTAGGCTTCTTCGCGATACAGCTGCAGGAACGCACCGACCAGCTCGCGCACTTCCGCGGCTTCGCGCACTTTGGCCAGGAAGCGGGCCACCTCGGTCTTGATACCGCCATTGCCGCCGACGTGGATCTCCCAGCCCGATTCCACCGCGATGATCCCCACGTCCTTGATGCCGGATTCGGCGCAGTTGCGCGGGCAACCGGACACCGCCAGCTTGACCTTGTGCGGGCTCCACATGTTGGCGAGCATTGTTTCCAGCTCGATGCCCATCTGGGTGCTGTTCTGGGTGCCGAAGCGGCAGAATTCGCTGCCCACGCAGGTCTTCACGGTGCGGATGGACTTGCCATAGGCATGGCCGGACTTCATGCCCAGGTCGCGCCAGACATCCACCAGGTCCTGCTTCTTTACGCCGAGCAGGTCGATGCGCTGGCCGCCGGTGACCTTGACCATCGGGATGGCGTAACGCTCGGCGACATCGGCGATGCGGCGCAACTCATGGGCGTTGGTCACCCCGCCCTTCATTTGCGGGATGACCGAGAAGGTGCCGTCCTTCTGGATGTTGGCGTGCACCCGCTCGTTGACGAAGCGTGACTGCGGATCATCCACCGCCTCGTGCGGCCAGGTCGAAAGCATGTAGTAGTTCAATGCGGGCCGACAGGTGGCGCAGCCGTTGGGGGTGCGCCACTCCAGGAAGGCGAGTGCCTGTGGGTGGCTGAGCAGCCGATGCTCGCGCACGGCTTTGCGCACTTCGCCATGGCTGAGGTCGGTGCAGCCGCACACGGCCTTGGTCTTGGGAGTCTCCTGGAAGTTGGAGCCCAGGCAGTTCATCAGCAGTTGCTCGACCAGGCCGGTGCAGGAGCCGCACGAGCTGGCTGCCTTGGTGTGTTTCTTGACCTCGTCGACAGTGAACAGGCCTTGTTCGGTGATTGCCTTGACGATCGTGCCCTTGCACACGCCGTTGCAGCCGCAGACCTCGTCACCGGCAGCCATCGCGCTGGCGCGATCCTGTCCGGCGGTGCCCGCATCGCCGAGCATGCTTTCGCCGAAGATCAGCTGCTCGCGCAGTGCCTGCAACGGCGTGCCGTCCTTGAGGAGCTTGTAGTACCAGCCACCATCGGCGGTGTCGCCATAGAGGCAGGCGCCGATCAGGCGGTCTTCGCGGATCACCAGCTTCTTGTAGACGCCACCGGCCGGATCGGACAGGACGATCTCTTCGCTGCCATCCCCGCCCATGAACTCGCCGGCCGAAAACAGATCGATGCCGGTGACCTTGAGCTTGGTGGAGGACACCGAGCCCCGATAGATGCCAATGCCGAACTGCGCCAGGTGGTTGGCGCAGACCTTGGCCTGTTCGAACAACGGCGCCACCAGGCCATAGGCCGTGCCGCGATGGTTGGCGCACTCGCCCACGGCGTACACGCGGGGGTCGAAGGTTTGCAGGCTGTCGTTGACGACAATGCCGCGCGCGCAGTGGATGCCGGCCTCCTCGGCCAGGCGCGTGTGGGGGCGGATGCCGGCGGCCATCACGACCAGATCGGCCGGTAGCTCGTGTCCGTCGGCCAGTCGCACGCCAACGACTTCGCCCTGCGCATTGCCCAGGATCGCCGTGGTGCTGGCGCGCAGGCGGAACTGCAGCCCGCGCTCGCGCAGCGACGCCTCCAGCAGGGCGCCGGCGACCGTGTCCAGTTGGCGTTCCAGCAACCAGCCCGCCAGATGCACCACGGTGACGTCCATGCCGCGTTGGGCCAGACCGTTGGCGGCCTCCAGCCCCAGCAGTCCGCCGCCGATCACCACTGCGTGGCGCTTGTGCAGCGCCGTTTCGATCATGGTGCGGGTGTCGTGGATATCCCGATAGCCAATCACCCCGCGCAGGTCGTTGCCCGGCACCGGCAGCACGAAGGGCACCGATCCGGTGGCGATCAACAGGCGGTCGTATTCGGCTTCGGTGCCATCGTCGGCGATGACCCGACGTCGCACGCGGTCGATGCGGACCACCTCCTTGCCCAAGTGCAATTCGATGTTGTTGTCGGCGTACCAGGACAACGGATTGAGCACGATGTCTTCGAATGCCTGTTCACCGGCGAGCACCGGAGACAACAGGATGCGGTTGTAGTTGGGATGGGGCTCGGCACCGAACACCGTGATCGCGTACATGCCCGGGGCCAACCGGAGCAGTTCCTCGAGGGTGCGGATACCGGCCATGCCGTTGCCGATCACTACCAGGCGGGGTTGCTTCATGTGGGTGATCTCCATCAGACCTGCGCCGCGCCGGCGGCGCGCCATTGACTGCGCCATTCGTGGCGTACCCCTGCCAGCCAGGCCCACGCCACCAGCGCGGCGGCGGCAAAGAGCCACAGGCCGATCGCGTAGCTGCCGGTGTGTTGTTTGAGCACACCCAGGCCGGCGGCGAGCAGGAATCCGCCGATGCCCCCGGCCATGCCGATCAGGCCCGTCATCACGCCAATCTCGGCGCCAAAGCGTTGCGGCACGAGTTGGAACACCGCGCCATTGCCGGCCCCCAGGCACAGCAACGTGAGCACGAACAGGCTCAAGGTGACGCCCGCACTGCCCAGGCCGGTGCCCGCCAGTGCCACCAACACCGCCACCGCGAGATAGACGCCCAGCAGCGACCGGGTCCCACCGATGCGGTCGGCGATCACGCCGCCCATGGGGCGCATCACCGAGCCGGCCAGGACACAGGCCGCCGTGGCCCAGCCCGCACTGCGCGCATCGAACCCGAACTGGTCATGCAGGTAGCCAGGCAGCGCGCTGGCGAATCCGGCAAAGCCGCCAAAGGTGATCGCGTAGAAGAACATGAAGCGCCAGGCATCGCGATTGCCGACCAGCACCCGGCCGTAGTCGGCCCAGCCACGGCGCACCACCGCACCCGGCGCTTCACGCGCGATGAGCGCGAATACGATCCATGTCACCGCCAAGGGAATGCAGGCGAGCCCGAACACGCTGCGGTATCCGTAGGCTGCGGCCAGCATCGGGGCGAACAGTGCTGCGAGTACCGTGCCGGAATTGCCGGCACCGGCGATGCCCATCGCCGTGCCTTGGTGTTGCGGTGGATACCAGCGCGATGCCAAGGGCAAGGCGATCGCGAACGAGGCACCGGCAATGCCCAGCAGCGCACCCAGCAGCAGCACCTGCGCGAATGATTCGATGCCGGCATACCACGCCCACGCCAACGCGGCGATCACCGCCGTCTGCGCGATCAGGCCGGCACGCTTGCCTCCAATGCGATCGGCCAGCATGCCCAGGAACAAGCGCAATACCGCGCCACACAGAATGGGAACCGCCACCATCAAGGCGCGTTGCTGGGTGTCCAGCGCCAGCGCCTGGGCGATCTGCACCTGCAAGGGTCCCAGCAGGTACCAGACCATGAAGCTCAGATCGAAATACAGGAACGATGCGAACAACGTCGGCGTGTGGCCGGATCGCCAGAAGGAGCGGTTCATGCAGGGTCTCCGCGTGCGTGGCGAAAAAAAAAGCGCCCCTCCGGTTTCCCGGAAGGACGCCTTTGTCCTTTACCCGTGCGGCCGCCGTTGGCCACGCGAGTCATGCTGATTGTTGCGGTGACGCCGTTGCCTCCGCCTCAAAGGTCATAGCAATGGACGTGCCAACTGTGCGGATGACCGCAGTTTCATACTAAACGGCTGATATCAAACGCGAAAACGCCAC
>DASWQJ010000188.1:0-20396 GCA_036403795.1 Stenotrophomonas sp.
GACTGAAGAGGGCCAAGGAGATGCTGGACCTGGGCCTGATCACCCAGGGCGATTACGACGCGCTCAAGGCCAAGGCCCTCGGCCTGTAAGCCTCGGGGCGCGCCACGATGTCTGACCCGCGATCCACTCCGCCGCCGCTGCCGTCTGCGTCGTCTTCGTCACTGCTGCCGCCCTTGCCGGCGGCGCCGGTCCCACCGGTAGCGCGGGCGGCGCCGGTCATTGGTCCGGGTTCGCCGCAGGATGTACCGCCGTTGCCGGGCAGCTTTCCGGTGGATCCGGCCACCCTGCCCCCTGCCATTCGCGATGAGGTGCAGGCGCCCGATCCGGTGGCGTTGGATACGGCCTCGGCCGAGCTCAAGGACGGCGTGAATCGCTGCCCGAAGTGCGGGTCCAGCGACGTGCGGCTCAAGCTGGGCACCGACGTGTTGGTATGCCAGTTCTGTCGCCACGAGTGGCAGGGATATCGGGTGGAGGATGCGTTCGGGCTGGGCGAAGGCCTGGCGCAGTTGCGCGGCACAGTGATTGCCTCGGGCGCCCGTGACATCGATGCCGGCGCCGCCAGCCTGATGAGCTTCAAGTGCAGCGGTTGCGGGGCCGAGGTCACGATCAATACCGAGAGCACGATGACCGCACGCTGCCACTGGTGCCGTCACGTGTTTGGCGTCAACGAGCAGATTGCCAATGGCGCGGTGCCCGATGCGGTGCTGCCGTTCCATATCGGCAAGGACGACGCGGTGGCGCGCATCCGCCAGTTCGTGGACAAGCGGCGTTTGTTTGCGTTGAAGGCCTTCAAAGAGCAGTTCATACCGGAGAATGTGGTGGGCGTGTACCTGCCCTACATGATCGTGGACGGCAACGCGAGCGCCAGTGTGGCTGGCCAGGGCGAAATCACCACGGCGCAGTACACGCGCGGCACAGGCGACAAGAAAAAGACCTATTACGACGCCGATGTGTACCAGGTGGAACGGCATGTGGATTTCACCGTGGACGATCTGCCGCTGGAGTCTTCGGCGGCGCGCGGCAACCTGGATGCGCGGACCAACACCAACAACATCATCAATGCGATCTTGCCGTTCGACACCAAGAATGCGCTGCAGTGGAACGCGTCTTACCTGATGGGTTTCAGTTCGGAGAAGCGCGACCTGGATGTGGAAAAGATGCGGCCCCGCATGGAGGACCAGATGCTGTCGATCGCGCGTGCGCAAGTGGCTGCATCGGTGGGCCGTTACGACCGCGGCGTGCGCTGGGAGCGTGAGCAGCTGGAAGTGCACGGCACGCGCTGGGTATCGATGTATTTGCCTGTATGGCTGTACTCCTACCACCAGCCCGGCCGCAACGGCGGCATGCTGCACTACATCGCGGTGAACGGCCGCACCGGCGAGACCATGGGCAGCGTGCCGGTGCAGCAATGGAAACTGCTGCTGGCGGCGTTGACGGCGGGGAGCTTTATCGAAGCAATCGCCCTTTGGATATTGGTGGCCAGCGCATGAGCGACGACAGTGGACTATGGTTGTTGTTGGCTGGGCCGGCGGGGGCAACGGCGCTGTATTGGACGTTGTATCGGTATTACCGCAACACCGACAAGTCGCACGCATTTGAGCGCGAGACCACCATCGAAGCCCAGCCGGTGACCGGCTCGGATGCCAGGATCGACACCATCACCGGCACCCAAGAGCACCGCATCCGCGGCGATAACGTACAGGCCTACCGAACCCGCGTGCAACGCGACCCCGAATCCGCACCCGAGACAGGGTGAAAACGGGGTCAGGTTGGGTTATTTCACCTGATCTCGCGTGGGAAAAACTATGGGCTTCGACTGCACAAGGCCACGACTTTCGCCAGCGCCCAAGACGTAGTCCTGACAGCCCCCGTGCGTGGGGACCCTAGGCGTTGCCGCGCCACGCACGCCGCGGCGGTGTTGCCGCATGCCGTGCCCACATACAGCAAGGAGCGCGGCAACGTTACAGAACTCAGCGCCCGACCGTGCGATGCCCCGCAGCGGCAGGCCAAAAGTGAACCTGACCCCGTTATCTAGCGCCAGGAGGGAACTCTTAGACTGATGCAGGTGCCGCCGTGGGGGGGTGTCATGACCGTTAGCTTGCCGCCGAGTAGTGCGGCGCGCTCGCGCATGCCGGTCAGGCCCCAGTGGCCGTCGCGGCTGCCGTGCTTGAGGACATCCGGGGCTATGCCGCAGCCGTTGTCGCGGATTTCCAGGACAGTGCTGAGCAGTCCGTAAGTCAGGTGAAGCTCGATCTGCGAGGCGCCGGCGTGGCGCAGTGCATTACTCACGGCTTCGCGGGCGATCCGGTAGAGCTCGGCTTGTTCGGCGGGGCGCCAGTGTCGCGATACGCCGCGGGTGCGGAAGGCGTACGTGATCTCGGGCGGAATCTCCAACTGCAGCGGCAACTCACGCAGTGCGGATTCCAGGTCCTGGAACTCAGCCGCCTGGCTGCGCAGTTCGTGGATGCGATCGCGACCTTCGGTCAGGCCTTCGTTGGCCTCCTGCAACGCACGCGACAGCCCCTGCTCTGCTGCCTGCGCGTCGCCTTGCTCCAGGCGCCCCAGTGCCGTTTGGATACGGAATACGAGGGCCTGCACCGACTGCAGCAGCGTGTCGTGCAGGTCGCGTGCAATGCGCTCGCGCTCGCCAATGCGTGCGCGGTAAACCCGCTGCACGCGAGTGCGGGCGATCGCCACCCGCCAACGCACCAGCCACCAGACCAGCACCAGAGCGGCCAACCCGCAGGCCAGCGCAAACCACCAGGTCTGCCAAAACGCCGGCGACACGGTGATGGCCAGCGCGGTTTCCTGATTCGACCAATGGCCCGCGTCATCGCTGGCATTAAGTCGGAAGTGGTAAGTACCCGGCTGCAAGCGGCTATACAGTGCCTGGCGGCCGTCGGCGAGCTGCCAGTCTTCATCCAACCCTTCCAATCGATAACGAAACCGCACGCGCTCGGGCATGCGCAACGCAGGCACGGTGTAGTCGATGCGCAGATCGCGGCTACCCACGGGCAACTGCATGGGGGAGGCAAGCGGCAGCGCTTGCTCATCGACCTGCACGGCCAGCACTACGGGCTTGGGCGGCGTGGACGCCGGATTGCGCGTGATGTGTTTCGGGTCGATCCAATGCACGCCTTGGTCGGTGGCAAACCACACCCGACCTTGGCCGTCGAGCAGGCTCTTGGGCGAGGCACCATTTTGTTCGGCCGCGCCGCGCAAACCATCGAGTGCGCCAAACTTCTCGAAATCCACGCGGTGGTTGGGGTCGGCCCGCCAATGGGTCATTTCGGAAGCGGGAATGCGGGCGATGTCGGCGCGCCCGCCCAGCCACGCTTCGCCATCGGCCAGGATGATGATGCTCAAGGTGCGTTCGAATTTTTCACCGTCACGGCCCAGCAGGCGTTCAAAATGCTCGGCTCGTTTTATCGATACGCCTTGCAGTCCGCCTGCCCACAGTTCGCTGCCGTGCATTTGCAGCACCGAGATCCGCCCGATGCCGGGCCCGTCTTCTTTCAAGTCGCGTTTGACGCCGTTCTCAAATACCCGGATCGTCTGCCCGGCATCGGACCAGATCCGGCCTTGCGCATCCTCCACCAGTGCCCGCGGCGTGGTGCCGGCGAGCAGCCCGTATTTGGCGTTCTGCCGCTCCCACTGTCCGTCGTGGAATCTAAGCAGACCGGCGTCGAGCTTGGTCATCCACAGGCCGCCTTCGCGGTCGCTGGTCAGCATCGACACATAACCTGAACCGATCAAGTCATCCGGCAAACGCACCCGCTGCAGCCCCGCTTTGTCGCTGCGCCACAAGCCGCCTGCGCTGCCACCGATCCAAAGCGTGCCGGCGGCATCGCGATGCAGCGCCGTAACCCCCTGTCCGATGCCGAGTACTTCTTCGACCAATGCACCGCCGGGTTGGGAGGCATCGGGCGTAATGCGCATGGGGCCACGATCGGCGTTGCCTGCCCAGATGCGGCCGGCCTGGTCCGATTCGATCAAGAACGCTTGCTCCCGCCTCGGCAAACGGATGGGGACCAACGCGTTTTCGCGGAAGCGATCCAGCCCATTGGCCGTGCCGGTCCAGATATTGCCTTCGCGATCTTCGAATATCGTCCAGACCACTTGGGCGGTAAGGCCTTGGTCCAGCCCGAAATACTCCGGCTGCGGCGGCGAATGGCCAGCGCTGGGCGCCTGCAGTGTGCGCGGATCGCGTACCCGTGCGATGCCGCTTTCCGTGCTCAGCCACATCGCCCCGTCACGATCGAAGCGCAGCCCGGCGCCCTTGAAATCAGGCGCCAGCCAGCTGACCGCGGCGCGCGCGTTTCGCTTGTCCGGCTTTGCCTGCGCGAGGGGACGGACGCCCCAATAGTCGGCCGCCCAGATCGCACCGTCCGGCGCCTGATTCAGGTACGGCATCTGGATGGGGTGATCGCTCAACGTGAACTTGCTCGCGCCTGGGGCCAGGTAAGCGATACCGAACGACTCGGCTTTCGCGTAGGCGATCCACAACCCCTTGTCGCGATCCACGAAGATACTTTGCGGCGACCAAGTGGGATCGAAGCCCATGTCGTCCGCAGTTTTCCACGTGTCGGTCGCCGGATCCAATCGCACCGCCGTGGCCGGCGTCGCAGTCCACAGGCGGCCCGCTGCATCGCGAGCAAAGCCGAGCACCGAACCGGCCGGTACGTCGTCGCGCTCATACTTGTAATGCAGCGGATGCGGTCCGCCCATTCGGCTCATGCCGCCATTGATGAAGCCTACCCACACACTGCCGTCGGCTTCGGCCATGACGCTGAGCACGTCGTCATCGACGATGGCCTCGCCGGCAATCTGCGTAATGCGCTCGAAGTGCAAGCCATCGAAGCGATACAGCCCTTGTCGCGAGCCCAGCCAGAGAAAACCATCCGGGCTTTGGGTAATCGACATGATCTGCGCCGGCGCGCCTTCGTCCGGCGTCCAACGATCATGGCGCAACTGCGAGATCGCACGGTCTGGCGACAGCGCACTCGCAGCGGTGCAGCAACCGAGTAGCAACAGCGCGAGACAGCGGGTCACGAGGTGCGGCGCACGCGGTCGACTCCCGTTTAGGCCATGGGAGAGCGGAGGCAAAGCCAGGGGTGCCATGGGCATTGACGGTGGCCAGAGGGGGTCGCTGGACGGCCCGGGCATCCCCGCCCGGGTCGTGATGCGATTGAGTATGCCATGCGTGGCTGGCATGGCCGCCACTGGCCTCCTGAGCCGCCTCTACTCAGGATTTCGGCTGATGCTTAAGGCTGCCCTGATTCACGGGCTTTGCAATGGGATGCACCGCCCAGGCGGGCACCCCACCCTTCAAGACGCGCCGGGAAGATGCGCCTCCAACCAGCGTGCGATGTCCTCCATGGGGATCTCATGCTGCAGGTCGCTCAGCAGATCGTGGTAATGGCCTTCGTAGATCTTCAGGGTTTTATCAGCGGCGCCCGCGTCGGCATAAAACAGTTGGCTACCCTTCGGCAGCGTCACCTTGTCGGCGCTACCGTGCATGATCAGCACGGGCAACGTGAGGTTGCCGAATCCACGTTTGAGACGGTCGATGCCTTCAAGCATCTGCGCCACCGTGAGTGCAGTCTGGGATTCACCGGCGATCAGCGGATCAGCTTCCAGCGCTGCCACGACCTCCGGTCGACGCGAAAACTCCTTGTTGGGCAGTTTGAGTACGCGCAGCTTGGGCAGATAGCGACTGATCCATCGTACAAATCCCAGCACGGCATCAGGCGCGGGAACCGCCAGCGCATAGCTTTCGCACACCAGGCCGGACAACTCGCGCTGATGGGCCAGGGCGTAAGCCGTGGCCACCACACCGCCGGCACTGTGCCCCAGCAGGAAGACCGGCAGCCCCGGATCGCGCGCGCCGACCAATGCCATCATGGTATCCACGTCGGCCAGGTAGTCGTCGAACTTTTCCACATGGAAACGCGTGCCCGAGGATTTGCCACGACCGCGCAGGTCGACGGCGTACACCGCGTAGCCGCGCTGCGTGAGCTGCTCGGCGGGCCAGAGATAATGGCCGCTGTGGGAGCTGAATCCCGGCACGATGGCGACCACCGCGCGAGCGGGCTGCGCCGGATGCCAGGTGCGCACGAACAGCTCGCGCTCACCGCCGGCAATCAATTCTTCAGTGCGGGTGGGGCCGGTGGCAGATGAATCTGAGGATAGCGGTTGGCTCATCGTGTTCATGGGAGGTCCTTGGGAATGCGGAAGCGCGCCAGGGACCAGCGGCTGACCCGCTCCTCCCATTCGTCGCCGGATTGGGGCGTCAGTGCAAGGGAAAGATTGGCGACCAACATCCAGCCATCGTCGGTGGCGGCGGTGCCGGCGGGAAACAGCAGGCCGTTGGGGGCGCCATCACTGCCGATGCCGTCGAAGTGGCCCGCGCTGACGCGCAACAGGCCCGAGGCGTCGAAGGCCTGGATCTGGTCGGCCTGGTTGGCCGCCACCCAGAACAGGCCGCGGTGGAACATCAATCCGTCCGCGCCCGGCACATACTCGGCCACGACTTGCAGCTCGCCTTTGGCGATACCGCCCGCGGGCGCATCGGCCATCCGCAATCGCAGCAGGCGACCGTCGCCGGCGTTGGTGAGGTATAGCCATTGCTCGTCGGTATCGAAGGCCAAGCCATTGGCGCCGAACGGCAACGCGCCGGTGGTGGCCAGCAGCGGGCTACGCGAGAACACCTGCACTTCGCACGGATCGCAGTGTGCCGCACCCGGGATTCGATAGATTGCGCCCTGGAACGAATCGGAGACATACAGGTCACCCACGCGCGACATCGCCATCCCATTGGGAGCCGGCACGCCGTTGGCGCCGTAGCGGATGACATCCACGCTGCCGTCGGGATTGGTGACCTGTCGCTCGCCAGGTGCGCTGGGTGTCAGTACGGCAAACCTGGCCAGTGTCTGCACCGCCGTATCCGCGGTGAAATCCACGGGCAGGCGCTGCAGTTTGGCGCCACCAAAATTGAGTACATACACTTGCCCGTCGCTCACCATCACGCCGGTGAGTGGCGTCATGCCGAAGTCTCGAATCGCTTCGAGTTGTCCGTTGCGGTTTAAACGCACTACTGCATTGCGACGCTCCGTTGCCGGCTCCCGGGCATCGAACGTGCCGACGAATATATCGCCCGAGGTCGGATCCACTGCCAAGCCCTCAGGCTGGCGCGCACCTTCTGGCAGCAGTGCAAATCGCTCTACTTCGATCCGTTGCACACCCGCGGCAGGTGCGGCCCGTGCCCCGGTGTTGGCACTGATCGCAAGCATGAAAACTACGCTGATCATCAGGCGCGACATGGTGTGAGACCTCGGGCATGGGAAAGATGGCTGTGGCCGGTGGAGTTGCTCGCGGGTAACGGTGAGGCTGTGCGTGCTGCCGGGACGGTGCTCCAAGGTCGACCCGCCCTTTACTGGCAGCATTGGCCGCCTACGTACTTCACGAACCCAGGGTTGCTGTCGATGCCGCCGAGTGGATGCCCCCCGATTACATCCACGATGCCCTGCCGCTGGGCCGCCAGCATCGAGCCGGCTGCAGCCAGGCACCACGCGCAATAGAGATTGCTTCCCGCCCCCCTATCTGGGGGGAACGCACTCCGCAAAGCTTGTACTCAAGTGCCGACATGGGCATCCGCCCCTGATCTCGGCCCCCGCACGCCCCCTCGGATCACCAAGCAGGCCCGTCCTGGCACGCCTGCCACTATGCGCCCGCCCGTGCCATCCGACTGGCCCGCTGCCGACCTAGAATGAGCCTCCCATGGCGTGCCTGGAATCCATCCAATGCTGGTGAGCCTGCCCACGCTGGACGCGATCCTCCAGGCCCACGCCAACGCGTTGAGCGAGGACCTGCCCCGCTACCGCAATCATGCCTATCGGGTGGCCAACTTCCACTGGGCCTTGTCGCCCGGCTCCTCGATGGACCTGGAAATCGTGTCGGTGGCCGTGGCTTTCCATGACCTGGGGCTATGGACGGCCAACACGTTCGATTATCTCGCCCCGTCCGAGGCGTTGGCGATCCAGTACTTGGAGGACCAGGGCCGGCGTGATTGGATACCGATGGTCGTGGCCATGATCGACCATCACCATCAACTTTCAGAATTCGAAGGTGCGCACAGCCGGCTGGTGGATAACTTTCGGCGTGCCGACTGGATCGACGTCACCATGGGCCTGCGCCGTTTTGGCTTGCCGTCGAGCGACTTGAAGGGCATCAATCGACAGTTTCCGTATCTGGGCTTCCACCAGCGGCTTGTGCGAATCGGACTAGGCTACGCCTGGCGGCATCCGTTTAATCCCTTGCCGATGTTCAAGCGCTGATGCTGCTTAATCGTCGATGCGCACCAGGCCGCGGCGCAGCGCGATGTGGATGGCTTCGGTGCGGTTGCCGGCGGCGATCTTTTCAAAGACCCGTGTCAGATGTGATTTGACGGTTTCGACCGAGATGCCCATCTCGCTGGCGATGCGCTTGTTTTCCCAACCCCGTGCCAGCGCGGCCAAGATGGTGACTTCGCGGGAGGTAAGTTCCTGCTCGCCAATATGCTGGGCGATCTCTTCGGACACTTCCGCCGATACGCAGCGCTTGCCTTGCGCCACTTTACGGATGGCATCGATCAATTCGCCGCGCAAAGCATTTTTCAGCAAGTAACCATAAGCACCGGCCGCAATGGCTTCGCGCGCGTTGGCGTCGCCTTTGTACGTTGTCAGCACCACGGTCCTGGCCGCGGGAAACTCATTTCGCAACGTGCGGATCATCTCGATCCCATTTTTTCCGGGCATCTGCAGGTCGACCAAGGTGATATCGGGCAGCAGCTGGCGAAACTGCTCGATGCCGCTATCGGCATCGCCCGCCTCCCCGACGACTTGAAGGTCGGGCTCGACTTCCAGCATGGCGGCAATGCCATTGCGGATCAAAGGATGATCGTCGACGGTCAGTATCCGGATGGCCATGCTCGCTCCGCCGCGCTTGTGCTGGACCCAGTGTTGGTAACGCAATGTAGGCCAAACCCCGGCCGCGCTGCCAGCGGTATCGACGCCGCCGGCCATTTCCCCCAAATAGGGGACGTCCCCGGCACCGAAACCCGCGATGCCCGCGGGCGTGGCATATCGCATGCTGTCCTGGCGGGTGCCCATGCGCGCCCGGAGAGGCGAACATGGACTCCTTGGGACCGGCCTACCCGTTGGGACACACCGCCTTGCTGCTGGTGGACCCATACAACGACTTTCTGTCTGAGGGAGGAAAGATCTGGCCGCGGTTGGCCGAAGTGGCAGCGGCTGTCGGACTGTTGGCCAACCTGCGGCGCATCTGCCAGGCGGTGCGCTGTGCGCGCTGGCCGATATTTTTCGTGCCCCACCACCGAGCCGAACCGAACGATCTCGATGGCTGGAACCACCCCACCCCCTACCAGCAAGCCGCCTCGCAAGCGCAGGTATTCGCCAAGAACAGTTGGGGCGGGCAGTGGCATCCGGACTTCTCGCCGCAACCGGGCGACACCGTGGTGAAGGAGCACTGGGGCGGCAGCGGATTCGCCAACACCGACCTGGACCTTTTGCTGAAGCAGAAATCCATCAGCCACGTCATCGTGATTGGCCTCATCGCCAATACCTGCATCGAAACCACCGCGCGGTACGCCAGTGAGCTGGGATACCACGTCACGCTGATCAAGGACGCGACCGCGGCCTTCAGCACCGAGGCCATGCAGGGCGCACACGAGATCAACGGCCCCACCTACGCCCACGCCATTCTGACGACGCGGGAATTCCTGGCGCGCGTGCCATTCACCGCCGAGACCTGAGCACGGCTCGGGCCATCTCGCCGCGCTCCTCGAAAGCGCAAGCTGTTCTGGCACATCCACGCTGTCCTGCAGGCCAGAAGAAAACGGGGTCAGGTTGAGTTATGCCCTACTTCTGTGGCAGTTCGCGTAACGGCGTAGCGCATAACTCAACCTGACCCCGTTTTCCCCCCGTTTTCACCCCGCTCCAGCGCATGGCAGAATCGTGGCTGCACCCAGGCACTCACTCACCGATGACACCCAGACTCGCTGCCCTGTTCGCCACCGCCATGGTTGGCCTTTGCATGACCGCCCAAGCCTTCGCGGCCACTGCCCCGCAAGACCGCGAGCAGGCCGTCAAGATCGTGGCCGACATGCGCCGCGTGGTGGCCGACGGCGGCATCGAGCGGCTGGAGAAGGTCCACATTGGCGGCATCGACCAATGGGTGTCCATCCGCGGAAGTGATCGCCGCAATCCGGTGCTGCTGATGCTGCACGGTGGGCCCGGCTGGGTGGCGATGCCGACCAGCTGGTATTTCCAGCGCGGCTGGGAGGAATACTTCACCGTCGTGCAGTGGGATCAGCGCGGTGCGGGCAAGACCTACGCTGCCAACGACCCCGCGCGGCTCGCGCCCACGATGACGCGCGAACGCATGGTCGACGATGCGCTGGAAATGGTGGCGTGGCTGCGCAAGGAGTTTGGCCAGGACAAGATCTTCGTGCTGGGCCACTCCTGGGGCAGCTACCTGGGCGTGGAAGTGGCGCAACGACGGCCCGAGTGGCTGCATGCCTACATTGGTGTCGGCCAGATCTCGAACGCACCGGAGAGCGAGCGCCGCGGCTGGGCGTGGACGTTGCAGCAAGCCCAGCGCGACTACAACGAACAGGCGATCACCGACCTGCAAGCCATCGCACCCTATGCGCAGGGTGATGCGCCCCTTGCGCTGGAAGATTTGTTCAAGCAACGCAAATGGTTGAACCACTACGGCGGCATGGTCCACAACCGTCGCGGTGGCGATGCGGAGGCAGCCGCGATAGGCCTGTCGCCGGAATACACCGATGCCGACGTCGCAGCCGTCTGGAAAGGCAATGACTTCTCGATGGAACATCTGCTCAGCGGCGTGCTGACGCTGGATGTCACGAAAGTCAGAGAGTTCAAGACACCGGTCTTCCTGTTCCTGGGCCGGCACGACCACAACGTGTCATCCGAGCTGGCGGCCGAGTGGTTCAAGACAATAAAAGCACCGCGGAAGCAACTGACCTGGTTCGAGCAATCCGCGCATGAGGTGATGAACGAAGAGCCCGGGAAAACACTGGTTACCCTAGTGCAGGACGTGCGCCCCCTCGCCGACTGAGAACGGGGTCAGGTTGAGTTATTCGGCCTGACGCGTGCTTCTGGGTGTGCTCGACGCAACGCCTTACCCAGCACCGTTGGGAGGTCGCCTTGCCGCGCGGTATTCGTCGGCGCCGACACCGACGCCGACGCACACTAGTACCGCGGAGCGTTGCTGGATCGACTGAGCCCAGTTCACGGATCGGCGCCACGCCGCCGATGGCCACCGCGCAGGTGTCGCTCTCGACATTGCGAATTATTTCGCCTGCGTAAGATCCCGACGGGGTAGACGTGCGCCGGCCGAGAGAAATCGGAAATTGCCCGAGCCACTTCCAAGACCGGCAGTCCGGGATTGCTGGGGATCGCGGTGCTCCAGGCAACTTGCGAGCTGCGATCGGCTAAGACAGGTCAACCAGACTTCGTGGCCTGCTCAAACGGCGTTGCCCGGTGAAAAAACCAGCGGCACTCTTGAGTGATGAACAAACTTCGATCGTTATTCGCACCGTTGGTGGCTGCGACGCTTTCTTCCTGCGCGCATAGCAATGCAGTTAACGAAGCACCAGCGCTTCCCGGCACACCCGACTACGCCAGCATGGAACTCGCCCCCCTTGGCGATCCCGCCATACGCGCGCGCATGAACATCAAGCCGGTCAAGTGGCCGATGCGCTTCAAGCGTTTCAATTTTGGCGCACGTTGCTACGGCACGATCACATGCAGCGTTCCGTTCGGTGGGCTGGATCTCGGTTACGCCAAACCGACTCTTCCCTCCTCCACTTATGGTCCGGACTACCTTAAAAGTTGGCGCGGCGGTTATGGCGGCGTCGACAATTTTCCACCGCCCGTGCAGGTGTCCTGGCGCTCCAAGGACGGCACCGACCATCAAGCAGAGATCGATCTGGGTGAGTTGTTCAAGGACGAAATCGTCAGGCACAACGTTCCGCGCGAGGAGGTTGCCGATTCCCCCGACGGCAAGCAGGGAGGATATCCGAGCATCCTGCTGGAGGTAAACGATCGCACCATCAGGGTCTACATGAGGGCGTTCATATCCACAAAACATCGACTGAAGGCAGGGAACAGGTACAGCGATTTTCGCTATGACCTCGTTCTGATCAGATCTTACAACTACTGAGACGTGAGCTGACCATGGGAAGGGTAATCTCCGGCGGTGAGAACCGCCCCATCTCCAACGAAGAGGTCGTAGCGTTGCAAGCGATGCGGGACGATCTGGCGCGCTTCTCAGCTCCTGTCCTGCAGAATGCCGTCGATCGCCATGAGCATCTCTATTTCTCATTTATAGACGGCACCGGCGAAGATCTCAACAACGCGAGACTTGGGGCGCCCACCAATGTGGGCACCCTCTATCTACGGGCCATGTACCAAGAGGCAGTGGAAGGCTCCAGGGTCGGCGCTTTTTACTCGAAGGGCATTGGTACTCAACCGACGGCATTAGGACGTGCGATCGATGGCGCGTTATGTCGCACTTGGCCCAATGCTATAGAGGCCGCCTACTCGGATCTCGCTCATCAGACAGAGACCTGGAAGAACTCTGATTCGGACGCCAGTGTCCGCGTAGCAGCCATGGGCTACAGCCGAGGCGCCGTTCAATCGGTAGGCTTCCAGCGGCTGATCGATACCTACGGCATCGCCGACCCAAAAGAACTCAAGTTCGGCCGCGACCCACGCGGCAATATCACGGTGATAAGCGAGTACCCGCCCCTGATTCCACCCGGCCAGGTCGCCCAGGCCAGTCTACTGCTCGACCCCGTGGCCACCGGCTTTCCCGAGCACTACGATGCCCGCTTGCCGCCCAGCGTGATCTCTGCCATCTCCATCACCGCCGCCAATGAGCAGCGCAGGTTCTTTCCCCACCAGACCATCAACGATCCTGGCATGTCTGCCGACGGACGTGCGATCAACGTCAAGGCACCCGGCGGACACTCCGACATCGGAGGTGGCAATGAAAAGCCCGGTCTGGAGATATGGGTCGGTAACGTGGCTGCCGATTATCTCAACCTGTTGCGTGATGAACCGATGTTCCAAAAGCGCCCTGTGCCTACCGATGCGTCCACGCTGACCGTTCACCAGGCGCGCGGCGCAACCGCCTTGTGGGGTGCTGCGCTGGATCATGACGGACAACGCAACCTGCGCGACGAACTCGCGCATTGCAAAGTCGTCGATCCGTGCCGGGATTCCGAAGCCTTGAACCTGGATATGGCCCGGCAGTTCGACTATCGCCCGATGCGCCAGGATCCCGAGGAACGGGCGCAACTGCAGATACTGCTGGAACAAACACAGCACGCAGAAGCGCGAACATCCGACCCAGCCCGTGTGCCCGCAGCTGCCCCGCTGACCGACGCACAAGCCGATGCTCTGGTCGAACAGTACTTCGCAGCCGTCGCCGCCAATGATCGCGAGGGCATGCGCGCCGCGTCGATCGTGTTTGCCCACTTCGAGGCAGACCGAACCCCCCGCTCATCGCCTGCCACGCCGCCGGCCGCCCCTCATCACGACTCTCGCCGCGACCATCCCCTCTTCACACAAGCCATCGAGCAGTTGCAGGAGCTAGGCCCGGCGACCGGCGGGTATGGCAATCGCGAAGCACTCGAACGCATCGCCGGCGCCATCGCGCTCGAAGCCCAGCATCGCCGCATGGAAGCCATCGACGAGATCATCACCGGACGCGATGGGGTCCTGGCCGCCCGCTGGACAAACCCGCTTAACCGTGTACTGATCAGCTATGCCGTGGTAGATCCGCAACAGGCGGTCACGCAGCCACTTGATAGAACCTTGCAGCAACTCGAAGACGTCACTCAGCAACAGTTTCAGCTACAGCTGCGGCACGATGAGCAACGCTCGTTCGCACCCCAGCCGGCTGTTTCCCGATAAAATCGCTCGCCAGTCGCAAGAAGTGAACCTGACCCCGTTTTAGGCCTTCTGCGCAATGATTCGCTCGGTCTCCGCCACCAACAGCTCCGGGTGCAGATCAAACTGGTCGCTCAGCAGCAACTCACGCGCCGCGGCCTTTACCTCGATCCGCTCCACCTGCAGCAAGTCACCATCGCGGAACAGCTCGATGTAGCTGTCCATCACGCCACTCAGCGTGCCCTGGGCGGTATCCGGCGCCGCCAACACCAACTGTAACCCCAGTGAGCGCAAGTAGTTGGTCGTCGCACGCGCGTTCTGGGCGTCGATCTTGTCGCCGAACTCATCCAGCAGGATTAATCCCATGCCGCCCGGATGCGCATCGCTCTTGCCGTAGGCCGCTGCCAGGGCCGCGCCCGCGATCACGTACAACGGCGCGCGATGTTCGCCACCGGAACCCGAGCGCATGCGCTCGCTCAATGTGCCAATCACGCGGTCATCCTGCTTGATCTGCACCTCGAACTTGAAGAACCGGCGATAGTCGTCCAGCGGCGAGGCCGCAGTCTTGGCCTGGGTGCTGTCTTCGATCAATTCGTGGAATGCCGCAGGCACCTCTCCGGCCGTCCCGAACAGGCCGTCATCGCCCTCCAGGTCCGCCGCACGCTGGATGAAACGATGCAGCGCCTGGAACTCGGCAATCACCTCGTAATGGAACTGGTAGCGCTCATTGTTGGAGAACGCCGGGCTCGATCGCAGCGTGCGGTTCAGCGTGTTGATCTGGTGCTTGAGCTTGGAGAAGTTGTCGTACAGCGTTGAGGCGACATTGGTGCGGAAGGTTTCCACCGCGGTGGCATAAGCCTCGGCCGACTGGGCCTGGTATTGGGCGAGCTCGGTGCCGCGCAGGTGGTCCAGTTCGCCTTTCAGGAAACCCTGTGCCGGGCGCCAGGCGTCCGGTGCGAATTCCAGGATGGCACCATGATCCTTGGCATATTGGGCCAGTTCGCTCCAGGCGGCGGGCACCAGTGACGACAGCTGCCGATCGGCGTCCTGTGCTCGCTCCCGGCAACGCTGGACGCGTGCTTCCAACGAAGGCAGCTTCTCATCGAGCTCGCTGCGCTGGCGCTCGACCCGGTTGGGATTGACGTCCGGATCATTGAACGCTTCCACCGCGTTGCGCGAGAACACGTCTTCCTGCGCACGCAGTGCTTCCACGAGTTGCTCGGCGCGAGCGCGGTTGTGCTCGGCCACGCCTTGTTCGCTGGCCAGGCGTTCGATCTGTTGATCGAATTGCCCTGCCCTGGCCTCCAGGTCGCGCACCTGCTCGGATAATTGCACCAGGTCCGGATCCACTGCAGCATCCCGGTTCTGTCGCGTGATGCGATAACGCGACTCGGCTTCCTGATGCTGCAGCAGGCCATCGTGGATGGCGGCCGCCACTTCATCGGCATCGGTAAAGCGCGCCAGCGATTGCTGCAAGGCCTCGGCCTGCTGCTGGATCGGCTGCAGGCGCCGAACGTCCTGCTCGGCGGTCTCCAGTTCCTCGCGCAGACTACGCAGCCGCTCGCGGCTGTCGGTTGCGCCGATCTTGAGCTCGGAGGCGGCCGGCAAGCGCCGACGTTCCAGGCCGCCGCCCTTGGCGACCAGGCCGTCGCGGGTCAGGCCCTGGCGAGTGCGCACCACGTCGTGGTCGCTGTCGACTTGGCGCAGCTCACCCAGCTGCCTACGCAGATAGGCCACCGCGTCGGCGTTGTCGCCGGCGATCAGGCTGGCAACCGAATCGACCGCAGGCCGTTCAGGCTTGCCTGCCTGGGTATGGCTGCTCAGCGCCAGCTTGACCCCATACACCGCGCGACCGCCGCTGAGCGAACGCACCAGCCGAGTCGCGCGCGCCTCGTGTTCGACCGGCACCAGCAGCGCTTCGACATGGCTGCGCAGGTACGCTTCGATGGCCGGCTGCCAGGAAGCGTCGGTGATGCGTACCAGGTCGCAGACCGGGCGCACTTCAATGCCGTCGTCCTGCAGGTAATTCATGAGGCGCACGACGTCCGGCCGCAACTCGGACTGCCCCGCGGTGACGCGTGCCTGGTTGCGCTTGGCGCTGTCGCGTCGCGCGCAGGCCTCTTCCCAGGCGGCATGGCTGGTGCGAGCGTGCTGCGCGACGGCACCCAGGATCGGCGCACTGCGCTGCAACGCGGCGCGTGCCTGCGAGTGCAGCGTGTCGGGCGACATCTGGATGTCTGCATCCACGGGCAGCGCGGCCAACGCATCGTGCCACTGCTGCCAGGGCGCAATGGCCTGCGCGAGTTCCTTCGCATCCACCGCGTCGAGCTTGAGCTTCTCCACCGCGCGCAACTGGTCGCGCACGTAGCTGAGCTGACGCATCAGCTCCTTCTTGCGCTGCGCGAGCTGGTCTCGATCGCGACCGGCGATCGCATCGAAAGAGGCCTGGTCGGCAAAGCCCTGCGTGCCCTGCAAACGCTGCTGCGCCTGCTCTACTTCCTGGCGGGCATTGCCGCGACCGGCGCGGGCTTCCTGCAGCGCGCGCCCGGCCGCGGACAGTTGCTCGACCGCTTGGCTCAGGTCCTGGTCGGCCTGCTCCACCTGTTCACCGAGCAGGTCGCGCTGGTATTCGGCGGCCAGCGCACGGCTGGAAGCGGCACGCTCGGCCTGCGCGGCAATCTTGCCGTATTGCTCTTCGACCTGTTCGGCCAGCTTGATGCGTTGGGCGACCTGTTCGATCTTTTCCTTGATCTGGCGGAAGGTTTCCAGCAACGCGCGAAAGCGTGCGATTTCGGTCGGGCGATCTTCGGCTACCAGCGTGCGCACGAACAAATCGATGTCTTCGTGCTTCTGCAGGTTGAGCGCGTTGGAGAACGCCTTGCGATACGCGCCCAGGTCCGGGTGCATCGTGGGCGAAGCGCGCAGGCGGAACAGCAGATCCTTGAGGAAGCGCTCGCTCGTGGTGTGCAGCTCCTGCTTGGTGCCGGCCTGCTTGCACAACCGGGTGCCGAGTTCGCGGAAGGAATTCCACGCCAATGGCAGGGTCTTGCCGCCGACTTGTTCCAGATGATCGTCGAGCGCGATGGCCACGCCGGGCATCAGGTACAAGCCGTGCACGCGGTGATCGGCTTCGTCCACCGAGGCACCCAGTGCGATGCCGGCGGTCAACGGCTCGCCGGTTTCCTGATCACGAAACACCAGGCTGATATAGGTAGTCGCGGTGCGCCGCTTGCGGCCCTCGTCGCCACTGCGGTACACGCCCAGGCAGTAGTCGCGAATGGATCGTGCACGGCTGCTGCCGCCGGCCTGGGCGTTGAAGCGGATGCGGCTTCGATCGGCGCCAAGCAGCACGATCTGCAGGGCATCGAGCAGCGCACTCTTGCCCGCGCCGTTGGGGGCGATGATCGCACTGGTGGGGTCGAGTTGCAGGGTCTGCGACTCGAACAGGAAGAATTGCACCAGGTGGACGCGCTCAAGCAGTTGCATCGTCGTCCTCCGTTGCCACGCTTTCGGGGTTGGCGTCGGCATCGCCTTCCTGCGGGTACTGGTCATCCCGGTTGTGTTGGTCCAAACGCTGCAACCAATGCTCGCCGACCACTTCCACGATGGCCGGGCGAACCTGCAGGTGGAACGGTTGCGGATCATCTCCTTCGGTCTCTACAAGCCGGCACACGCCCCAGCGTCGCAGCGACCGTGCCAGCACGCGCAGCGCGCCGACATCAGGCATCTGCCTTCCTGCGAAGGCCGGATAGGCTTCCTGCAATTCGGGCAGGTCGACGACCACTTCACCCAGATCTTCGATCTGGCCCTGGCGCATGGCCTGGTCGTAGCGATGGCGCAGGATCAACAGCAGCAGGGTTTCATCCAGCGACACCGGCGTGCCTTCGCCATGCATCGGCAACGCGACCACATACCGGTAATGCGCGTTGCGTTCCAGCATCACCCCCAAGGGTTCCAGCGCGGACTTGAAATCTTCCAGGTGCGCTTCGATCAGGTGGTACGCCACCCGCGCGCCGCGGTCGGCCGCATACAGCACTTGTTCGGTGACCAGGCGGTAGGCGGCGCGTTCGAAGTCCTGCACGGCGTAGAGGCCGTTCGAATTCTGGCTGAGGGCCTTCCAACTACGTTTCATGCGGCCTTTTGAATCCGGTGGATGACAAAGCGCGAGGCCGTCAGGTGAAGGGTGTCCAGCGGCTGGGCCTGGGCGATCAATTCAACGCGGAAGCCGCGCAGCAGCCGGCCCAACGGATCGTCGCGACGCAAGCCGCCTTGGCGGTGGCTGCGCAGCGCCATCGTGAGCAAGGTCTGGTAGGCGCGGAAATCTTCGATCGATTCGATGCTCAGTTCGGACGAGTCGACCTGGTGCTGTTGTTCGAGATGACGACCGACATAGCGCGCCATGTCTTCCGGGGTGACCAGGCGGGCGCGCTTGATCCGCCGCAGCAGGCTCAAGCGGGCGAGCTGCTCGGGCGTGGGCTGCTGGCTGGCATTGGCGCTGCGGGCGATCGGTTGCGGTTTGGTTCGCGGCGGGCGTAGTCGCTCGGCCTCCATCAGGCCCCCGGGCCCGACGGGCATCCGCAGGGTATCGTCCGGTGCGCTCAAGGCGCCGCGGCAGGCACGCTGCAGCAGCACGTCGAGCTTGTCGGGTGCGCGCAGGCGGTAATCGATGAAAGCCAGCGCCCGGCGGTTGGCCTGGCGGATGTCGTCATCCAGCCGCCCCAGGTATTCGCCGATGCGATCGAGCTCGTGCAGGCGGCGCAGGCTGCGCTGCAATCGTGTACTGGCGCGCTCGGGGTCGTGGCCATTGAGGTGTTCGCCATACCAGGCCTGCAGGCGATCGCGCAGTTCGGTGGACTCGATCTGCTGCACCATCGCCAGGATCGAGCTGCGCCGGGCCAAGGGGTGATCGGCGCGGTGCAGGTCGGCGTAGTCACCGATGAAGAACTGGCCCACGTAGCGCTCAAACCATTGCCGCGCGAACTGGGCGGTGGTCTCCGCCTTGCTCAGCTCGGGCATCAGGTCGCGCACCTGCAGGCTCATCGACGACAGCGAGACCAACAGTTTGCGGGCCTGGTCGGCGGCTTCGTCCAGCGCATCGGCCCCTGCCTTGCCCTCGATGACCTGGCGCAGCTGCAGCTCGATGGAGCGCACCTTGGCCGACACGAAGGTGGGCCCGTGCTCGCTGAAATCGATCAGGGTAGACAGGAATTGCGCCACCATCGGGGGCATCGACACCATCTCGCGCGCGCCCACCCGCTCCTGCCGCAGCCAGCCGGCGCCGCGGAAGCGCTCATACAGGGTGTGGGCACGCGTCGGCAACGGGGCGTCAGGCACGTCACCCTCCTCGGTCTCCCAAGGGTCATCGGTCAACAAATAGCGCTCGAACGCCGCGGTGATCTCGCGCCGCGGCAGCCCCATGCTGGGCGGCATCGGCGCATCAGGCCCGAAGAACTCGTCGAACAGCCGGCACAGCAACAGCCAGTGGTGCTCACGGTTGGGCGACGCCAGGGGCCGGAAGAGCTCCCCCGGGAGCAGCCTGAAGAGCGAAAGCGAAGTTCCTGCTGTGGTCAAGCCGCCCCTCCCGATTGGGCACACCTGGATCGATCCGCCATTTTCGCAGACTTGCCCCGTTCCGTCCGAAAACGGGATCGGGTTGAGCGAAAACGGGGTCAGGTTGAGCGAAAACGGGGTCAGGTTCACTTATTGCCGCCGCTGGATCTTCCTGGACCAGAGAAGCTGCGGCGGCAATAAGTGAACCTGACCCCGTTTTCCGACCCCGTTTTCCGACCCGTTTCCGGGCTACCAGTTCCAGCGCAGGCCCAGGTTGCCGTCGAGGGCGTCGATGCCGTGGCTGAAGGCTTTCTGGTAGCCGATGCTGCCGTATAGCGACAACGTAGGCGTGAGCTGGGCGCTGATGCCGGCGCCCACTTCGTACCAGCTGCCTTGCTGGTCGGAGTGGAACGGGATGAAACCTGCTTCCGAGGAGAGCTCGGTCACCGCGTCGGCGCGGAATTCGTGCCACAGGTTGGCATGCAGCCAGGCACTGACCGGTAGCCCGCCGCCCAGGGACCCGCTATGGCGCGCGCGTGCACCCAGGCGCGCCGCCAGGGAGTCCACATCGCGAAAACGCACTGCCGCGGCGGGGTCGCTGCCATCGTCGAAATCGATGACCTGGTACATCACCTGGGCCTGCGGTTCCAGCGCCCAGCCGTTGCCCAGCTCGAACGCGCGACCGGCTTCCAGTGACGCGGCAAAGCCCAGGCCGTCGGTGGTCATCCGCGTGCCGTAGTCAGACGTCGCCTTGGCGTCGTACCCGCTGCCCTGCAACACGCCGTCCACGTAGGCGCCGTTGTCGGTGTAAGTGGTCCAGTACACGCCCAGTGCCTGCACGTCGATGCGATTGCGCCCGGCGCG
>DASWQJ010000189.1:0-21221 GCA_036403795.1 Stenotrophomonas sp.
CGTGCGCAGATCGAACGGCTGCACCCCCATCGCCCCGGCACTGGCGGCCAACGTGCGACCGCTTACCTGCACCGAATCCAAGGTGGCGGCCAGGCTGCGCGCCGTTTGCGAGGTGAGCCCGTCCACCTCCTTGCGCGCGGCCGTCACCAGCTCGGCGCGCGCACCCAGGTAGAACAGCGTGCCCAGCAGGCCCAGCAACAACGCCAGGCTCAGCCCTGCGCCCACCAACATGCGCACGCGCAGACTGTGACGCCAGCGCACCTGCTGCACCGCCTGCGTTGCCGGACCTGCGCCTGCCTGCTCCATGAACCGCCGGGCTCCTCCGTGGGCCGCGCCGGGCAAGGCCAAGCGCTGAACGCCGCGATCATGCGGCCTGGCCGACACCCGCGCCAGTAAACCCTCACCGGCACTGTGGCCCCCATCCCAGAAACGCCCGCCCGCCGGCTGCATAACGGGGTCAGGTTGAGTTTCCACCCCCGCCAGCGCCCCCGCCGCACCGGCCGCTATTCCGTCTCGCGCAATGTCCTATTCCCTGTCCACATGTCCCACCAAAGCAGTCATGGAACGCTGTATTTCCAAGGCTCCATACGCCCCCGTAGCCAATTCCTGGGTAATGGCGCTGGGTTACACTTCGGGGTTCACGAAAACATTGCACGGCGACCCCATGCGCCGGGACCCGGGAGCGATATGAACTGGTTGAACGAAGTGCTGCAGAACGATCCGAATCCGCTCGAGACCCAGGAGTGGCTCGAATCGCTCAAGGCGGTCATCGATAACGAAGGACCGGACCGCGCGCACCAGCTGCTGGAGGGCATGGTCGAGCAGACCCGCCGCGCCGGCGCCTACCTGCCGTTCTCGCCCACCACCGAATACGTCAACACCATCAGCCCCGCCAACGAGGCCAAGAGCCCGGGCGATGCGGCGATGGAGTGGAAGATCCGATCGATCATCCGCTGGAACGCGATGGCCACCGTGGTGCGCGCCAACCGCAAGCCCGGCGACCTGGGCGGCCACATCGCCTCGTTCGCCTCGGCGGCCACGCTGTACGACGTGGGCTTCAACCACTTCTGGCGCGCCCCGTCCGACAAGCACCCCGGCGATCTGCTGTACATCCAGGGCCACAGCGCCCCGGGCATCTATGCCCGCGCCTTCCTGGAAGGCCGCATCAACAGCGAGCAGCTGGACAACTTCCGCATGGAAGTGGATGGCCAGGGCATCTCCTCCTACCCGCACCCGTGGCTGATGCCCGAGTTCTGGCAGACCCCGACCGTGTCGATGGGCCTGGGTCCGCTGGGCGCGATCTACCAGGCACAGTTCATGAAGTACCTGGAGAACCGCGGCCTGATCGAGAAGTCCGACCGCAAGGTGTGGTGCTTCATCGGCGACGGCGAGAGCGATGAGCCGGAAACCCTCGGCGCGATCGCGCTGGCCGGCCGCGAAGGCCTGGACAACCTGATCTTCGTGGTGAACTGCAACCTGCAGCGCCTGGACGGCCCGGTGCGCGGCAATGGCAAGATCATCCAGGAGCTGGAAGGCGTGTTCCGCGGTGGCGGCTGGAACGTCATCAAATTGCTGTGGGGCGGCTACTGGGATGCCCTGCTGGCCAAGGACACCAATGGCGTCCTGAAGAAGCTGATGATGGAAACCGTCGACGGCGAATACCAGAACTGCAAGGCCTTTGGCGGTGCGTACACGCGCGAGCATTTCTTCGGCAAGTATCCGGAGACCGCCGCGATGGTCGCCGGCCTGAGCGACGACGACATCTGGCGCCTCAACCGTGGCGGCCACGACCCGCACAAGGTGTATGCCGCCTACCACCAGGCCGTGAACACCAAGGGCATGCCCACCGTGATCCTGGCCAAGACGGTCAAGGGCTACGGCATGGGTTCGGCCGGTGAGTCGCTCAACCCGACCCACCAGACCAAGAAGCTGGACGACGAGTCGGTGCGCCATTTCCGCGACCGCTTCAACATCCCGGTGACCGACGCGCAGCTGGCCGACGGCCAGGTGCCGTTCTACCACCCTGGCGAAGACTCGCCGGAAGTGCAGTACCTCAAGTCGCGCCGTGCCGACCTGGGCGGCTACCTGCCGCAGCGCCGCCCCAAGGCGACGCAGTCGTTCGTGGCGCCCACGCTGGACAAATTCGAGCGGCTACTCAAGGACAGCGGCGAGCGCACCTACAGCTCGACCATGGCCTTCGTGCAGACGTTGAACATCGCCCTGCGCGACAAGGAAATCGGCCCGCGCATCGTGCCGATCGTGGCCGATGAGGCGCGCACCTTCGGCATGGAAGGCATGTTCCGCCAGATCGGCATCTACGCGCCGTTCGGCCAGAAGTACAAGCCGGTCGACGCGGACCAGCTGATGTTCTACCGCGAAGACCAGAGCGGCCAGGTGCTGCAACAGGGCATCAGCGAGCCGGGCGCGATCGCGTCATGGATGGCCGCCGGCACCAGCTACTCGGTCAGCGACGTGCCGATGCTGCCGTTCTACATCTACTACTCGATGTTCGGCTTCCAGCGCGTGGGCGACATCGCCTGGCAGGCCGCCGACATGCGCACCCGCGGCTTCCTGCTGGGTGGCACCGCCGGGCGCACCACGCTCAACGGCGAAGGCCTGCAGCACGAAGACGGCCACAGCCATTTGCTGGCCGGCGCCATCCCCAACGTGCGCACGTATGATCCGACCTTTGGCTTTGAAGTGACCGTGATCCTGCAGCACGGCATGAAGTCGATGATGGAAGACCAGATCGACGAGTACTACTACATCACCCTGATGAACGAAAACTACGCGCACCCGGAAATGCCGGCTGGCGCGCAGGAAGGCATCATCAAGGGCATGTACCTGCTGAAGGACGCCGGCAAGCCGAAGAAGGGCGAGCTGCGCGTGCAGCTGCTGGGCAGCGGCACGATCCTGCGCGAGGCGATTGCAGCGGCGGAGTTGTTGGACAAGGACTTTGGCGTGACCGCGGACATCTGGTCGTGCCCGAGCTTCAACGAGCTGCGTCGCGATGGCTTTGATGCCGAGCGTTGGAACCGCATGCACCCGGAGGGTGAGCAGAAGAAGGCGTTCGTGACGCAGCTGCTTGAAGGGCGCCAGGGGCCGGCGATTGCGGCTACCGACTATGTGCGGTTGTTTGCCGACCAGATCCGCAGCTTCGTGCCGATGGGGTATACGGTGCTGGGTACGGATGGGTTTGGGCGGAGCGATACGCGCGCTAATTTGCGGCGGTTCTTTGAGGTCGATCGGTATTACATCGCGCATGCGGCGATTGCTGCGCTGGCCAAGGAAGGGAAGATGACGGGTAAGGATGTGGCCCGGGCGATCAAGCAGTACAAGATTGATGTGGAGAAGAGTAATCCTGTTGGGGTTTGAGTTCTGCCGCTAGCATCTATGGGAGAAGGCCTCGACATTGTCGGGGCCTTTTTTCTTTGCAAATAAGCTGCAAGAAGGGGGGGTATGCGAAACGGAAAAGTAAGAGAAAAGCTTGCATGGTGCGTAGAAGGCTGGAGCCCTGCACTTGTGGGTGCGGCAGGACTGTTTCTGCTGAGTCAACTTGGCTGGGTATTCAATGCCGATATCGAAGCGGCAATGCAAAGGTTACTTGGCACGCAATTCACTCTAATCAGAGATCAGTCCAATCTCTACTCAATATGGCTCGGCGCCATCGGTGTTCATGCGACCTTAGGCGCCCTGGCACCGATACTCGGATACACGCTTCTTGCCACGAATGTGACATCCGCATCGAGAATCGCTCCAGCTGGCGGTGTCGCTGCGCTGGCGATTCAATGGGAGAGCTGTCTGCGAGTGTCACTTGGACTTCTCGTGTCGTCGATCCTAGCTATCCTGCTTGCACCATCTCCAGTGGGATTGTGCGGAGCATTAATTGCGACCTGCTACGTAGCTATAAAAACGGCGTCCGTGTTCAAGGAGGGCTTCGATCTGCTTGAGCGCCCTGAGAGATACGACGCGGGCGCAAGGCGATATCTCGAGAACCAGGTATCAGCTCTCAAGTTTCGCGAACTCACTGATAAGCAGATCGCAAAGACTAACGAGCTTAACGAGGAGTTCGGTCGGCACATCGAAAGGCTACCGCAGGGGTCCTTCGCAACTCAATGGTGCCGGGGCTGAGATGAACATGCTAAGAGTTGGTTTTCTCGTGGTGGTTGCTCTGCTTATTTCTGCTTGTGCTGACCCTAGTCCGTATCCTGCCGGCGGGCTTCTTGACAAGGAAAATGTTGAGTGTGTTCCACCCGCCCGTCTGGAAATACAGCCTTGGGGAAAAAGTGGCTCATCCAAGAGTTGCAAAATTACTGATGGCCCTTTTGTCGCTGCCGAGAATGGCTACATACATTTACGAGGGCAGTACGAAGCCGGTCGAGAGGTTGGTATCTGGCGGTGGTATGACAAAGGTGGGAGCGTGACTAAAACGATTGATTATTCGAAATCAGCTCCTGCACACTGAACGAAGCCCCGCTCATGGCGGGGCTTCTACTTAGCCGCTGTTGTCGTTGTCAACACCCGCGCAGGCTGATGGCGTGGCGGTAGTTGTGGTCCCAGCCCATGCGCTTGGCCGACTACGCGGCCTGGGCCATCCACCGGCTGATGCCGTCTTCGCCGTGTTGTTGCAGCCACGCCGTGCCGGCGCGCTGGGCTTGGCCAAACCCGTCCTCGCCCGCACCGCCGTCGCGTTGCTGACGATCAATGAGAGCCGTGAGCAGACGGCGGCGGTCCATGCGCGGCAGCGCTCGGCCCGAACACTGCAAGGCTTGTTGGCCACCAAGCAAGGCGACGCGATCTGCACCCTGTACCGCGCCGCGCAAACCTTGTTGCGGCCGGTGGCGGTGGTGAACCCCTATGCAGAAATGCCGACGTTCCGCAGCGAGTCCACACGAATGCGGCGCGACCATGCCAAGTACCTGACCTTGATCGATGCGATCGCGTTCCTGCACCAGCACCAGCGGCCCATCAAGACCGCCACCGTCGGCGACGCATCGATCGACTACGTGGAGGTGACGCTGGCCGACATTGCCCTGGCCAACCGCTTGGCCGGCGAAGTTCTGGGCCGAAGCCTGGACGAGCTGCCGCCACAGACGCGACGGGTGTTGTCGTTGATCGTGGCGCTGGTGATGCAGTGGCGGGACGCGCAGGAGCTGCCGCGTGCCGCCGTGCGCTTTACCCGCAAGGAACTGCGCGCCATTGCCGGCATTACCGACACGGCGCTGCGGCTGCACCTGGAACGCCTCGTCGATCTGGAATACCTCCTGATCCACCGCGGCGGCGCGGGCCAGCGCTTCGTCTACGAGTTGCTGTTCGACGGCGACGTAGCGGCGGACACGCCGCAACTGATCGGCTTGCTGGACGTCGCGGCGCTGGAATCTTCGGCTACGACCGTCAACCTCGCACCCCTCAACGCCGACCTCGCACCTTCGGCGACGAACCCCGCACTCACCTTGCACCCCGCAAACACCCCGCTTGCACCCCGTTCGCAGACGGTGGAAATGGCGGTAACGCTTTGGCGGACGCGGCTTCTTCCTTAGTCGCCTCTATTGCATCGGTTCCGGCGCTTCTGGAACCGATGCCCGCGCCGCGCCGTAGTCGTAACGGTGCCGCTGTGGCGGCGGTGCGCTGATGCCGCGCAAGGGCCAGCGGATCAAGACGCGCAAGCCGGCGGCGGTGAAGCCGGCCGGGCCGCGCACCCGCCGCGACGATCCCCTCGCCGCACATCCGTTGCTGCGCTACATGCACGCGCACTTCGAGTGCATGCTCATGCACGCATATCTGTGAGCGAGGCTGCAAGGAGCTTGTTGTCAATGAGGCTGGGTCCGGCAGTCATGGCACGGACCCAGACAACTTGAGTGGGAGAGCTAGGAATTTCTTCGCGGGAAAGGATTCAACCTGGGAGCCTGCGGCGGCGCTACTATATTGGTGAAGGCCGTCGCAAGAGAGAAGTGCGAGGGAGGCGACTACTTCCAATGCGAAATATTCAAGGCATTAGGTGGTGAAGTGATTTCATTAGAGCCAGTCAAGGCGTGAGGTGACGAAATGAAGATTTATGGAAAGAATAGCTGCGAAGATCCGCTCTCGGAATTCTTCGGTAACTGTGCTCGTGAAATGGATTCAAACCCCAATTCGGAGCATCGCCATTTTCGCGAATGCCCGGGGACAGCTGGTGAGGCAGGCGGGCTTGTAGTGTTCAAGGCTTAGGTCGGTGCAGGGTAATATTCTGGGGGATGCTAAATATGGGTAACTCTCCCCGCATATTAACTGGAGGCAGAAGCGGGATTTTCTCGTAGCCTTTCCCGAGGAGACTCCATGAAGACATCGCGCTTAACCGACAGCTAGATCATCAGCGTGCTGAAGCAAGCCAAGGGATCGAGCCACTCCTCCCGCCGATGGCGGCGGCGGTCGGTATACATCACGCACGAACGTGCTCCATGGATTAATAGCCATCGGACGTAAATGTTCCTCGCTTGCTGACCGCGGGACTGCTGGTGCACTCGGATCAAGGCACGCAATTCACTGGGCAAGGCTGGCAAGAGTTCGTGAAAGCGCATGGACTGGTCAGCAGCATGAGCCGGCGCGGCAACTGTCACGACAACGTGGTCGCTGAGGGCATCTTCGAACTCCTCAAAAGCAAGCGCATCAAGCGCATGGTTTACGTGACTCGCAAAGAAGCGAAGTCCGACGTCTTCAGCCACATCGAGATTCTCTGCTGCATCAGGAGGCAGCACGGACACGACAACGGGCTGTCTCCGGTAGAGTTCGAAAGGCGGCAATCAATATGACGGCATCGGGGTGTCTACAGAAGCCGGGGCGATTCGCTTCAACCCAGGGTATGTTGCTTGCACCGTGACCAATGGTGTTGTGCATACCTATGGAGAGGAAACTTCCGTCGTGCAAAGCGACAAGGCATCATCTGCCTCGAGTGGTTGCGGGTGCCAAAAATGAATATTGCAAAGGGCGCTATCGCATTTATGTTTGCTGCGTTTGTTCCGGCTTTGATTTTTCTGACGACCGCCATCGTAGGGCCATCTCCAGCGGGTGTGGCCGACTTGGCATTTGGATTTGTGGTCTGGTATCTCGTGACGATTCCCATCGTGTTTGTGATTGGGTTCATGACGTTACCATTGGCGAGCAAGACAAAACTGGCGTCAATTCTGCTGCCGCCCGTAGTTGGAGGCGCGTCGGGTTTGATCATCGCGAATGTCCTCTACGCGCAAGGTGCCAATGCGCAGGGATTGTTTCTCTTCTTTCTTTGCGGGGTAGCGACGGCGGTAGTTGCTTCATTGATCTATTTCAGCACAACAAGAAAGTTAGATCCTCATGGCTAGCCAGCGCGGCTGTTCTCGCCGCAACGGCCGCAACCACCGCAGCGCCAAAGTGTTACGCAGACGGCCTGCATTGAGCAGGCAATAGCTCGGTGGGGTTTGGGGCGACGCCGAGATTTCTGGCTCACTTCGCCGGCGTGAGCGTAGGGTCGTCTGCCGCATATCGTACGACGCTACCTGTCGACTGACCGGTGTGACCGACCATGCCGCAATACCTTCACTACACCTTGGACGATGTCGGCAATCGCGTCGCCGAGGACACCAAGGACGCCAGTGGCAACCTCAAGCCCACACCGAGTCGGATCTATGACCAACTCGGGCAGTTGGCGACCCAGGCTCATGCGTCGGCCAACCCACGGGAGGCCGGACATTGGATGGGGGAGGACGACAACCTTGGCAAGCCTACGAAGCAGGTTGTGTCGATGGAGGATGCGCCTAAGGGCGTGCTAACAGACGGGGCGTTGGCCTATCGAGCCGTATCATCTGGGAACCCGAGGTTGGATGTGGATCCAACGCGAGATAGGGCAGTTTGGCGCTGGACTTTAGCGGAGAAGCGTTTGGATCAGGCGAGCCGAATGAAGATGCGGATGGAGACGGATCGTCGGCAGGCAACAGGGGAAGTGCTGCAATACAGGCAAAAATCCTAAAGGATTCGCGCAGAAATTGGCAAATTCACTTGGGGTGACGGTGATGCGCCGAACTCCCAAGTCTGGTTCAACACCAGCGGTGTTGTTGGCCCGATGCCGAGAGTTGGCGGGACAACTGGCCCAGCTGACTATTCCAATCCAGAACAAAACGCAGCTTTCTATCCTGTCGCCGGTGGGGCCATGAACATAAAAATGCTTGCACTCTTATTGGCTATGTCATTCGCTTTGACAAGTTGCGATGAAGGACTTAAGAGTCCTAGCGACGCTTTCTTGATCCCGCAAGAGCAAATGGCAACCGTAGTGAAGGAAGCCGATGCCGGTGACTTGAATGCGGTCAAGCGCCTCATTGCCCACTATGACGCAACATCTGGAAATGATGCGATTGCTGGAGAATGGAGGGCAAAGGCCAGAGCACTTGGTGATGCACAAGAACTCTATTACTACGCTGGAAGCTTGTATATAAGGGCGCGACGCGAGAATGATCCTGTAAAAAGGCGTGTGATTCTTGAGGACGCACTCAAAGCCGCAGAGCGATCTTCGTCAAGTCATGCGGACGCCTCCACGCAGAAACTAATCGATGATATCACCCGATCTTTGGCGAGCATTTGAACGGTCTCAGCTGAAGCCGATTCCCTAAGGTCGACGGTCTCATTCTGCTTACGCGGGATTGGCCGAAAGATCTGTGGCAGGAATCAGGCGAACTGCTCTCGGTGGATCGTGTTCTTCATCGCTTAATCCTCGCTTGCTGCGGGGGGCATTTTTCAGGGGATAGGTTGATCCGACGCTCGCGAAGATAGAGTGTTCCTCACCGCCTGTTTTTGCCGTTCCACTCCCAGCTGCACGAAATCCTCAATCACCAAGACAAGGAACGGTGTAATGAAGATCGCCGGGATCATCCTGCGCTGGGTATATGGGCTCTTCTACCTCTACATAGGCGGCTCATGGATCTGGCACCTGCTGGTGGGCAAGCTATGGATCACGCCGCCGGAGCCGCCGCCCGCGAAGGCGCTGACCGCGGCGTTCACCGCAAGCGGCCTGGTGGATCCGATGGTCGCCGGGACCTGCCTGGTGGGCGGGTTGCTGCTGCTGGTGCAGCGCACGGCGCCGCTGGGCATCGCCGTGCTCGCGCCGTTGGTGACGGGCATCTTCCTGTTCCACCTGCTGTTATCGGGCGGATGGGTGTGGGGGGCGGCGCACTTGGGGATTCTGATTGTGTTGGCTTGGTTGCATCGCAGCGCGTTCCGGCCGCTTTGGTCGTACCGGGCGGTCGGCCGTGCGGACTGGAAAGGATTGGGTGCTTCGCTTTCGGGTGGGGATTGAGGGGGAGAACCGGCACGGTTGCCACGGCCATTCCGTGGGCGTTTGATTGAGGTGGATTGGCTTCCCACCCCTGTGCGGCGGCCAAAGATCTCCAGATCTCCGGCGCTAGCCCCATTTTCCAGGTACGAATCCGCCGAATCGGACGATTTCTGCCTTCGTCCCACCCACGCTGGGGCCTCTCTCATCCAGGGGTTTCGCGATGTGGCATTGGTTTGCCAAGGCAGTGCGCTGGTCGGCCGGCGCGGTCTTCACCCTGCTGTGCGCGGCGGTGGCGACGTACGCCTTCACCTTCCTGTTCGACGCGCTCAAGCCGCAGCCGGGCAATCCGATGCATACCCAGTTCGCGTTATCGGGCTTGGACATACCGGCACATTTTTTCGGCGGAGGGCTTGCCCTGCTGCTGGCGCCATTACAGATGAGCGAGTGGATCCGGCGGCGGATCCCGCGCCTGCACCGCCTGAGCGGCGGCCTGTACGCAGGCGGGGTGCTGATTGCCGGGCTGGCGGGCTTGTCCTTGGCCCGGCATGCACAGGGCGGGGCGGCGACCGGCGTGGGCTTCGGCTTGCTCGCGCTGGCGTGGCTGGTGACCACCGGCATGGGCATTGGCCACGCGCTGGCCGGCGACCTGGCCCGGCACCGGCGATGGATGTGGCGCAGCATCGCCCTGACCGCCTCGGCGGTGACGCTGCGGCTGATTTTGGGCGTGGGGCTCGGGGTGCTGCACCTGCCCTTTCCGCCGGTCTATTTGCTGGCGGCATGGGGCTGCTGGACGTTCAACCTGGCCGTCTGCGAACTGCTGCTGCGATGGTCGCGACAGCCTGTGCGGATGGCGGCGACGAGGACGTTGTCAGGCGTTCGCTGAAGTGGACGCCCCGTCGCGCACATGGCGCTTGCGGTAAGCGCTGGGGGTTTCATCCAGCTGGCGCTTGAATGCGGCGTTGAATGTCGACTTGGAAGTGAAGCCGCAGGCGTAGGCGATGTCGAGGATGGTGCGGGCATCGCCGGCATCGGCCAGGCAGGCGCGCGCCGCTTCGATGCGCTGGCGGTTGATGTATTCCCAGAAATTGCCTTCGAAGCGTCGGTTGATGACCGCCGACACCAGGTATTCCGGATAACCGCTGCGCTTGGCCAGCTGGCCGATGGTGAGCGCCGGTTCGCGGTACAGCTGCTGCTGTGCCATCAGCTGCGACAGGCGTGCTTCGACCTCGGGAAAGCGTGGATCGTCGCTACCAGGCGCGTGGATGATGTCGATGGGGGTCGGCTCGGGCGCAGCCTCGATAACCACCGCCACCTGGCTAAGGCTGAGGTAGCCCACCACGAAGACCCATGCGGAGACCGCGCCATAGATCAACAGGTAGTCGACCCACGGGATCTTGACCAGCCATTGCGTGGTTGCGATGCACCAGATGACGATCTGCGACACCGCCATCGCATCGATCCAGCGTAGTGACATGCGGTCAACATCCGATCGCCGCTGCAGCAATTCGCGCCGATAACGGCGCACCCGCACCAACCCGGCGATTACATACGACAGACTGTACGCGTACAACGGGACATCCAGGCGTGGCGATTGTGGTTCCGCAGTTCCGGCCATCAGTCGCGTGAAGAAAGCTTCTGTCTGCACGCGGTCTTGCATGAAGAAGCTGGCGTGCAAGCACACCACGGCGGCGAAGCCGATGAGGTGCACGGCATCGCGCCAGCCAAACGCGCGCGCCTCGGTGAGTGCGCGAACGTAGACGTAGAACAGACTGCCGTACAGGAACGGGAACAGCCCGACGAAACGGAAAGCCTTCAGTAGTCCGGGTGCGGGCGCGTCAAAATAGATTGCCTTTACCGCTAGATCGATGCCGATGAGCGCGATCCAGACGGCCAGCACGCGGTTCGCCTCGGCATTGACGGGCCGTCGCCACAGCGCGACCGCCAGTAACGCAGCCTGCGCGGCGCCGATGGCGAAAACGATACTCCAGGAGCCCATGGATGTAAGCCGACGCGTGACGGGATGCGCGTGGAAATATTAGCAGGAGGTGCTATTGAGGAGGGGCGGCGGTGGGGGCAACGACTTACTGGCGGGCGGCCGATGTATGGCTGTTAGCGGCCACTAGCGGCTTCCGGATGGCCGGAATGGCGCCGTGCAGATGTCTGTTACCGTCCAAGACTTGGCCCGAGCTGGGGGGGGAATGCCACGGATTCAGTAGTATCCGCCCAACACACTTCCCGGGAGACTGTCGGATGCCCACGAACCTGCCTTCATTTCACGATGCGGATCTCGTAGGAATCCGTTGGGTCGGAGCGCAGGAGCTTCGCGTCGACCTGCGGTTACAGAACGCTGACGCATCCGTGATGTTTCGTGGAGTTAAGTTTTTCAGGGTCGTGGATTTTGCAACCCAGAACGTTGTTGAACGGCTGTGGTCCTCCGAGCAGTTGCCGGACGATCAGGCGTTCCTGGTTCAACAGCTCAAGTGGGCGACAAGCACGGTGGATTGCCCGTCGTATCTCAGTGCAGGCAAAGCCGAAGAACTGGTCGACGCTATAAAGAGCGGACGACATGGACTTTTTGGTGTGATTCCGTCGGTGGGTGCGGAGCTGGTCGTCCTATGTGAGGGGGTTGAAGTCTTATGACGACGTCGATGGAATCAAAGCTACTACTCGCTTGCCTATCCGTGGCGGCGGCCTTGCCCCTGAGTTCCTGTGGGCGAGCGCTGGTCGCTGTGGATGTAAAGCAAGTTATTGCAGAGCCATATCGATATATTGGCCACAAGATGGTGCTGTCAGGATGCTATTTGTCTGGAAGGCACGGCGTCGGCGTCTACGATTGCCACGACAAAGACGACATGCTTGGGGTATCGCTAACCGCAGACGCAGAGCGTTCATCGAAAGGGCGGCTGTTGACACGACTGGGTTACTTTCAATGGCCACCGGGACACAATGTGGTGATTCCTTTAATGGCCGAAGGGGTGCTTCTGCGACTACGCGACGGAGGCCTGAACTTCAAGATTAGTGAAGTGCGTGCGGTTCGGAAGGTGGGTCGATAGAGGTGCGGCCCGTGGTCGATTGCAAACGTTCAGGGGTATCAAATGGATCGCGTCGAATGGTTCAAACCAAAGCTGCTCTGGCTCAAGCGCCTCGCTCTGGCCGCAGTTGTAGGTCTGCTTGTAGCCACTAGTGGGGTTGCTACAGATCTCGATGCGCTGATCGTCGTTGGGGCGCTACCGGTGGTGCCACTTTCTATCTGGTTGGCTCTAATCCCGGTTCTTCATTGGAAGGATCGCTACGTCGGTGGCAACAGCGGCACATGGGGCGCGTTCCTGGCGTTCGAAACCTCAGGCTGGTCCAAGATCATCTACTGGTTTCGGCATGTGCTGCCGGACTGGCGCAGTTCGGGTCGTTATAGGGACTCGGTTTAGCCGCCGATGCCCCTTTGGTTGCCACTTGGCCCTGAGCAAGGCCCGTATTGCGGCCGATGGCTGACACCATCAACCAGGTTCCATTTCACGCTGGCATGCGCGAGCTTTGTAGTCTCCGTGGGGATATTAAGGCGCAGTTGTCATGGATGACGAGATTGGGAAGGTGAGGGCGAGCCCGGCCGTCTACCCTCAATCGTGGTGGTGGGTCATCGGGGCGGCGGTGCTGGGCGTGATTCCACGCATGGTGTTCGGCGCTGTCCTGAGCAGCATGCGGTCAGCTTCCGACCCACGCCGGACATTCGGCGGGCGCCGCATGGGACCACCTGAGCAATTGCCGTCACTACCTGGGCAGATGAACGAATATGGGATTGCGACTATCAATCGGTAGTGGTAGATGTTCGGACTGCTCGGAAAGTGCGGACGCTACGATCCGGGAAGTGTGCGTTCGAGTTAGATCACGGCTCTCATATTTGCGCGGCCTCTCCATCGAGAGTTTGGAGGCGCTTCCCTCGCAGAGTTCTGAGATAGAGATTGTGTGCTCGAAGCGGGTTGCGTTCACGACCTTCCGGGATTCAACGGAAACAGGTGCTGTCCTGATAGTTGTGCAGTGCTTCTTACCCTTCATTCGCTATGCGCGATATTTTGGTCGTATGGTTATCGGTCCGCGCGAAGACATCGAACAGCGCCCAGCCCGCCAGCGCACCAACGAGTGCCAACACGAGCGCATCCACGAGGAACGCGATCGATCGCCGCCAGAAACCGGCCGCGCATGACGCGGCCACTGGCGCCTCGTCAGTACTGAGTTCCATGAGTTCCCCCCGTTGTGTGTTTCCCCACTCGGGATAATGGCATGCGCCGGGGGCGTTGGCATGGTGCGGCCGGGTGCGGGTGGATAGGGGATGGGAAAGTCCTTGGGGCGGGAAGGGCAGTGCTAATGTCGGGTTCGAGCCGAAGCGGATCGCTGGGTAATGGGCGGATCACTGAGGTCCTTCGTATTAAATGGGGAGAAGGCCGGATTGGGCCCGAATCATTGGTGTCGAAAAGCGCGCTCGCATTGACTTCGTAAGCGACGACCATCCGATAGGCAAGTACTACTATCAAACACACGCGCGAGTTGAGCCCAACTCAGATAACTTTCGCGAAGTGATGCTGGAAACTCACCAACCGATCCAGGAAACCGCCTGATGCTCCGACCGCCGCATTTGCTTGCACTGCTTCTTGCCTTGTCAATCTCCACTGGTGCCCGTGCCCAGGCGCCGCGTGGACCGCAAATCATTACCACCGATGTCACACGCTTCTACGCCCTGTACGACGCCCGCCTCGGTAAGCCGACCGCAAAGCAAATCGAGCGGGACTACCTGGCCAAGGCAACGCCCAGCCTCGTCGAGTTCGCCAAGCTGCGTCGCGTGACCGCGCAGAGCATTGCCGACCGGCTGGCAAAAGACCCGGCGATGTACGAGAAAGCTAAGGCCTGCATGGCCGTGCTTCCCGCCGTAACGGAGCGGCTGGCTGCATCTTTTGCGAAGTTCGCCGACCTCTACCCGGATGCTCGCTTTCCGCCCGTGGCCATCGTCGTCGGCCGCGGCAAACCCGTCGGTACCGCCAATCAGAATGGCCTTTACATCGGCCTGGAAGCGCTCTGCGCGGCGGACTTCATGAATCCCGACCCGGAAGACCGTTTTGTCCACGTTATTGCGCACGAGTACGGGCACATCCAGCAACCCGGGTCCGATTTCGAGGAAGGCGATCCTAGCGCCACCGTGCTGCGGGTGTCGCTGCTGGAAGGCGTGGCTGAGCTAATCGCTGAGCTGACCTCCGGCAGCGTGGGCAATCCGGGGCTCACGCGCTGGACTCATGGCCACGAAGCGGAGATCGAATCCGCTTTCGTGCGCGACATGGACAGCACCGACCTATCGAAGTGGGCGTACAACTATCGTCCTGGCTCGGACGAGCCCTATGACATGGGCTATTGGGTGGGTTACCGCATCGCGAAGGCCTATTACCTGAATTCCGACGACCGCAAGCAGGCGCTGAAGCAGCTCATCCAGCTTCACGATCCAAAGGCGATTCTTGAGGCAAGCGGGTGGACGCCCGGTATGACGATGCCTTGAGTGGCGCGACGAACCGGGCAACTTTCTTCGTGCGATTGGCGGTGAAAAATGCCTCGAGCGATGCGTTGGCAAGTAACGGGGTCAGGTTGAGTTACGCGGTTGTGGTGGTCGGAGCGGGGCTCCGGAAGTGCGGATATGAATGAGCATGCAGTTGAGGTGAGTAGACAGGGCGTCGCGTGCCTCGTAGGTAGCGGGAAGCAGCACCAGATGGATGGGACCATGGATCGAGAAGCGCAAATCAAATCGACCAGAACAACCGCACTGATCCACTACGGCGACATCTTCTGGGTTTCAGCGGACGACTCTGCGGGCTCGGTGCCTGGCGCCCCCCACCCGCACGTCGTGGTGCAGGCCGACGTGTTCAACCATTCGCGGATTTCCACCGTGGTGGTGTGCTCGCTCAGTTCCAACCTCAAGCGTGCCTCGGATCCGGGGGTGGTCCTACTGGAGATGGGTGAAGGCGATCTGGAGCGGCAGAGCGTTGTGATCGCCTCGAACGTGTCGTGCGTTTTCAAGGATCGGCTGGGTGCGCGCATCGGCTCTCTCTCGCGTGAGCGAGTGGACCAGGTAGTCGCAGCCTTGCGATTCCTGCAGGTGTCGCACTTCCAGGGGCGCTGACACACGGCGGCGCCAGATGCCGCTCATAACGGGGTCAGGTTGAGTTATTCGGAAGATCTCCGAGCCAACCGGCACCCTGTCACCGCGCGAATAAGTGAACCTGACCCCGTTATCGGGCTACATGGTGTAGGTGAAGGTGGTGCCGTCGGTGGGGTTGGAGGCCACGGTGAGGCTGCCGCGGTGGGCCTTGGCGATTTCGGCGGCGATGTATAGGCCCAGGCCCAGGCCGGGGCGTGGTTCTTCGTCGGCCGAGCGCGAGAACGGGTTGAACAGTTTGTCCAGCCGATCAGCCGCGATGACGCCGCCGTTGCGCACCGACATCGTGAAACTTTCCGGATTACCACGGACCACCAGCGCGATGGGCGCATCGGCGGCGCCATGCGTGGCGGCATTGCCGAGCAGGTTGGCCAGCAGCTGCGCCATGCGCTTGCGATCGCAGATCACCCAGCCTTCGATAAGCACGTCGGCGGTGATGTCGCTGCGTCCGCTGGCGGCTTTGACTTCCTGCACGATCTGCAGCAGCTCATCGGCCAGCTCTTCGTCGGCATGCAGCGCGACCGGAATGCCGCCGCCCAGGCGCCCGCGCGCGAAATCGAGCACGTCGTCCACGAGTCCGTCGATGCGCCCGAGGCTTTTGCGAATGTGTCCGAGCAAGCGCGCACCACGCTGGGAACTGACTTCGGTTTCGAGTAACTCGGTGCCCAGGCGTACCGCTTGCAGCGGGCTGCGCAGGTCGTGGCCCAACACAGCGATGAACTGGTCACGCAACTCACCCACATCGCGCTCGCTGGCCAACTCGGAGACCGAGTGCTGGAGGCGCTCTTCGCTATCGAGATAATTACCGATCATTTCTGCGAACAATTCCATCGAACGCAGGATATGTTCTTCTTCGAACTTGGCCGGCACCGAATCGATCGCACAGAGCGTACCGAAAAAGCTGCCATCCGGACGAACGATGGGCACCGATACGTAGCTCTCCAGGCCGTAGATGCGCGGCGTGTGGTGCAGCGAATACACCGGGTGCAGGCTGGCGTGCTCGAAAATCACCGGCTTGAGCGAATGCCGGATGTCGTTGCAGATGGTAGTTTCCAATACCAGCTCGCCGCCGGGCACCAGGCCGAAGCCGAGTTCGTCGTAGGTGGCGCACGCGGTCCAACTGGTTTCGGTCACGCGCGCAACGGCAGCAAACCGAAGGCCGGTGATGTGGGCCACGGTCTGCAGGATGCGCGGCACCGCGGCGATACGGCCGATGGCGGTGATGTCGGCCAGGATGCCGGGATTTACACGCGCTTGCATTGAGGCCTTTTCCGGCACGGGTGGCTCCGTTGGGTCAGCGCGTGGTGGCTTGCGGATTGGAATGACGGCTGCGGGCTGCATGCGGTCATCTTAGGCTGTCTGGAGGGCGCGCTGGGGCGGCGTGATCTGACGCTGCCCGGTCACCCAGAACGGGGTCAGGTTCAGTTATTGGCGCGGCGGGTGCTCTTGAGCGTTCTGGGGTGGGCGACGGATGGTGCTGGACTCGGTGGTGGACGGCCAGTTAAGTCGCTCTGACCCCGTTTCTTTGAGCGGCACGATGCGTGTGTGATCGCTGGGGTGAACGGGTAGCGCAACCCGTGGTGGCTGTCGAAATAGGGGGAAGTTGACCGTCGTGAGGGTAAGGAGCCGGTTAACACGGGCTTCTGGACGTGGTGCGCGCTCACGGCTACGGAGGGATTATGGCTGGCACGGCGGAATCAGGAAGAAGGCTGGTATTGAAAATGTCCATGTCGCTGGACGGCTTCGTATGCGGGCCGAACGGAGAGGTCGACCGCCTGTTCCGCACGATGGGCGATCCGGTCGGTAGGGAGTGGGTGGCCAGTACGCTGCGCGAAGCCGGCGCCCACGTAATGGGCAGCGGTGCCTACTACGAGATGGCCGCGTTCTGGCCGTATTCGGACTTGCCAATGGCGGCGCCGATGAATCAGGTCCCCAAGATCGTGTTCTCAAACACGGGGCTGCGTCGAAGTGGGGCGGCCCACCCCACACAGGCGCCTGCGGAACCGGCGGCCGAGTCGTCGGTTGGCATGCGTGGCGCGCAGCCTGCGGGGGAAGTCCTGCGGTCCTGGTCCGAACCCACGGTGGTGTCCGGCGACCTGGCAGAACAATTATTGCGCTTGAAGCAGCAGCCTGGCGGTTTCCTGCTGGCACACGGGGGCGCCCGGTTTGCGCGAAGCCTCGTCGCCACGGGGCTGATTGACGAGTATCGGCTGGTGGTTCACCCGATTGCGCTGGGCGCCGGCCAAGCGCTCTTCTCCGGACTGGCGAGCCCCGTGGACCTGAAACTCGCCAGCACGACGTCCTTTGCCTCAGGCGTCGTCGCCGCTGTTTACCACCCCATAACGGGGTCAGGTTGAGTTTGTGGGCGGGCACGTCGCGTAAGTGAACCTGACCCCGTTTTAAAACCTTGGAGAATCGAGATGGTCAGCAAGAACACGGTTTGTATCTGGTATGACGGGACGGCGCTGGAAGCAGCGACGTTCTATGCGGCGACCTTTCCTGACAGTGCGGTGGTCGCGGTGCATCACGCGCCCGGGGACTATCCCGCCGGGGCGGAAGGTGATGTGCTGACAGTAGACTTCACAGTGATGGGGATTCCGTGCCTTGGCCTGAACGGCGGGCCGATGTTCAAGCATACCGAGGCGTTCTCTTTCCAGGTGGCGACGGACGATCAGGCAGAGACGGATCGGCTGTGGAATGCCATCGTCGGCAACGGGGGGCAGGAGAGCGAATGCGGTTGGTGCAAGGACAAGTGGGGGTTGTCGTGGCAGATCACGCCGCGTGCATTGATCGCGGCGATCACCGATCCGGACAAAGCGGCGGCCAAGCGCGCGTTCAACGCGATGATGGAGATGAGGAAAATCGATGTCGCGAAGATAGAGGCGGCGCGGCGGGGATAGGGGTTTTCGCCAGTCCGTTCGCGGGGGCCAGTAGGTTCGGTGCGACGCGATTGACGTTGCTGCTGCACTAGAATGCTTGCCAGTCGGACTTGGCCAACGCGCGGACTTGCGTTGGCGATGGCTTGGCTGGGGACTGGCGAGCTCGGGGAGGGCCGTGCGGCACTGATGGGGTGCAATTGGTTTGTAGGCATTGTGTGGATGGATCCGCTGGACGCCGCTGCGCGCCGCTGCGGGAAGTGAACCTGACCCCGTTATTTGGATGACGACGCTTTCATGAAGAATCGTGGTTTGTGGCGCTCTGTGGCGCTGTTGTGGTTGGGGCTAAGTGGCGCGGCTGGCGCTGTGCCGGTGCCTGTTACTGGCGATGCCGGACCGCCTGATGTGGAAGCCAGGATTGCGCGGGTTGAACATGGGCTTTCCACGCGCGTGGTGGTGGCGGGATTGGCTGATCAGAAAATGGCGTTGAGTGAGCGGATGGCTTTTCACCAAGTCCCCGCTGTCAGTATTGCGCTGATCAATAATGGGCGTGTGGAATGGGCGCGCGCTTATGGCGTGGTGGATACTGCAAGCCGGCAGCCGGCAACCACCAAAACGTTGTTTCAAGCCGGCTCGATCAGTAAGGCGGTCACTGCAATGGGCGCACTGCGCCTTGTCGAGCAAGGCAAGCTTGCGCTTGATGCTGATGCGAATGCACAGCTGGCGGCGTGGAAGATTCCTCAGAATGAATACACGCGTGGAAAACCCGTCACATTGCGCATGCTGTTGAACCACAGCGCCGGTATCACCGTGCATGGCTTTGATGGATACGCGCAGGGACAGCCAGTGCCGACGTTGCTCCAGGTGCTGGACGGCGAGGCACCGGCGAATTCCGAGCCGATTCGTGTTGATGCGGTGCCGGGAACCACTTGGCGATATTCGGGGGGCGGCTACAGCGTCATCCAGGAGATGATGATCGAGGCTGGCGGGCAGCCGTTCGATCGCTACATGCGCGCTGCGGTGCTTGATCCACTGCAGATGGCCGAGAGCACGTTTGCCGCGCCGCTACCGTCGGGGAGGCACGCTCTGACGGCCAGCGCCTACGACGGGTCCGGCCACGTGGTTGAAGGACGCTGGCACGTTTACCCGGAATCAGCCGCGGCCGGCTTGTGGAGCACGCCCAGCGATCTGGCGCGCGTGGTGCTTGAGGTGCAACAGGCTGAGGCGGGGATGTCAGACAAGGTGCTGTCGCCTGGCATGACATCGACGATGCTGACGCGCGGTTTGGGTGAATACGGGCTGGGTTTCTTCGTCCAGGATTTGGCTGATCGCACCAGCTTCAGCCACACCGGTGGTACCGCGGGTTTTCGCTCACAGCTCTACGGATATACGCGCACCGGTCAAGGCGTGGTGGTGATGACCAATAGCGACGATGGCGCGGCGTTGATCGACGAGATCCTGAGCAGCATCGCCGCCGAATACGGCTGGCCGGAGTTTCAAGTGGTGAAAAAGGTGCGGATCGCCGGGGATGCAGCGATTAACAATCAGCTCGCGGGCGATTATCAACTGCTCGACGTGCCGGCGCATATCGTGGCCGAGGGCGACCGCCTGTACTTCCAGAGCAACCTATTCGGGCTCAAGCGCATGGAGCTGTTTCCGCAATCGCGGACCGCATTCTTCATGACGGCGCAGGATATGGCGATCCAGATTGAGCGAACGGATGGTGGCGAGGTGACGGGCTTCAAGCTACTGCGAGGCTCGAATACGTATCCGGCGAAAAGGCGGTAACGGGGTCAGGTTGAGTTATTGGGCTGTGGCCAAGTCGGCTTCGGGTGCAGCCGTGGACTCGGGGCCACCGGTGGCACCGACGTAGGCAGCGGTGAGAGGGAGCGCTCATCCACCGTTAGCTGTAGGCGGACACCGATCTGCTTCGATGCTGGCTTGAACTGGGCGCTGAAGGCTCACGGCTCGTCATCCGTCGTTGGCCAAAACTGAACCTGACCCCGTTTTCGGGGTTGCACTAGAATGCGGGCCAGCCAAGCTTGGGATCGGAATAGTGCGACGTTGGTTTTGTTTGAATCGGAGTGCATTGGGTGTGCTGTGTTTGGCTTGCGGCGTTGCCTCGGCACAGTCCTCACTGCCTGCGAATTCCCACGTGCCATCGATGGCTCAGCGCTACGTCGGCGTGTGGGACTGTGGGCCGACGGTGATGCATGGCGCCAACTCTGACGTGTCGCGGACGACTCGAACGATCAACAATCGAGACGGGTCCTACTCCACATTGTCCACGTCGTTGATTACGCCGCACGGCGGTACGCCGGTAACGAATCTGGATATCACGAAAGGTGGATGGCAGATCGTGGGTGAGGTGGTGACTTCCACGGTGGAAGACGTGATGTTTGTTTCGTCCACTGACCCGGCCTACTCGCGCGACGAAGGACAACGGGTGCTCGAGGCCGAGGCGAAGAAGAGGTCCGTGTTCGAATCGCGGATTCTGGAAATTGATGATCGGAGTTCGCGGGCAGTGCCCGTCAGTCCCAAGGACAAGGAAGCCGAGGTGGTGTCCACCTGCAAGCGGGTGTGACGCGATAACGGGGTCAGGTTCACTTTGCAGCACCTGCTGGTCTGTGTGTGGTGCCGGTGCCGTCGTTGTAAGCCGCTTCCGGAGTGGGCAGTAACGGGGTCAGGTTGGGTTTCCGCCGGATTTCGATTAGCAGAGTGGTGAGGCGCGCGGAGAACCTTTCGTGGACGCGCGACCGGGGGTTTCGACTTCGGCCGGGTCGAGCGCGTTCCTGATTGAACCCAGCCCAAGCCAGAAAAAGTCAACCTGACCCCGTTTTGGCTGGGTGCTTGCGTGGTCGGTGCGCTGGCCGGATGC
>DASWQJ010000190.1:0-1978 GCA_036403795.1 Stenotrophomonas sp.
CTCCCGGGTCGGGGCACCCCGAGGCCCGCGCAACCACGACGGCACCATCATCCCCGAGACGGTGGATACGATGTGGGGCACGGACCTGACCACGACGATCACCGGTGAGGGACAGGTCGCGGTGTTTGTCGCCGTCGATCACGGCTCCGCGGAATGCGTGGGCATTCATGCCGCGCGCCGAGCCACCCGCTTTGAGGCGCTCGAGCCGATCCGGCAAGGGGTGCGGCGCTGCTTGGGCGGCTTTGCCCAGGGGATCGGGCGTGGGCTCTCGGCGCGCCACGATCACGGATCGCAATACATGTCCAACGCCTTCCAGCTGGAACTTGCCTTCCTGGGCATCGAGAGCTCACCCGCCTTCGTGCGCGCGCCCGAGGGCAACGGCTGCGCCGAGCGCTTCATCCGGACCCTGAAGGAGAACCTGCTTTGGGTGCGCACCTTCGACACCGTCGAGGAGCTTCGGCAGGCGCTGCTCGACTTTCGGGAGAGCTACAACACAACCTGGCTCATCGAACGGCACGGGTTCCAGACACCCGCGGCCGTGCGGCAGAACCAGCTTTCAACCGCGGCACGGGCCGCGTAGCATGCAATCCGGTGTCTCACTAACCGCGGGCGGTACAAGTTGAAAATCGTCAGCACAGCCTTTGATCTGGTGGATTAACGTTCCTGTTCAGTGTTGAAAGCCGTGCTCGCAAAAGTGGTACCTGCACAAGGGGTGACCGCCTCGGTCTGGGCGCGGCCGCATCGCCGGGCGAGGTCAAGGCTGCGGCGAGTGCATGGGAGGACTGTCTGCAGCAGACGGCACTTTGATGAGGGCCTCGCCATCGAGAACGACTTCTCCGTCGACACTGCACGTACACGCCAGGCGGGCACGATGCCGGTCCGGGATAAGTTCAATCACCTCCACCTGGACATGCACCGTGTCACCAATCCGCACCGGAGCGCGGAAGTTCAGCGTCTGAGTGCCCGACTCAAAAGTTTACGTTGGATAGCAATATCTTGCGAGTCTGCGTGAGAGGAGCCTGATGCTGGCGACGAAAGCCCAGGCGCTGGAGCTTTCGATGGTTTTCTCCCAGTCCTTGGCGAGGCGTCGGCACCGGCCGAGCCAGGCGAGTGTGCGTTCGACGACCCATCTGCGAGGCAACACCTCGAATCCTTTGGCCGTGTCGGATCGCTTGATGATCGCGATGGTCCAGTCACCATGCCCCTTGAGGGCATCGCGCAATTTGCCGCCCGCATAGCCTCCATCGGCGAAGATGTGGCGCAACCATGGAAACCGGTGGCGGATGGCCTGGAGCAGCGCCGGTGCTCCGTCGCGATCCTGCACATTGGCCGCATGAACAAGGATGAAGAGCATGAGGCCCAGCGTGTCAGTGACGATGTGGCGCTTGCGGCCGTTGACCTTTTTCCCGGCGTCGTAGCCCGATAGACCCCCGCTTTCGGTCGTCTTCACGCTCTGGCTATCGATGACGCCCGCTGTGGGACTGGCCTCCCGGCCTTCCAGTTCACGTGCACTCATGACCAAGAGATGGTTGATGGTCTCCCACAAGCGGCTGTCCCGCCAAGCGTAGAAGTAGCCCTGCACCGTGGACCGCGGCGGAAAATCCGTGGGGAGCATCCGCCACTGGCACCCGCTGGACGCGATGAACAGAATGGCATCCATGACCGCGCGCAGATCGACCGTACGCGGCCGTCCTCCCGACCGGGCCGGCGGCAGCAGCGGCGCGATGATCGCCCATTCCCGATCCGTCATGTCGCTCGGGTAGCGAGCGCACACACGCCGATGATCCTGGCGAGCGATGTCATCCCAGGCCATTCAATTCTCCGTCTCCCAATCAAAGACGGAGAATCACAACCTGCTGATATCACTCAACTCCTTTTCGGCCGGGCACTAAGAGCTTTTGTTCCACGCCAATGTCGACCACCAGCACGCCTGGGGCCAGTTCAGCACGAGCGGTCAAGGGCGGGAGGGCGCGTCCCC
>DASWQJ010000191.1:0-6271 GCA_036403795.1 Stenotrophomonas sp.
GCAGGCCGCGTATTCGGCGTCCAAAGGTGGCGTGGTCGGGATGACCTTGCCGATGGCACGCGAGTTGTCGCGCTTCGGGATACGGGTGATGACCATCGCGCCGGGCATCTTCTGGACACCCATGGTCGATGGCATGCCCGACGCCGTGCAACAGTCGTTGTCGGCCTCGATCCCCTTCCCCTCGCGACTGGGCCAACCGGACGAATTTGCCGATACCGTGGCTTTCATCTTGCGCAATCGCTATCTCAATGGCGAGACCATCCGCCTGGACGGCGCGGTGCGTCTGGCACCGAAGTAAGACCTTCCCATTCCCTTTCGAACCGTCTCCAACGAATCACGAAGCCACCATGAAAGCCACTGAAATCAAGAAGGGCAACGTCGTCGAGTACAACAACGGCGTGTACCAGATCCGCGACATCGAACGCAGCTCGCCGCAGGGCCGCGGCGGCAATGTGCGCTTCCGTTTCATCATGTACAGCGTGCCTGGCGGGGCCAAGCTCGATGCCAGTTTCGACGCCGACGACAATCTGACCGAAGTCGAATTGCTGCGGCGCCAGGCCACGTTCTCGTACAAGGACGGCGAGGCATTCGTATTCCTCGATGACGAGGATTACACCCCCTACACGCTGGATGCCGATGTGATTGGCGACGGTGCCGGCTACATCACCGACGGCCTGACCGGCCTGTATGTACAAGTGATCGACGACCAGCCGGTGGGCCTGCAACTGCCGGCCAGCGTGACGCTGGAAGTCATCGAAACGCCGCCGGAACTCAAGGGCGGCACCGCGACCAAGCGACCGAAGCCGGCCAAGCTCAACACCGGCATCGAAATCATGGTGCCGGAGTACATCACCAACGGCGAGCGCGTGCTGGTCAGCACGACCACGGGCGAGTTCGCGGGTCGGGCCGACTGACCCTGCCCTGGCCGTCCGCCGCGCGCGGGCGGCCGGGCATCCATCCATGCTGCACGGTGGCACGCCAACAGGTGCGGCCGCCTGGTTGAAACCTAGATCGCGTTGGGCGGCTGCTCCGCTTCGCTGGCCAGCTGGCGCAATCGCTGCTGGATGTGCACCAGATTGCCGTCGATCTGCGCCCACTCATCCTGCTGGGCCATGGGCAAGGCCGCCCTGGCCTGTGCGCGCAACGCAGGCCATCCTTCGACCAAGCGCTGGTTGCGCTCTTCTGCGCGCGGCACCAGGGCGTGCAGTTCGGTGGGTTGTGGAATGCCGTAGCCGCCCACGCCCTGCAGCAATGCCGCGGGACGTGCCAGCGCATCGGCGGCATCGAAGACGCCAGCCCACTGCTCGCGAGCGCGGGTGCGCCCTTCCGAATTACCCAGCCATTGCCGCTTGATCCAATCGCGGGCACGCAATTCCTGGCGACGCTGCGCCGCCTGCTCCAGCAGCAACAGGGCCGCACTCTCGCGCAGCCCGGCGCGGTCGATCCATTCGGCGCGCGATGACGGCGCCAGTGCGAACCAGGCTTCCAGCGTGTCCACGTTCAACGGCAGCCCCGCCTGGAGCACCTCGAACATCGCCTGGTACCGGGCTGAAGCCGACACGAAGTAGTAGCCCTCGCGGGCCGCCCGCTGTCGATCCTGGAGCGGAGTGTCATCCACCTGGCCTGCCTCGCGCAGGCGCTCCAGCAACCCGCTGGGCGTGATGCCCCGCCAATGGAGTGCAGCCACCGGTTCCACGGCGTCGTGCAGCAATTTCCAGGTTTCCACCGCGCAGTTGTTGCCGATGAACCGGTAGCGACCGTCATAGTTCCAATGCACCCGCGCAGCCCGCTCCAGCACGGCAGCGATGTCCTCTTGGCGCAGCGCCAGCGGCCAGGATGAGAGCGAGCGCAGCTGTACCTGGGTGTATTCGTCTATCACCTGCTCCAGCGGCAGCACATAGAGCCGTGACGGGTAGCCCCCGGTGAGGCCCTGCCAACTGGATATCTGCACATCGCCGATGAAAGCGCGAAACGACAGCACCCGGTGGTAGCGGAGATCCAGTCGGCAATCCGGCCCCGGGGGCCGCTCCGGCGCGCAGATCACCAGCCGCAGCATGCTGTGGCCCCATCGACTCATCGGCATCGCCGGATCGCCTTCGGCAAACAGGTAGTCGATTGCATAGACGCGGGCCGCCGGCAGCGTCTCGAGTTGGGCGGCGCCATCGCTGCCGTCGGCGACCAGATAAGGCCAACCGATTGAGCAACGGGTCGGACTGATCGCTGGTGCACCCAGGCGTGTTCGAAACCACGCAGCCAAGGCCGGTCGCCGGCAGGCGTAATCAGCATCCAGCGCGAAATGCTCGAGATTCACGGCCACGAACTCGCGCGGGTCGCGCACCTCGTACAGGTCGGGACTTCGATCGCTGAAATCGTTGTCGAGTCGGCCGGGAAGCACCCGTCGTTGCGGCCATCCGGCCAGCGCCTCCAGCCGCCGATCACGCGACAGCCCGCCGGCCGCCGAGCGATCCAGCACGTGCGCCAGCTCGTGCAACACAGTGCCCAGCGCAAGGCGCACCGGGGGGTCTTGCCACGGGGGCGATGGATGGCGCCAGGCGGTGAGTAGTTGTCGATCCAGGCGCAACTGATGACCGAAGCTACGCCCACTGACGTGGGGCGGCAGGTCGTCTCGCCACTGCACGGACAAGGTATCGGGCAAAGCAGCGGCCCAACCGGGCGGCAGCTGGCCGGCCGCGGCATCGAGCAACCGATGGGCGGCGGCAGCGTCCTCGGCGCCCAAGGCGCCGGCGTCGAACTCAAAGGTTGTCGCCGCTACCGCCGTCGGAACGGCGGCGATCGACAACACCAGCCAGGCACTTGCGCGCAGCCAGGCCGCGCGCGCGGCGATCACAACGCCAGGATGCGGCGGGCCAGCGCCAGGTCGTCGGCCTGCCGTGCAGCGAGGTCCCGGCCCCGCATCTGCCGCAGCGCCGCTTCCAGTCGGGCGCTGCGCAGCTGTCCGTCACTGGCCACGAACGCGGCTGCGTCGTCGCGCGCGGCCACCAACACCTTGTCGTCGCCCGAGCTGCTGCCCGACGAACCCGAGGAGCCGGCCGAAGAGGCGCCGGCGGAGGTACCCGCAAAGCTGCTGGCCAGGGCGGCGACAGGCGATGCAAGCAGGAGACAGCACAACAGGAGGCGATGGGTCACGGTCAGGACATCAGGCAGCGGAAAGTGGCCGCAAGAGTAGCGGCAGCCTGCTCAAACGTCGAACACCTTGCCCGGGTTGAGCAGGCCCGCCGGGTCGAACACCCGCTTGACGCCCCGCATCAGCGCGATTTCCGCCTCGCTGCGCGTGGAGGCCAGGTAGGGCTTTTTGACCAGGCCGATGCCATGTTCGGCCGAGATACTGCCCTCGAACTGCTGCAGCACCCCTGCCAGCAACTTGGTCACCTGTTCGCAGGCGGCAATGAATTCGTCGTCGCCGCTGGCGTCGGGCTTGAGCACGTTGATATGCAGGTTGCCGTCTCCGATGTGGCCAAACCACACGACATCGAAATGCGGGTAGGCATCGCCCAGCAGCGCCTGGGTCTGCGCCAGGAACGCGGGCATGGCCGAGATGCGGACCGATACATCGTTCTTGTAGGGCTTGTAGCGCGCCACTGCCTCGGTGATGCCCTCGCGCAGGCGCCACAGCTGCTGGGCCTGCGCATCGCTCTGGCTGATCACGCCGTCCATCACCCAGCCTTGGTCCATGCACGCCTCGAAGGCGGCCAGTGCCGCCGTTTCCTGCGCCTGTCCATCGCTCGCGTACTCGGTGACCACGTAGTAGGGATAGGTGTCGGCGAAGGGCGCCTGCGCGCCGTGCGCCTGCACGTGGGCCAGGGCGCGATCGGTGAAGAATTCGAACGCTTCCAGCTGCAGCCGCTCGCGGAATGCGGCGAAGACCTGCATCAGGACTTCGAACGAGGGCAGCGCCAGCAGCATGACGTTGGTCGGCGGCGCCGGGTCGGTCAGCCGCACGGTCGCTTCGACCACGATGCCCAGCGTGCCTTCCGAGCCGATCATCAGCTGGCGGAAATCGTAGCCGCTGGAATTCTTGATCAGCGCACGGTTGAACTCAAGCAGTTCACCGCTGCCGGTCACCACCTTCAGCCCGGCAATCCACTCGCGGGTATTGCCGTAGCGGATCACCCGGATGCCGCCGGCATTGGTGGCGATATTGCCGCCGATCGAGCACGAACCGCGGGCGGCGAAATCAACCGGATACACCAGGCCGTGCTCGCGCGCGGCGTTGTGCAGCGCTTCCAGGGGCAGGCCCGCCTGCACGACCAGCGTGCGGTCCACTGCATCGAACGCCAGGACCTTGTTCATGCGCTCCAGGCTGACCACCAGTTCGCCATGTGCCGCGACCGCGCCGCCGGACAGTCCGGTGCGCCCGCCCGAGGGCACGATCGCCACGCCTTCGTCATTGGCCCAGCGCACGATCGCCTGCACTTCCTCGACCGAGGCTGGCAGGGCGATCGCCAGCGGTGCCGGCGTCCAGCGCCGGGTCCAGTCGCGGCCATAGTGTTCCAGGTCGGCCGGATCGGTTTTCAGGCGAAGTCCGTGGACGGCACGTTCCAGGGAGGCGATGCGGGGATCGGTCATTGCAGTACATCGTCAAGTGGACAGCCCCACAGCCTGCCAGTGCGGCGAGGCGTCGTCCAGCCGACCTGCGATCTGCATCCGATACAGCTGAAACCATTGCCCATCAAGCGTTTTCGCGATGCCGCGACGCACCAAAGCGCGCCCTGCTCTGGCATAGTGACCGCCCTGTCGCCTGCCCGTACGACCGCCGCCAATGTCGCCGAAAAAGACCTCGTTCCCCAAGCAAGACATCCGTGTACTGCTGCTGGAAGGCATCAGCCAGACCGCCGTCAACACCTTCCGCGCGGCTGGCTATTCGCAGATCGAGGTGCACACCAAGTCGTTGCCGGAGGACGAGCTGAAGGCTCGCATCGCCGAGGCGCACATCGTCGGCATTCGCTCGCGCACCCAGTTGGATGCCGCCGTCCTGGGCCATGCCAAGCGACTGATGGCAGTGGGTTGTTTCTGCATCGGCACCAACCAGGTCGACCTGGAGACCGCCGAGCTGTCGGGCATTCCGGTCTTCAACGCCCCCTATTCCAATACCCGCAGCGTGGCCGAACTGGTGATCGCCGAGGCGATCCTGTTGCTGCGCGGCATTCCACAGAAGAACGCCGAATGCCATCGCGGCGGGTGGTCCAAATCGGCCACCGGCAGTCACGAGACCCGGGGCAAGACGTTGGGCATCGTCGGTTATGGACACATCGGCACCCAGGTCGGCGTGCTGGCCGAATCGCTGGGCATGCAGGTGTTGTTCCACGACATCGAGACCAAGTTGTCGCTGGGCAACGCGCGCACCGCCACGGACCTGGACGAGCTGCTCGCGCAGTCGGACGTGGTCACCCTGCACGTGCCGGAAACGCCGGCGACCCGCAACCTGTTCGGCGCCACCCAGATCGGCAAGATGAAGCCCGGCGCGCACCTGATCAACGCCTCTCGCGGCACGGTGATCGACATCGATGCGCTCGATGCGGCGCTGCGCGAGGGCCGCCTCGGTGGTGCGGCGGTGGATGTCTTCCCGGTCGAGCCCAAGGGCAATGGCGATGTGTTCACCTCCCCGCTCACCGCGCACGACAACGTGATCCTGACCCCGCACGTGGGTGGGAGCACGCTGGAGGCACAGGACAACATCGGCATCGAAGTGGCCGCCAAGCTGGTGCGTTACAGCGACAACGGCAGCACGCTGTCGGCGGTGAACTTCCCCGAAGTCACCCTGCCCGAGCACGCTGAAAGCCTGCGCCTGCTGCACATCCATCGCAACGTGCCCGGCGTGCTGTCGCAGATCAACGAACTGTTCTCGCGCCACAACGTCAATATCGACGGCCAGTTCCTGCGCACCGACGCCAAGGTCGGCTACGTGGTCATCGACATCAGCGCCGACGAGGCGCAAGCGACGGTCATCAAGGACGAACTGGCCGCCATTCCCGGCACGTTGCGGACCCGGATCCTGTACTGAAATAACGGGGTAAATAACGGGGTCAGGTTTAGATAAAGGTCTTCTCCCTTTCGATGGCGCTTTTGGATCGCGGCTTGCGAGTTGGGTTTTTTGTTGTGGGCGCGGGTGGTTTGGGCGGTTGATTTTAGTTACTTACGGTGCGGGCCCCGACCTGCCGGGATGGTGGGTCGCGGTTCGAGCGGCCATCCATGGCCGCACTCACCGCACGTGGGCCATCCATGGCCCACTGACCCACCACCCCGCCAGCTC
>DASWQJ010000192.1:0-11746 GCA_036403795.1 Stenotrophomonas sp.
GTATTTACGGCGTGTCCTGCCTGGGCCTGAGCCCGGCTGCCGCCCGGAGGACCGAGAGAGCGGGCTGTTGGCTGTGGCAGTTGGCTGTGGCAGTTGGCTTTGGCTGCTAGCTGTGGCCGTTGGCTGTTAGCTCGGCTTTTCGCTTTGCTTTTGGCTTTTTCAGCCTCTCCCCATCTCCCTGGCATGCCAGGCGATGTGCTCGCCGATGAAGCTGGAGAGGAAGTAGTAGCTGTGGTCGTAGCCGGGCTGCATGCGCAGCTCGAGCGGATGGCCGGCGGCTTGGGCGGCGGCCTGCAGCAATTGCGGGCGTAGCTGCTGGTCGAGGAACTCGTCGGCTGCGCCTTGATCGATGAGCAATGGCGTGCGTGCGCAAGCGTTGGCGATCAGCGCGGTGGCGTCGTAGTCCTGCCACGCCTCGCGGTCTTCACCCAGGTACTGCGAAAAGGCTTTCTCGCCCCAGGGAACTTGCGAGGGCGCGACGACTGGCGAGAACGCCGAGATGCTCCGGTAGCGCGAGGGATTGCGCAGGCCGATCACCAGGGCGCCGTGGCCGCCCATCGAGTGACCACTGATCGCACGCACGGTGCTGGCCGGAAAGTTCGCTTCGATCAGCGCGGGCAGCTCGTCGACGACGTAGTCGTACATGCGGTAATGCGCGGCCCACGGATGCTGCGTGGCGTTGATGTAGAAGCCCGCGCCCTTGCCCAGGTCGTAGCCCTCGGCGTCGGCGACGTCTTCACCGCGCGGACTGGTATCAGGAACGACCAGGATCACGCCGTGCTCGGCGGCGTAGCGTTGGGCGCCGGCCTTGGTGATGAAGTTCTGTTCGGTGCAGGTCAGGCCGCTGAGCCAATAAAGCACCGGTAGTTTGGCGTGTGCGGCCTGCGGCGGCAGATAGACGCCTACGCGCATGTCGCAGTTCAGTACCGTGGAGTGGTGCTGCCAGACTTCCTGGCTCCCGCCGGCGCAGGCGTGTTGTTCGATGCGTTGCATGGGTGCTTGCCTTCAGGAGGACTGGACCGAGGCTGCCCAGGAGCAGCCGCGGTGGAACGCGATGCGATGTCGGCGCACGCGATCAGTAGTGGATGACGGAGCGGATCGACTTGCCTTCATGCATCAGTTCGAAGGCGGTATTGATGTCGTCCAGCGGCAGGGTGTGGGTCACGAAGGGAGCAAGTTCGATCTCGCCCTTCATCGCGTCTTCGACCATGCCGGGCAGCTGCGAGCGTCCCTTGACGCCACCGAAGGCCGTGCCCTTCCAACTGCGACCGGTGACCAGCTGGAACGGACGGGTGGAGATCTCCTGGCCCGCGCCGGCCACGCCGATGATCACCGACTGGCCCCAGCCACGATGCGCGCATTCCAGCGCAGCGCGCATCACGTTGACGTTGCCGATGCACTCAAAACTGTGGTCCACGCCCCAACCGGTCATCTCCACGATCACCTGCTGGATCGGTTTGTCGTGGTCTTTCGGGTTGACGCAATCGGTGGCGCCGAACTGGCGGGCCAATTCGAACTTGGACGGATTGGTGTCGATCGCGAACACGCGCCCGGCCTTGGCTTGGCGCGCGCCCTGGATCACCGCCAGGCCGATACCGCCCAGGCCGAACACCGCCACGCTGTCGCCCTCCTGCACCTTGGCCGTGTTGTGCACCGCGCCGATGCCGGTGGTGACGCCGCAGCCGAGCAGACAGACCTGCTCCGGGTTGGCTTGCGGATTGATCTTGGCCAGCGACACTTCGGCCACCACCGTGTATTCGCTGAAAGTGGAGCAGCCCATGTAGTGGTAGATCGGATCGCCGTTGTACGAAAAGCGGCTGGTGCCGTCGGGCATCACGCCCTTGCCCTGTGTCGCGCGCACGGCCACGCACAGGTTGGTCTTGCCGGACTTGCAGAACAGGCACTCTCCGCATTCGGCGGTGTACAGCGGGATCACGTGGTCGCCGGGCTGCACGCTGGTGACGCCCTCGCCCACTTGCACGACCACACCCGCGCCTTCATGGCCGAGCACCACGGGGAACAAACCTTCTGGATCATCGCCGGACAGCGTGAACGCATCGGTGTGGCACACGCCGGTGTGGGTGATCTTGACCAGCACCTCGCCAGCCTTGGGCGGGGCGACGTCGATCTCGACGATCTGCAAGGGTTGGCCGGGACCGAAGGCGACGGCGGCACGGGATTTCATGGTGTTCTCCTGGGAGGCTGAGTTCGAATGGCGGCGTGCACGCAGGCGTGCCGGGGATTATTTGAGGTAGGAGCGGACCAGCCCGAGCAGCTCCTGCACGCGCTCGCTGCGCTGCGCATCGGAGGCGGCGGGCTGGCTGAAATCTTCGCGGATGTGGGATTCCAGTACTTCGGACATCAGGCCGTTTACCGCACCACGCAGTGCCGCGATCTGCTGCAGCACCGGGCCGCAATCAGTGCCGGCTTCGAGGGCGCGCTCGAGTGCATCGCATTGGCCGCGGATGCGGCGGACGCGAGTGAGGGCGCGCTTTTTTTCGGCGGCGGTGTGGGGCATGGGGCGGCGGCTTGGATACTGGGGGGCAGTATACGGCGATCGACAGAAAGACGGTAGGAGGCCCCACCGAGAGCCCGAGTGTCCGGATCCATGCACAAGACCCGATGAACCACACCGCCCGCGAAATTCTGATCAGGACTCAGGGTCGAACATGATCTCGCGAACCTCCTGTGCACAGCGACACGCGGCGGCGAGTTTGGCGGCCCAAACGAGCGCCTCTTTTGGCGCCGAAACTTCGATGATCGAGAACCCTCCGATCACTGCCTTGGTCTCCGGTACGGGTCCGGTCGAGATAGTCCCGTCCGTGGCAACAAGCGTCGATTGCTGGCGTTCGATGCCGCAACCGAAAATCCAGACCCCTGCGGCCTTTGCTTCCCGAACGACCCGACGCGCTGCCTCGCCCACCGATGGCATGTCGACGTTGGGAATAGGGTCCATCGACCCGTCATCAAACGAAATCAAGAATCGATGAGCCGCAAGCCGGGTATCGGGTCCCATGAACGTTCCTTTGCAGTTTTGGAGCGGGCTGCCAGCCACAGTGACTGGCTTGCCCTAGCTCTACCTGGTAGACGAACAGGGGTGCACGAGATCGACAGGGTGCAGTGGCCGACCTTATCCATTCACGTGCTTCATGATTCGATCGAACATCGATCGCTGTTCCAGCGCGTCGTCGAGCCGATCCAGCGATGACATCAGGTGCCCGGCTTCGGCCGCAAGCTCCAGCGCGGCTTGGTCGAAGGATTGCCAAAGCGGCTTGAGACGGGTGACGAAACGCCGACCGGCTTGCGTGAGTACCAGCCTGCGACGCCGCGCATCGCTCTTGTCGGCTTCGGATCTGATGAGGCCCGCCTTCTCCAGCGAATCGCGGCTCTGGCTGATCGAAACATGCGTGATCCCAAGGGTCGATGCCAACTCGCCGACCGTTGCCGACTCCTTGAGCGCGAGCTGATTCAGCACACCGAACCAACGCTGCTCAAATTTGATACCCAAAGCGGCATAGACGCGGGCGGCGTCGCCGTCGACCTGTTCTGAAAGCAACCGCAGCCGCGCTCCGATCCCGGCGCCGCCCAAACTTCGTGTGTAGCTCATCCGAATGCGCCCAGAGGTGCCTGGTTGACATTATGTAGGCACCTACTCATATGATGCAACTCATTCGATATTGCAAGACAAGGACTACCGTGACCAAGCGCGACTCCGAGGTTTTCCTGATGCGCAGACGTGACCTGTTGGCTGCTGGGCTCGCTGCATTCGTTCTACCGTCATTCGCCAAAGGGACGGACGCGCGGACCTCCGCCAGGGCCCGGGATTTTGATGCCTACGTCATCGGCGAGATGCGCCGAGCGAATATTCCGGGGCTGGCAGTGGGCTCGGCGCGGCAGGGCGTTGTCCGTCTGGTGAAGGGTTATGGCTACGCCGATATCGGGAAGGCCCGCGCGGTGACGCCACAGACCTTGTTCCACCTGGCCTCGGTCACCAAAACGGTGACGGCAACGGCCATCATGCAGCTCGCCGAGGAAGGACGGTTCCACCTGGACGAGCCGGTAGCACCTCATCTCGATTTCCCGCTACGCAATCCTCACCACCCGGATACGCCCATCACCTTTCGCCAGCTGTTGATGCACACCTCCAGTCTTTCGGATGAAAAATATTACGAGGTGGACTTTCGCGAAAAGGGTCGCGATGCGGAGATGTCGCTGACCGATTTCCTTAGGGGTTATCTCCTTCCGGACGGCGCAAACTATTCCAAAGAGAAGTGCTTCAGCGCGGCGGCGCCTGGCTCAACATGGGACTACAGCAATGTCGGCTATGGCTTGTTGGGTTATCTCGCCGGACGCATTGGCAAGCAAGACATGCGCGACCAAACCCATGCGCGAATCTTCGCCCCGCTGGCTATGCGCGATACTCACTGGACCCTGCGCGACACGCCCGCCTCATCGACCGCAACGCCCTATGACATCGTAGACGGGGTTCTCACACCTGTGGAGCCCGTCGGGTTCCCCGATTGGCCTGTGGGCATGCTCCGTTCCTCAATGGCGGATTTCATTCGTTTCGTGGCGGCATCAGCCAACGGCGGCACCGCCCAAGGACACCGTATCCTCAAGTCGCAAACCATGGCGCAGGTGATCGACATGCAGAAGCCCGGGGGGCTGCCTGCCTGGCTCACCGGCCAAGGACTCGGTTGGATGGGGTCACCCTTGAATGGCACAAACCTGCCGAATCATTGGGGCGGCGATCCGGGCGTTTTCACTGCCGTGTATATCGACCCCGCAAAACAAGCCGGGGTTGGGATCTTTTCCAACGCCACGACCTCGACCGAAGGCAGAGAGGTCATAAAAAGTATCGCAAGCCGCCTACTGGACGACGATTTCCACGACTGATGGGGATCGCTGCGGCGAATCATCGCTTAGACGTTTGACTTTGGAGGGCGCGACCCAAATCGGGCACGCCATCGAGACAACCCTCGGCTCGAACGGTTCACTGGAACGCCAAGGTCAACACCCGCAGCGCCTCACGCGTGCGCCGATCATTGAGGGTGCTGTAAAGCATCACGTCCTGTGCGGGAATCGGCGGTAGCGACAGGCGCTTTCCGACATCGACGGTACCGGACGGTGCCGCTCGGCGCGCCAACAATGCGACGGCTAACCCCCCTACGGCCGCGGCACCCAGGATCGCGGCGCCCTTGCCGACAAACACTTCGCGCCATTCAATGCCTGCCTTGTCGAGCGCGCGCGTGGCCACGGCGCGAACCCGGCACGATTCGCCCTGCGTCGCCAACGGCAGAGGTTGCCCCACACGAAGCTCCCAGCCCGCCGCAGCGAACCAGGAGAAGGATTCGGCGAACGCGGCCTTGCCCTGCTTGCGGCGATCCTCCGGACGCAGCACGAGGACGGCGTCGAGATCGCCCTGCTCGTGGGCCTGCATCAACTCGCGCGTGCCCGCCACGTGCACCTCGATCAGCAGGCTGGGATCGTGGTCGCGCATCCTTCGCAACAATGAGGACAGCTCGCTGCCGATCAATTGGTGGCTGATGCCGATGGCCAGTCGACGCTGTTCGATATCGAAGGCAGCTGCCGCACGGTCGTGGGTGGACACCAGTTCGCGCGCCATCGCGAGGAAGGCCAGGCCTTCGGTGGACAGACGGACGTGCCGGGGCGTTCGCTCTAACAGCCGCCGGCCCAGTTGTTCTTCCAACCGGCGCAGCTTGAGGCTGATTGCCGATTGGGTGGTTCCCAGCACGTCGGCCGCTCGGGTGAAACTTTGCAAATCGGCCGCCAATACAAAGGCTTTGACTGCATCGACGTCCATCGCCTTCATGAGGATAGATTCGTTTTCCGAATGATAGATATCTCTATAGATGGGTTTTCTTGATCATGCAACTGGCCTAGTTTTGGCTTCGGTCGCTAACGACTTGAAGGAGGCCCTACGATGAAGCACCTGAGCGGCATGATGCTGGCGATGCTGGCCGGACTGGCAATGCGTGATTCCGCAGTAGCGGCACCGCCTTTTCCTCTACAGGGCACCTGGACGCTGGTGGCGGCCGACAAGCGGCTGCCCGGCGGCACGGTCGCGCCAGACTATGGCGACGCGCCCAAGGGACGGCTGATCGTAGATGGCAAGGGCCGATACTCGCTGCAGATATTCAAGTCCGAGCGCGTGCGCTTTGCCACCGACAGCAAGGCCAATGGCAGCACCGACGAATTCAAGTCTGCGGTGCTCGGCAGCAGCACTCACTATGGCGTGGTGACGATCGACGACCAGGCGCATTTGCTGGTGTTCTCGATCGAGGGTTCGTCGTTTCCCAACTGGGAGGGAACGGTGCAGAAGCGCCAATACAACCTCAACGGCCAGGAGTTGACTTACCAAGTGCCGGCGCGCGCCGACGGTAGTATTCCCATCTCGGTGTGGCGCCGGCTGGAATGACTGCCTCGGGGCGGGGGCTTTCCGTCCTGCCTATCCGTTCGATCCTGGCGCCTGGCTCCAATAGCTCCTCGGCGGCGCCTGGATGCCGCGCGTGGGTCGAGGCTCCAGATGGGTAGTTGCCAAGCCTGGTGCCTTCCGTTGGCCGGATCAGGGGTGGGAGCGTGCCGCGAATTCCTGGGCCAGGAAATCAAGCAGCGCCCTGACCGATGGGAGCTGGCCCCGGCGCGAGGGATACACCGCGTGGATGAGCTCTTCCCGCGGCGCCCAGCCCTCGAGCACCTGCACGAGCCTTCCCGCCGCCACCAGGGGTTCGATCACCATGCCTGGTAGTTGCACGATCCCCACGCCGGAGACGGCCGCAGCCCGCAAAGCCAGCATGCCACGCGTCACCAATCGCGGTTGGTGATGCACGGCCACGTGCTCGCCGTTGGGCCCGTGCAAGTTCCACACGTGCAGATTCTGCGGCGTGCCCAGATCCATGCTCGGGTACCCCATCAGCTCTCCGGGCGTGCGGGGCAGCCCGTACTTGGCGATGAGCGCCGGGCTGGCGACCAGGCATTGCCGCTCACTCGCCAATTCCTTGAGCACCAGGTCGGCGTCCTGCAGCGGCGGCGGTCGCACCCGGATCGCGAGGTCCAGGCCTTCACCCACCACGTCTACCTTGCGGTTGGTGGCATCCAGATGGAGCTCTACCTGGGGATGGCGCTGCAGGAACGCTGCAAGCATCTGTCCCAGGAGCACATCGAGCAACGTGACCGGGCAACTCATCCGTACCACCCCGCGTGGCGCGGCGCGGCTCAACTGGATGGCCTCTTCTGCCGCCGCCGCTTCGACCAGCGCTGCCTTCGCGTGTCGGTAATAGGCCTGTCCCGCCTCGGTCACTGAGAATTTTCGCGTTGAACGTTGGGCGAGTCTCACGCCAAGCCGGTCTTCCAGCAGGGCGATTCGGCGGCTGAGCTTAGACTTCGGCACGCCAAGCGCACGTCCGGCGGGCGCAAACCCACCGTGGTCCACCACCTGGACGAAATAGAAGAGATCGTTGAGGTCTTGCATCGTTCACCCTGTAGGACGATCAGTCCATTAACCGGCTACTACAAGGCCCAGTGTTGCGCGCGTAGCCTTTCTCGGCAAGAAGGCAGATCGCCTTGCACTCCGAACGAGGCCCCCGATGAGCATGAAGAAGATCCTCACCACCCGCAGCGCCCCCGGCCGTCATTGGGTTGGCGACGGCTTTCCGGTCCATGGCCTGTTTGGCTACAGCGGTCCCGACGCGGCCACCCGCAGTCCTTTCCTGTTGCTGGACTATGCAGCCCCGACGCACTTCGAACCCAGCAGCCAGCGGCGTGGCGTGGGCCAGCATCCGCACCGCGGTTTCGAGACCGTCACCATCGTCTATGAAGGCGAGGTGGAGCACCGCGATTCCACGGGCAACGGCGGGGTGATCGGGCCCGGCGGCGTGCAGTGGATGACCGCTGGCAGCGGCATCCTCCACGAGGAATACCATTCCCAGGCTTACGCCGAGCGTGGTGGCCCATTCGAGATGATGCAGTTGTGGGTCAATCTGCCTGCCAAGGACAAGATGGCCCGCCCTGGCTACCAGGGCCTGCTCGATGCGCAGATCCCCTCGGCTCCCCTGGCCAACGAGGCCGGGCGGGTACGCGTGATCGCAGGCACTTTCGAAGCCGCCGAAGGCCCGGCCCGCACGTTCTCGCCCATGAATGTCTGGGACGTGCGCCTGGCCGCCGGCAAGACGGCGCACCTGCCTCATCCAGACGGCTGGACCGTCCATGTAGTCGCACTTGCCGGTACCGTCGTGGTCAATGGCAGTGCGCTGGGCGAGAAGCAGATGGTCACGCTGTCCGCGGAGGGCACCGGGGTGGCCATCGAGGCAAACAGCGACGCCAAATTGCTGTTGCTGTCCGGAGAACCGATCGACGAGCCGGTGGTTGGCCATGGCCCGTTCGTGATGAACAGCCAGCAGGAAATCGCGCAAGCGATTGCCGACTTCAACGACGGCAAGTTCGGGCACATGAACCGCTGAGCCCAAGCCATTCGAGCGGGGCAGGCAGGACCTGCTCCGCAGCAGTCACCCTTGATCCATCCCAGGAGATACCCAGTGAGCACACCCGCCAACTTCAACGGCGCCAAGCCGATCATCGACCCCGACAAGGCGGCGATGCTGTTGATCGACCACCAGAGTGGCCTGTTCCAGACCATCGGCGACCTTCCGTTCACCACCGTGCGTCGCCACGCGACCGCGCTGGCGAAGATGGCCACGCTGGCCAAGATGCCGGTCATCACCACTGCCTCGGTACCGCAAGGCCCGAACGGCCCGCTGATCCCCGAGATCCACGCCTCGGCACCGCATGCCACGTACGTGCCGCGGCGGGGCGAAATCAATGCCTGGGACAATCCCGAGTTCGTGGCCGCGGTCAAGGCAACCGGCCGCCAGCAGCTGATCATCGCCGGCACCATCACCAGTGTGTGCATGGCATTCCCGGCAATCGCGGCCGTGGCCGAGGGCTACCAGGTCTTCGCGGTGGTGGATGCCTCCGGCACCTATTCCAAGATGGCCGAGGAAATCAGCCTGGCGCGCGTGGTGCAGGCCGGCGTCGTGCCGATGGACACCGCGGCGGTCGCCTCGGAGATCCAGAAGACCTGGCATCGCGAGGACGCCCAGCAGTGGGCCGAGATCTATGCCCAGATCTTTCCGAACTATCAGCTGCTGATTGAAAGCTACACAAAGGCCCAGGACGTCGAGAAGCACCAGGAACAGCTCGATTCCCAGCGCGGATGACCAATTGGGTCCAGCGCGCGCAGGCCTGATGCCGAGCATCGAGCCTGCGCCGCGTCCCTGCCTTCGGTTGCTGGAGCCAGGGACGATGCGCACCATCTCGCGCTTCAATGGCTGCCCATTCGTCCAAGGCGGGTCGAGCCCTCATCCAGTCACGCTCGCCTGCCTGGAGCCTTCGGGGCGGGCGCTCCTGGGCCGGGCAACGTGCCGGCACCGTGTTGTCGTGCGCCGCTGCCCCGGTCATGTCGGAGCATCATTTCAAAACCATGGGCATTGAGCGTATCAATGTGGGCGAGCCCCATGCTCGCTGCGACTCAGCGCCGGCTGACGCTTCTGGTCACCTATCGGCGCAGGAACCCCCGTTTTTCTACAACCACTGGAGCGGAAATGCCTGAAACGAATCAACTGCTGGCGTTCTCCCTGATCGCATTGGGCATGGTGCTGACGCCCGGGCCGAACATGGTGTACCTGATCTCCCGGTCGATCTGCCAGGGCAGGACGGCCGGCCTGATCTCGCTGTTCGGCGTGGCGTTGGGCTTCGTGTTCTACATGCTCTGCGCTGCCTTCGGCATCACCGCGTTCGTGGTGGCCGTGCCTTATGCCTATGACACCCTGCGCATCGCCGGTGCGCTCTATTTGTTGTGGCTGGCCTGGCAGGCGATCAGGCCCGGTGGGCGTTCGCCCTTCCAGATGGTCGACCTGCCGGTGGACCCTGCGCGCAAGCTCGTGTTGATGGGCTTCGTCACCAACCTGTTCAACCCCAAGATTGCCGTGATGTATCTCTCGCTGCTGCCCCAGTTCGTCCATCCCGAACAAGGCAACGTGCTGCTGCAATCGCTGGTGCTGGGCTCGACACAGATCGTGATCAGTGTGGCCGTCAATGCGCTGATCGCTGTTTTCGCCGGCAGTATCGCGTTGTTCCTCGCGCGACGTCCCACCTGGCAACTCATGCAGCGCTGGCTGATGGGAACGGTGCTGACCGGACTCGCCGTGCGGATGCTGACCGAAGCGCGGCGCTGACCCTCGCATCGAGGCCGGCGGCGCACCGCGATGCACCTTGGCCCGACCTCGCGGCTAAGCAAACGACTGGTTGACAGCCCGCCAGGCGTCTCGAATCGAGACGCCTGAATTGCAACGTCAGGGCCACTGCCTCAATGCGCGACGCGCGACGGCGACGGCGACGACGACGGCGACGGCGACGGCGAAGACTTGTAGAGCGCCGCGATCCTGGGAATGAAGTTCTGCGGGTTCGACCCCACCAGGTTGGTCAACACCACCACGGCCACGCCATCGTCCGGATACACGATGAAGGCGGCGCGGGCGCCGCCCATGCCGGCCACTTGCCGATGTGGCAAACCGGCCAGCACGGGCCATCCGGCCGCCCAGCTGCCATCGGCGCCGCTGTTCAATTTTTCCGGGGTCCACATTTCTCGCAGGTGGACGGCGTTGATCAGACGATCGTTCGACAGGGCGATGAGCCAGTTCGCTACCTCGCTGGCAGTGGTCTGGATGCCGCCGCCCGCCCACAGGCCCGGCGTCATGTCGTAGAACCAATGCGACAGGCGCTGGGTATCGCCCTCGGCATCGGTCTTGCGCGGGAAATAGCTGTACATCGTCGCCGCGTTGGGGATCAGGTCGTAGCTGTCGCCAAAGATCGCCGAGGGCATCCCGACCTTCGCGAACTGGCGCTCGGCGATAAATTGCTCGTACGGCATGCCGCTTTGCTTGGCGATGATCCGTGCAAGCAGGACATAGTTGGTCTGGTTGTACATGAACTTGTCGCCGATGGGTGCTTCCATCGGCAGGCGCTGCACCGCTTGCCAGGCCGCTTGCTCCGAGCCGCCGCCGATCAAGCCCTGCTCGTCGAGCAAGTCAGGTAGCCCCGAGGTGTGTGCGAGCAATTGACGAACCCGGATGCCTTGCCAGGCCGGGGGCAGATCTTGCAGATATCGGGAAATCGGCGCCGCCAGGTCGACGCGGCCGGCCTGGGCCAATTGCATCATCGCCACGCCGGTGAATGACTTGGTCGCCGAATTGAGCGGGAACCGCGTCGTTTCGGTAACGGCCAACTGGTTCTCGACATTGGCCCATCCATATTGCTCGGACAACACTAGCCGACCGTCTTTGACCACTGCGACCTGCAGCCCTGGAATGCGCTGGTCCTTCATTGTTTGCTGCACCAGCTCGCGGGCTTGCGCGTTGGCAGCGTCCAGCGTGGTTGCCGCTGCTGCCGGGAAGGACAGCGACAATACGACGGCAGTGAAGGTCGCGATGCCGCGACGTGTTGCAAAGAACATGCAGATCCCCTGGGGCGTTTTCGCCCGTGATGTGATTCTTGACTGCCCTGCCCCGTCATGAATTGCGACGGGAATAACGGTTGGATGCATCGACCGACCCGAAGGTTTAAACGGTTTTTATCCTTTTTGGGGGAGAAGGTGCGCGCGGCTCTCCCTGCGCCTTGGGTTGCGGTTCGAGCGGCTGAGTCGTGTCGGTCTTCTCCCTTTGGCTGGCGC
>DASWQJ010000193.1:0-6613 GCA_036403795.1 Stenotrophomonas sp.
CGGGTCACTTTTCTTTGCTTGTGCAAAGAAAAGTAACCAAAAGAAACACACTCCACAGCGCGAGCCGAAGCGATGAAGCCGCTTCGGTGCCCTTGCGCTCCTCGGCGGTTAGGGGCACGGCGCGCGAACTCGCTGCGCTCAAACAACGCGCGCCTCTTCGGCCCCTAACCGCCTGCGGTGCTCGGCTCGGCTTACGGAGGGGGTGAGTCAAAGGCCAAAGCCAAAGCCAAAGCCAAGGCCAAGGCCAAGGCCAAAGCCAAAGCCAAAGCCAAAGCCAAAGCCAAAGCCAAGGCCAAAGCCAAAGCCAAAGCCAAAGCCAAAGCGAAAGCCAAACCTGAAACCGAAGCCAGGACCGAAGTCAGCGCGAGAGCCCAAGTCGCGGCCAAGGCCATGGTGTTACGGGCGCCGGTCCCGTGTACTGGCATCGTCTTTAACGCCAGCGCAGCAAAGCGCCGCGCAAAGCGCCCCGATTGCAGCGTGGCCCATCGGTACCGATAGATCAAAAGCGAGCGCGCGCAGCGCGCAAGCAGAGCCAAAGCGCATCGCGCTTGGCGTCCGGCTTTTGACTTTAGCTCTGGCCCTTGACCTACCCCCTCCCGTCAGCCGAGCCGAGCACCGCAGGGGATTAGGGGCCGAAGAGGCGCGCGTTGTTTGAGCGCAGCGAGTTCGCGCGCCGTGCCCCTAATTCCCGAGGAGCGCAAGGGCACCGAAGCAGCTCCACCGCTTCGGCTCGCGCTGTGGGAGTGTGTTTCTTTGGTTACTTTCTTTGCACAAGCAAAGAAAGTAACCCGCGCCCGTAGGGCGTGGAAGCTCTAAAAAGCCCGCGCAGCCGAAAAACCAACCACCACAAAAAAATCAATCCTGCCGCGGCCAAGCATTAGCCACCTTGCAAAACACCCGAGCCGTCTGCTCAGTGTCATACACCGCACTATGCGCATCCGCAGCATTCCAATCCAACCCAGCCGCCTGCGCAGCACGAGCCAACACCGTCTGCCCATACGCAATGCCCGCCAGCGTCACCGTGTCGAACACACTGAACGGATGAAACGGATTGCGCTTGTGCCCCGTGCGCGCCACCGCCGCATTGAGGAAATTCAGGTCGAAGTGCGCGTTGTGCCCTACCAGGATGGCGCGCTGGCACCCGTGCTTCTTGACCGCCGCACGCACGGGCGCGAAGACATGATCCAGGGCTGCCTTCTCTTCCTTGGCAAAACGGAAAGGATGGTCGAGCACGATGCCTGTCACTTCGAGTGACTTGGGGTCGATGTCGGTACCCGGGGCCGGAATGAGGTGCGCACTGCTCGTCTGGCCGGGATATAGCAGGCCGTTCTCGTCCATCTCGATCGGCACCACGGCGATCTCAAGCAGCGCGTGGCGATTCCAGTCGAAACCGCCGGTCTCGACATCCACCACGACCGGCAGATAGCCGCGGAAGCGGCGTGACATCGGCGTGACCGGGATCGACGCGGGGGTTTCAGCGTTCTCGCTCATCCCAATAGCGTAACAGGTCGCCCGTAGCGCCAGTTTGCGCGCGCGGGCGGCTGTTGGCTGCCGTCCAGCGTGGCCTCAGCGGGCTGATGGCCGCCCGCGGGAAGGCGGGCGGCCATCGGTGCGAAGGCATTGCGTCGCGAACACCAGAAAGTACGCGCCAGGGCGAATAACTCAACCTGACCCCATTTTCAGTCGGATGCAGGTCCTCGGTGACTCAGTGGTTGCCGAGGATGACGCTGGCGATCACGCCGGTGGCCACGGCAATCAGCACGTACTCATCGTTCACCCGGCGCCACTGATGGCCCGGCGGCGGGGAGTGCAGCCCGTGCTTGCGGTAATCCTGGACGTAGTCGCCACGATGGTCGCGGGGCAGGGTCTCGCCCTTCTTCCAATGCTTCTTGGCCTGGCCGGGCGGCGGGCCCTTCCGGTCATGGTCGTGATCGTGGTCATGGTCGTTATCGCGGCCGCGGTCCTGGTAGTGGTCGTCGCCATGGCCGGCGTGCGGTGGGGGGGCGGCCAGCGCGATGCCGGGAGCGGCAAGCAGGCACAACGACAACAGGGATGCGGCGACTCGCGACATGGGGCGCTCCTTGAGGAAGGCAGGAAGAATGACCTGCCGGCACGCAAGACGCTAGCCCGCGCGCTCTGAACGACGCATCAAGAACCCATGCACGCCGGCGTCACGATCGAACCTGGGGGGCACGCTCCCGGCTACGGTGCCAGGCTTGCGGACGCCACGTCTTTCCGGGGCGACATAGGCGCACACGCGGTCACGGTCACGGCCACCGCCACCGCCACCGCCACCGCCACCGCCGTGACGTGACCTGACGCGACGTCGTACCGCCGCGCCTCTTCTTACGGCGTGACCGTAGTGCTGGTGTCGTCGCGCTTTTCGCGCGGCGGCAGGGGTTGCTCGCCATGGACCAGGAACCATACGTTCTCGGCGATGTTGGTGGCATGGTCGCCGATGCGCTCGAGGTTCTTCGCCATGAACAACAGATGCGTGCAAGGCGTAATGCTGCGCGGATCTTCCATCATGTAGGTGAGTAGCTCGCGGAAGAACGCGGTGTACTGGGCGTCCAGCCGGGCATCGGAATCGCGCACGCGCAGGGCGGCCTCGGCATCGTTTTCGCGATAGGCCTCCAGGGCCGCACGGACCTGGTCGGCCGCCAGCTGGCCGAGTGCGCGCAGGCCCAGGGTCTGCGGCAGCGCCGGCACGGCGTTGAGGGCGATGGAGCGCTTGGCCACGTTGGCGGCGTAATCGCCGATGCGTTCGATATCGGCGGGAATGCGCAGGCCGGCCAGGATCTCGCGCAGGTCGCGGGCCATCGGGCCGCGCAGTGCCAGGCGCATGGCGTCGTGGCTGATGGAGTGCTCCAGCGCATCGATGGCTTCATCGTTGGCGATGATGCGGTAGGCGGCGTTGTCGTCGCGGCGCTCGACCACGTCCAGTGCCGCTTCCAGCTGGGCCACCGCGGTGTCGCCCATGCGGCCGATCTCCGAGACCAGGCGGTGCTGCTCTTCGTCGTAGCTCTTGACAATGTGTTCGTTCGGATGGCTGCTCATGGGTGTCTCGGGCGTAGGTCGGAGGCGGTAGGGCGGAGAAGGGCGGTGGTCGTGGGCATGCAGTCTGCGGAACAACATCGGTACTGGCTTCGTTATGGCTGCGGCGACGGCATCATTTGCCGGGGCCAGGGCGTTGGAGGTAGCGGGGCGTTCGCCATCTCCGTCGATGCCACGAGGGCATCGGCTAAACGCGCGCTCTTACCCAAACCGGCCCGTGATGTAGTCCTCGGTCTGCTGCTTGGACGGCTGCGAGAAAATCACCTCGGTGCGGTCGTGTTCCACCAGGTCGCCCAGGTACATGAAGGAGGTGTAATCAGACACGCGTGCGGCCTGCTGCATGTTGTGGGTCACGATCAGAATCGTGTACTCGCGCTTGAGCTCTTCGACAAGCTGCTCGATGCGGCTGGTCGAGATGGGATCCAGCGCCGAGGTGGGCTCGTCGAGCAGCAGCACGCTGGGGCGCAGTGCCACTGCACGCGCGATGCACAGGCGCTGCTGCTGGCCGCCGGACAGGCCCAGCGCGCTCTGGTTGAGCTTGTCCTTGACCTCGTCCCACAGGGCGCCCTGGCGCAGTGCCTGCTCGACGCGGTCGGCCATTTCCGAGCGCGAGAGCTTTTCGTGGTGACGGATGCCGTAGGCGACGTTTTCATAGATCGTCATCGGGAACGGCACCGGCTTCTGGAACACCATGCCGACCTTCGAGCGCAGCCGGTTCATCGGGTACTTGGGCGAAAGGATGTTCTCTCCGTCCAGCAGCACCTCGCCGCGGGCCTCGAGCTTGGGATACAGCGCGTAGATGCGGTTGAAGATGCGCAGCAGCGTCGACTTGCCGCAACCGGAGGGGCCGATGAGCGCGGTGACGCGGTTCTGCGGTACTTCCAGGTGGATGTTCTTCAGCGCATGGAACTTGTCGTAGTAGAAGTCCAGGCCACGCGCGGCCAGCTTGACCGGGGCCGGCGCGAGCGTGGCTTCGCCGGACACCGGCACGGCGATGCGCTGCATCGGCACGGCGTTGTTGAGATCGTTCATGGCGGGTTTCCGGGAAAGGTCAGTCATTGGAGATGCGATTGCGCAGCAGCAGGGCGCGGGCGCCCAGGCTCACCAGCAGCACGAAGACGGTCAACACCAGCGCGCCGGCCCAGGCCAGCACTTGCCAGGATTCATACGGACTGCCGGCGTATTGATTCATCACCACCGGCACGCTGGCCATCGGGCCAAAGATGTTGTTGTTCCAGTACTGGTTGCCGAAGGCGGTGAAGAGCAGGGGGGCGGTCTCGCCGCTGATGCGCGCCAGGGCCAACAGGATGCCGGTGACGATGCCGGCCGATGCACTGCGGTAGAGCACCTGCACGATCACCTTCCATTGCGGGATGCCCAGCGACAGGGCGGCTTCGCGCATCTGCGAGGGGACCAGCCGCAGCATCTCGTCGGTGGTGCGCACCACGACCGGCAGCACGATGAAGGCCAGGGCCAGTGCACCGGCGAAGGCGGAGAACTGTCCGCCGGTCTGCATCACGAAGAGCGTGTACACGAACAGGCCCAACACGATGGAAGGTGCCGACAACAGGATGTCGTTGACGAAGCGCACCACGACGCCGGCCTTGCGGGCGTTGCCGTACTCGGCCAGCCACGTGCCCGCGGCGATGCCCAGCGGCGTGCCGATGGCGATGGCCAGGCCGCACATCACTGCGCTGCCGAAGAAGGCGTTGAGCAAGCCGCCTTCCTGCATCGGCGGCGGCGTCATCTGGGTGAAGAGCTGCCAATTGACCCCGGCAATGCCCTTGGACACCAGGGTCCACAGGATCCAGGCCAGGAAAAACAGGCCGAACACGGCGGTGGCACACGACATCAGCAGCGCGAAGCCGTTGAACACGCGGCGGCGCAGGTACAGGCGATCGGCGACGGCAGACATCAGTTGCCCTCCTTGCGAGACAGGCGCATCAGCATCAGGCGGGCGATCGCCAGTACCACGAAGGTCACGATGAACAACACGAAGCCCAACAGCAGCAGCGCCGAGCGATAGGTCTCGGTCGCCTCGCCGAAATCGTTGGCGATCAAGGCCGCGATGGTGGTGCCCGGTTCCAGCAACGAAGGCGACAGGCGCACGGTGTTGCCGATCACGAAGGCCACCGCCATCGTTTCGCCCAGCGCGCGGCCCAGGCCCAGGAAGATGCCGCCGATCACCGCCGAGCGGGTGTACGGCAGCACAATGTCCCAACTGACTTCCCACTTGGTGGAGCCCAATGCATAGGCCGATTCCTTCAGGCGCGTCGGCACCGTCAGGAAGACCTCCCGCATTACCGAGGAGATGAAGGGAATGACCATGATCGCGAGCACGAAGCCGGCGGTCAGCATGCCGATTCCCAAGGGCGGGCCCTGGAACAACGGGCCGATCAGCGGCAGCGTGCCCAAGTGGTCGTTGAGCCAGGGCGTGACGTGCTCGGTCATCACCGGGACCAGCACGAACAGGCCCCACATGCCGTAGATGATCGACGGGATGCCGGCCAACAATTCGATCGCAGTGCCGATCGGGCCGCGCAGCCACCGCGGGGCCACTTCGGTCAGGAAAAAAGCGATGCCGAAGCTCACCGGTACCGAGATGACCATGGCGATGAGTGCGGTGACGATCGTGCCGTAGATCGGAGCCAGCGCACCGAATTTGTTTTCGACCGGGTTCCAATCCGCGGAATAGAAAAAGCTCAGGCCCTGCTCCTGCAGGGCATGGCGGCCGCCCCACAGCATCGACAGGGCGGCGCTGGCCAGGGCGACCAGCACGAAGATCACGGTGGCGGTCAGTACCCACTTGAACAGGCGATCGGCCCGCGCATCGCGCAGGTCGCGGCCGATCGGGGCACTCATCGCTTCGGGAATGACAGTGGCATTCATCGGGGAAGGCTCGGTGTCGCCGTGGCGCCACGTGATGGGGAACAGCGGAAGGCGCGCGTAGGCGCGCCCTGGCCGACACGCCCGCCGGGGAGGGCGGCGGGGGTGTCAGTGCTTACTTGAACTCAGTGCCCCAGTACGCCTCGATCTGCGTGACCAGTTCCGGCGGCAGCGGCACGTAGTGCAGTTCGTTGGCCTGCTTCTGGCCGTTCTCGAAGGCCCACTTGAAGAAGGCCAGGGCCGCCTGGCTGCGTGCGGCGTCCTTGGGCTGCTTGTGCATCAGCATGAAATTGGTCGCGGTGATCGGCCACGCCTGCGCGCCCGGCGCATTGGTGATGACGAGATTGAAGTCCTTGGCGTTGGCCCAGTCGGCGCTGGCCGCGGCCGCGGCGAAGCTCTCTGCGTTGGGCTGCACCCAGTTGCCCGAGGCGTTCTGCAGCGAGGCGTACGGCATGTTGTTCTGCAGCGCGTAGGCCAGCTCCACGTAGCCGATCGAGCCCTTGATCTGCTGCACGTAAGAGGCCACGCCTTCATTGCCCTTGCCGCCCACGCCGCCCGGCCACTGCACCGAGGTGCCTTCGCCGACCTTGGTCTTCCACTCCGGGCTCACCTTGGACAGGTAGTTGGAGAAATTGAAGGTGGTGCCCGAGCCATCCGAGCGATGGACCAGGTT
>DASWQJ010000194.1:0-4969 GCA_036403795.1 Stenotrophomonas sp.
TGCTGCAGGCCACGCTGGCCGGCGACAACGACACGGCGGGCGCGATGATCGTGCTGCGGCCGGATCGCTCCAAGCGCGCCGACGATCCGGGGTTTGTCTGGTACGTGCGGCGCGAGGGCGATCGTTTGATCGAGCAGTCCGGGCAGGACCTGGGCTACGACTATCGCGCCATGCCCTGGTACCAGCGCACGATGACCACGCGCCAGGCATGGTGGTCCGAGCCGTATGCCAACGCGGCAACCGGTGGTGATTTGTTCACCACCTACAATCTGCCGCTGCACCGCCCCGGCGATGGCCCGGATGCCGAGCCGATCGGCATGGTCAGCGTGGATGTGCCGGTGCGCCGCCTGCGCGACATCATCGAGCAGCTGCCGGACAACTTTGGCGTCCAGGCGACATTGCTGTCGCCCGAGGGCACTTATGTGCTCAATCCGGATCCGGCGCTCAACATGCGCCGCACGGTGGCGCAACAAGTGGCGCGTTCGCGACCGGATCTGGCGCCGCTGGCGCGGGCGATCGCGGCTGGCGAGCGGGCCTCGTTCGAGCATGTGGGCCCGGACGGTGAGCATTACTTCACCCGCAGTGCCGCGATCGGCCGCAGTGGCTGGACGTTCGTGTTGTCGGCCTCGCGCCGCTACGTGCTGGCCGGGCTCAATCGCCTGGCGCTGTGGGTGGCGGTGGGCGCGTTCGCGGGTTTGGTGTTGTGGTGGTTGTTGATGCGGCGCCTGGCCTCGCGGCTTACCCGGCCCATCGAGGATCTGACCGACGCGGCCGAGCATTTTCGCCAGGGGCAGTTTGAGTATCCGCTGCAACACGTGGAACGGCGGGACGAAGTCGGCGTGATGGCGCGTGCGTTCGACAGCGCGCGCGGGTCGATCCGCCAACAGCTCAAAGAGATCGGCCAGATGACCGCAGCGCGCGAGCGCATGCAGAGCGAGTTGCAGATCGCGCGCGACATCCAGTTGGCGATGTTGCCGTCGGGGCGCACGTTCGATCGCGCCAGCTCGCACCTGGAAACCTGCGCGCACCTGGAGCCGGCCAAGATGGTCGGCGGGGACTTCTATCATTTCTTCGAAACCGCGCCGGGCCAGTTGTGGTTCGTGATCGGCGATGTGTCCGACAAGGGCGTGCCGGCGGCGTTGTTCATGGCGCGCACGGTGAGCGTGCTGGAGGTCGCGGCGCGGCGTCATACCCGGCCGGATGGCATTTTGATTTCGGCGGCTGCGCGATTGTCCGAGAACAACGACACCTGCATGTTCGCCACGGTGTTGTGCGGGTTGATCAATGTCGACAGCGGGCATTACTGGCTGTCCAGCGCGGGCCACGAGGCGCCGCTGTTGGTGGACGAGCACGGCGCGCGGGCGCTGGAACTGGAATCGGGTCCGCCGCTGGGCATCGACCCGGTCAAGCACTATCCGCTGCTGCATGGCCGGCTGGCCGCCGGGCAGACCCTGTTCGGGTATACCGACGGGGTGACTGATGCCCTGGACGAGCACCAGCACGCCTACGGGTTGGGCCGGCTGCAGGCCGTGCTGGACCGCCGCCGCAGCGCGCCGGAGCAATGCGAGGCCGTCATGGCCGACCTTCTGCGTTTTACAGGGCAGGCCGACCAATTCGACGACATCACCCTTCTGGCGATACGCTTGCGGCAGGAGTCTGGGGAGGCTCGGGAGACACGGGGATCATGAAGATGGAACGGGAGATCCCGTCATCGCTGGACGCCTTGGCCACATTGAACGACGACCTGGAAGGTCACCTGCTGGCGCATGGCGTGGTGGCCGAGCGCATCGGGCAGGTGCGGCTGATCGTGGAAGAGTTGGCGTGCAATGCGCTGCACCACGGCCAGTGCGCGCAGCACGAGGCGCCGCTGCGACTGGCCTTGCGCCTGGATGCCAAGGCGCTGGTGCTGGAGCTGCATGATCGCGGTGCTGCGTTTGATCCCACCGACACGCCGATGCCCGCGCTCGAAGCCGAGCTGGACGCGCGCCCGATCGGCGGGTTGGGTTTGTACCTGGTGCAACAGTTGGCCGACGCGCTTGACTACCGTCGTGAAGGCGACGCCAACATCGTCCGTGTCACTTTGCTGGCGCCCTACTCTCCCGTCCTCGAGGATCTGCCGTGACCACGCTCGCCATCCAGATCGATGCCCCGCAGGACAACCGTCAGCGCGTGATGCTGGCCGGTCGGCTCGACACCCACACCTACCAGTCGCTGGACGACGCGCTGTCGCCGCTGTGGGGTACTTCGATCATGACGCTGGTGCTGGACCTGACCGGGCTGGAATACATTTCCAGCGCGGGCATCCGCTCGATCTTCAAGGCGCGCAAGGCGCTGGCGCCACGCAACGGCAAGGTGCTGGTAACGCATCCGCAGCCGCAGATCCGCAAAGTGTTCGACATGGTCAAGGCGGTGCCGCTGGGCGAGATCTTCACCTCGACCCAGGAGCTGGACGCCTACCTGGAGGCGATGCAGAAAAAGGTTATCGATGAGGAACGGTCCGGCGATCTGGACTGAGCCTTCGCACACTTCATCCCACACTCGTCAAGGATAGACATGAGCGACCCGTACAACTCCGTTGGCGCGCAGATGAGCGCCACGCCGCCCAGTATTTCTCAGGCCGTGCGCCCGCCGGCGCCCCATCCCATCGACTTGCTGGATGTGTCCGATCGCTGGAAGCGCCGCTTCCACCTCATCGAGCGGGCCGGTGGCGTCGAGATGACCCAGTTTCGCGAGCTGCCGATGCGCGAGCGGATGTGGCTGAACTACAACCTCCTGGCGTTTCTGTTCGGCGTGATCTACCTGGCCTGCAAGGGGCTGTGGAAACAGGCCATTTCATATCTGGTGTTGGTGCTGACGGTGGTGTGGTTGGTGGAGCTGGCCGGATTTCCCAATTTTACGCGTGCCGTCGGCCTGGGCTTTGCGGCGCTCATGGCGACCCGGGCCAACGTGAGTTATTACCAGCGCAAAGTGCTGGGGCACACGCCCTGGTTTTGAAAGCTTGGATCCATCGCCCGGTACCGCACGCCGCACATCGACGCCGGTGATCACCGATGTTGTTGCGATGCTGGCGTTTGGCGGCGGTCGCCATGCGGTGTTTCGGCGACCGGCGGGCTGAAGCGCGTGTCCGGTGCGGGGACGGGTGCAATGCGGGATCGCTCTTTGGATAAGTGAACCTGACCCCGTTATCGACCCCGTTATCGCCAGGTGGCTAGGCGGGGGTCTGGGGTGAGTGGAGCGTAGAGCGGGTCGTTTAATTCGGTGCGCGTCCAGATTGGGTTGAGGCGATGCAGTTGGGCCAGGCGTGCGATGGCGAGGTGGGTGTCGCCTTGGTCCATCGCCAATCGGGCGGCGCGGCGCCAGATGCGGTCCCAGTCGTGGCTGAGCGCCAGCGCCTGCAATGCGGCGCGTGATGCACCGGCGGTGTCGTGAGCGCGCTGCAGGCGTTCGGCACGCAGCATGGTTTCGTGGGCTTGGCGACGGTCGAGCAGGCCGCGCAATTCCTGCACGGGCTGGGTGGCGGCGTCCACGCGCAGATCCACGTCCGTCCATCCGCCTTGTGGTGTGCGCACCAGCAAGGCGGCCGACATCGCGCCGATGCGCTGGCCGCCGGCGACATGGCCGGCTTCCAGCGCCGTCATCAGGCGCTGCGCCAGCGAGCCGTCCGCCGCCAGATAGGCATCGCGCATGCGGGCCAGCACCTGCGGGCCGGCCAGCCCATTGCCCTGCACGCTGAAACCCTCGCCCTGCAGGCTGCCGGCCCAATCGGCCTGCAGCGCATGGCTGCCGCTGTAGGTGGCGCTGGTGCCGTTGGCCGCGACCACGCCCAGTTGGCGATCGCGCGCGTCGCCGTCTTCTCCGTCGTCCTCGGCCACCAGGATGTCGAGCACCTGTGCCGGTGAGCGGTGTTGGGCGAGCAGGCCCAGGCCACGCGCGCCGTGGGCGGGGCGGGTGTCGAATTGGCTGGCCAGCGCGCCGACACGGGCTTGTGCGTAAGGGACCGAAGCGCCGACGCCCAGGTTGTGGGTGGCCACCGCGACGCCGCAGCTGCCGTCTGCGTCGCAGGCGACGATCGAGTAAGTGGCCGAGGCGGTAAGCGGGCAGTTGGCGCCAGGAGGGACATCAACAGCGTGAGTTGCCGTGCGGGGATGGACATAGGACTTCCGTGGCCTGGTGGTGGAGCGTGCGGATGCAAAGCGACGGCGGCTGGGCGGGGGTGCCGGCGGCCTCGCCACCCCCTCCGGGGCGAGGCGCGTCCTTGCCGGCGACGAACAGGTCCATGGCTTGGATGCGGGGAATAGGGAAAAGGTTGAAAGGCGACGCGGTACGCCTGGGTGCCGCTTCTAAGTGGCAGGCAACACCCTTGCTAGCTGCTTCCGCTATCTGGCTATCTGGCTATTGGCTAGCGAGCTCGTCCTGGGGTCGCCCACCGTGGGTGGGGCGCCAACTCCCAAGGGCCATCAGCCGTGTCCAAGCCACCACGGGGCACCACGGTCGAGCCAGCCACCGCTTGCGATCCGTCTAATTTAGATATATCGTTTCGACACCTGAAACGATATATCTAAACTCATGAATCCTTTTCATACCCGCGCTGGCCGCCACGACGGTACCTGCCACGGTCGCCATCCGGCCCATGGCCATGACGTCGACCCCCGCCACGCCCACGGCCGCGAGCGCTTCGACGCCCTCTTCGTCCACCACGCAGCCGAACATCGCGCAGCCGAACATCACCGCGGGCATGATCGCCACGCGCCGCACGGTGGACCGGCCGGTCATGGCGACCACACCCGAGGCCACCGCGGCGGCGAGCACTTCGATCACCACGCCGGTCCGCGCGGCGGCGGCCGGGGCTTCCCCTTCTTCGGCGGCCCCCGCGGCGGTCGTGGACCGGGTGGCGAATTCGACGACCCGCGCGGTCGTGGCCGCGGCACCCGTCCATTGGGCCACGGCGACCTGCGCCTGCTGATGTTGT
>DASWQJ010000195.1:0-7159 GCA_036403795.1 Stenotrophomonas sp.
GTCCTGTCGGGGTGGTGGGTCAGTGGGCCATGGATGGCCCACGTGCGGTGAGTGCGGCCATGGATGGCCGCTCGAACCGCGACCCACCATCCCGACAGGACGGGGCCCGCACCGTAACCCAACACAACCAACCGCCAAACACCCACCGCGCCCTCAACAAAAAAACCCAACTCGCAAGCCGCGATCCAAAACGCCCAGACAAAGGGAGAAGGCCGACATAAATGAAATGGCCACTCGAGCCGCAACAACACCCATCCCAACAAAAAACACAAAAATCGCAAAAACGAAAAGGCCGCCTCGCGGCGGCCTCAAAAAATCGCAACCCGCAAAGCGGCCGCATCAAGACGTCATACGATCCCAAAACCCTTTCACACCATCCAGGAACGTCGCCGACTTCGGCGAATGCTTGCGTCCCTCTTCGCCGTTGAACGTCGCCTCGAACAACTCCAGCAGCTTGCGCTGCTCAGCGGTGAGATTGACCGGCGTCTCGACCACGACGCGGCAATACAGATCGCCCGGCATGCGACTGCGCACCGAACGCACCCCCTTGCCGCGCAACCGGAACAGCTTGCCGGTCTGGGTCTCGGCCGGAATGCGGATCTCCGCCTCGCCATCGAGCGTGCCCACGCGCACCGTGTCGCCCAGCGACGCTTGAGTGATGCGAATCGGCACCTCGCAATGCAGGTCGTCGCCGTCGCGATTGAAGATGCTGTGCTCGCGCACGCGCACTTCCACGTACAGGTCGCCCGGCGGCGTGCCAGCCGGGCCCGCTTCGCCCTCGCCGGCCAGGCGAATGCGATCGCCACTGTCCACACCGGCAGGAATCTTGACCGACAGGACTTTTTCGTCCTCCACGCGACCGGCGCCATGGCAGGTCGTGCAGGGATTCTGGATGATCGAGCCGCGCCCGGCGCAATGCGGGCAGGTCTGCTGCATGGCGAAAATGCCGCGCTGGATGCGTACATTGCCGCGCCCCTGGCAGGTGCCGCAGGTCTCGACCTTGCCATCTTCCGAGCCACTGCCGTGGCAGGGTTCGCATTCGGCCAGCGTCGGAATCTCGATGCGGCGCTCCACGCCACGCACCGCGTCTTCCAGGTCCAGTTCGATCACATAGCCGATGTCGGCGCCGCGACGTGCCGCACGCGCCCCACCGCCTCCGCCAAAGATGTTGCCGAAGATGTCGCCGAAGATATCGCCCATGTCCGGGCCGCCGGCACCGCCGCCGCCACCCATGCCATGCTCGAAAGCGGCGTGGCCGTGTGCGTCGTAGGCGCGGCGCTTGTTGCCGTCGGACAGGACTTCGTAGGCTTCCTTGCACTCCTTGAACGAAGCCTCCGCGGCAGCGTCGCCGGGGTTGCGGTCGGGATGGTGCTTCATCGCGCAGCGGCGATAAGCCTTCTTCAGCTCATCGTCGTTGGCGCCACGGGCCACGCCCAGGACTTCGTAGTAATCGCGCTTGCTCATGGAGGACTGCAGGAACCTGGCAGGGGACCATCGAGACGACGGTCGCTGGGACATCCTCCGATACCGCTCGGAGGCAGATGAGCCGAAGGAGCGATGCCGGGGCACCGCTCCTTCGTTTTATCGGCAGGACGACTTATTTCTTGTCGTCCTTGACCTCGGTGAACTCGGCGTCGACCACGTCGTCGCCGCCGCGAGCCTGGGCACCGGCCTCGGGACCGGCGCCGGCGCCACCGGCCTGATCGGTCGCTGCAGCCGCCGCGTACAGCGACTGCCCTGCTTCCTCGAGCGCCTTGGTCTTGGCTTCAATCTGGGCCTTGTCGTCGCCCTTCATGGCGGTCTCCAGGTCCGACAGGGCCGACTCGACGCGACCGATCACGTCGCCGCCGACCTTGCTGCCGTGCTCGGTGATCGCGCTACGGGTGGCGTGGATCAGGCCGTCGGCCTGGTTGCGCGCCTGCACCAGCTCGTGGAACTTCTTGTCTTCTTCGCGATGCGCTTCCGCGTCGGCGACCATCCGCTGGATCTCGTCGTCCGACAGGCCCGAACCGGCCTTGATCTCGACCTTCTGTTCCTTGTTGGTCTTCTTGTCCTTGGCCGAGACGTGCAGGATGCCGTTGGCGTCGATGTCGAAGGACACCTCTACCTGCGGCAGGCCGCGCGGCGAAGGCTCGATGCCGGACAGGTCGAACTTGGCCAGCGACTTGTTGAAGCGGGCCTGCTCGCGCTCACCCTGCAGCACGTGCACCGTCACCGCGGACTGGTTGTCCTCGGCGGTGGAAAACACCTGCGAAGCCTTGGTCGGGATGGTGGTGTTCTTCTCGATGATCTTGGTGAACACGCCACCCATGGTCTCGATGCCCAGCGACAGCGGGGTCACGTCCAGCAGCAGCACGTCCTTGACGTCGCCGGCCAGCACGCCGCCCTGGATCGCCGCGCCTACCGCGACCGCTTCATCCGGATTGACGTCCTTGCGCGGCTCCTTGCCGAAGAACTCGGCCACGGCCTGCTGCACCTTCGGCATACGGGTCTGGCCGCCGACCAGGATCACTTCGTTGACGTCGCTGGCGCGCAGGCCGGCGTCGTTCAACGCGGTGCGGCACGGCTCGATCGACTTGCGCACCAGGTCCTCGACCAATGCTTCGAGCTTGGCGCGGGTGAGCTTGATGTTCAGATGCTTCGGGCCCGAGGCATCGGCGGTGACATACGGCAGGTTGACTTCGGTCTGCTGCGAGGTCGACAGCTCGATCTTGGCGCGCTCGGCAGCGTCCTTCAGGCGCTGCAGGGCCAGCGGATCCTTGCGCAGGTCGATGCCCTGGTCCTTCTGGAATTCCTCGACGAGATAGTCGATGACGCGCTTGTCGAAATCTTCGCCACCCAGGAAGGTGTCGCCGTTGGTGGCCAGCACTTCGAACTGCTTCTCGCCATCCACCGACGCGATCTCGATGATCGACACGTCGAAGGTGCCACCGCCCAGGTCGTACACGGCGATCTTGCGATCGGCGCCTTCCTTGTCCAGGCCATAGGCCAGGGCCGCCGCGGTCGGCTCATTGATGATGCGCTTGACGTCCAGCCCGGCAATGCGGCCGGCGTCCTTGGTCGCCTGGCGCTGGCTGTCGTTGAAATACGCCGGCACGGTGATGACCGCCTCGGTGACCGTCTCGCCCAGGTAGGCCTCGGCGGTCTTCTTCATCTTCTCCAGCACCTGGGCGGAGATTTCCTGCGGCGCCAGGCGCTTGCCGTCGGCGGTCGCCACCCAGGCGTCGCCGTTTTCATGCGAGGCAATGCCGTACGGCACCAGGTCCAGGTCTTTCTGCACTTCGGCGTCGGTGAACTTGCGGCCGATCAGGCGCTTCACCGCGTAGAAGGTGTTCTTGGGGTTGGTGACGCCCTGGCGCTTGGCCGAGGCGCCCACCAGGACTTCGCCGTCCTTGGTGTAGGCGACGATGGAAGGCGTGGTGCGGTCGCCTTCGGAATTCTCGATGACGCGGGCTTTGCCGCCTTCCATGATCGCCACGCAGGAATTGGTGGTGCCCAGGTCGATACCGATGATCTTGCCCATGATGGGATGGCTCCTGAAAAGTGTCTTGTCTGTTGAAGCGGCCGGGCTTGATGCAAGCCGGCCGGCGGCTGTCTGCGATGTGGGGATGGCCGCAAAACCATTCAAGCCATCCCCGCAAATCTGCGTTCCGTTCGCCGGTCGCCGGGTTCAGGCGCCGGCGGTGCTCAGTCGTGCTGGGCCACCACCACCAACGCCGGCCGCAGCAGGCGCTCGTTGAGCAGGTAGCCCTTCTGGAACACCTGCACCACGTGCCCGGGGGCGACCGACGGGCTGGCGACCTGGCTGATGGCCTGGTGGTGGTCCGGGTTGAACGGCTGGCCAGTCGGGTCCAGCAGGGTCAGCCCGTTGTCGGCGGCGACCTTGAGCAACTGCTTGTAGGTCATCTCCAGGCCGTCGCGCAGCGGGCTGGGCTCGGTGCCGGCCGCGGTCAGCCCGGCGTCCAGGCTGTCGAACACCGGCAACAGTTCACCCAGCAGCTTTTCATTGGCGAACTTGCGCGCCTGCTCCACGTCGCGGGCGATGCGCTTGCGCTGGTTTTCAAGGTCGGCGCGCTCGCGCAGGACGTCGGCCTTGACCAAGGCGACCTCACTGCGCAACGCCTCGAGTTCGTCCTGCACGGGGTCGACCGGCGCCTGCGCCTGGTCGGGGTTTTGAGAGTCGAATTCCGGGTGGTCTTGATTCATTTGCGCGTCCATGGGCAGGCAACGCCCCGCCCCCATTCATCCCGTATATGGGCAGATGGGATTGTTTCAAGCGCTAGATCGGGACAATCGATGCGGCCACGAGGCCCGGGCGCGCCCCGCGCCCGCCCAAGGTCACTCGACGGGCGGCTCCATGGCCGCGCCCAGCTCGCGGGCGGCGGCCTGGACCAGCGGAATGACCCGGTCGTAGGCCATGCGCTTGGGCCCGATCACCCCCAACACGCCCAGCACCTGGCCGTGTGCCGTGTAGGGAGCCGTCACCAGCGAGACCTCTCCCAGCGACAACATTCCGGTCTCCTCGCCAATGAAGATCCGCACGCCCGGCGCCTGGATGGTGCGCTCCAGCAGTTGCAGGATCTCGCGCTTGCTGGCGAAAGCCTCGAACAGCTCCCGCAGGCGATCCAGGTCCGACAGGTCCTGCACGCCCATCAGCCGGGTCTGCCCGGCCATGACGATGTCCTCCGCCGACGCCGGCACCAGCACTTCGCTGGCCAGCTCCACGCTGTGGGCCAGCAGTTCTTCCATTTCGTCCTTGGCGTGGCGCAACTCGCGCAGCAGGCTGGCGCGGATATCGGCCAGGGCGCGCCCGGCGAAATGGGCATTCAGGTAGTTGGCCACCCGCTCCAGCTCGGCCCGCTCGAAGCTGCGGCGCGGCTCGATGACCCGGTTCTGCACCTCGTTGTCGGCAAACACCAGGATCGCCAGCACCCGGCGCGCATCCAGGGCCACGAAATCGATGTGGCGGAACGCGAACTGCTCGCGCCGCGGCGCGCTGACCATGCCGACGAAGTGGGTCATGGCCGAGAGCATTTCCGAGGCGCTGCCCAGCAATGACTGGGTGCCGGCGCTGCCGGACAGCTCGGTGCGCAGCCGGCGCACCTCCTCTTCGGCCGGGGGTTGCATCTGCACCAGCGAATCGACGAACACACGATAGCCGTGGGCGGTGGGCACGCGCCCGGCCGAGGAATGGGGCGAGGCCAACAGGCCCAGCTCCTCCAGGTCGGAGAGCACGTTGCGGATCGTCGCGGCGCTGATATCCAGCCCGGCCGCCTGGGCCAGGGTCTTGGAACCAACCGGCTCGCCGTCGCGGATGTACCGCGAAATCAACGTGCGCAGCAGCTGGCGGGCCCGGGGATCGAGCGTAGGCGTAGAGGGTGGGCGCATGGACTCAGCCAATGAGACGACCCATTAGATAATGTCTCTGCCCACCCTTGGCAAGCGGCGACCCATTCCGCGTGCGGGGCCCAGCCACTAAGCTTCCCCTGTCCACCCACCTGCCTGGCCCATGCTGACTCATCTTTCAATCAAGGATTTTGCCGTTGTCCGCGCCACCGAACTGGAGTTCGGGGCGGGCATGACCGTAGTGTCGGGCGAGACGGGCGCGGGCAAGTCGTTGATGGTGGACGCGCTGGGCTTCCTGTCCGGCCTGCGCGCCGACAGCGGCGTGGTGCGCCACGGGGCCGACCGCGCCGAGCTGTCGGCCGAGTTCGCGCTCGCCGATGCCAGTCCAGCGCGCGACTGGCTGGCCGAGCAGGAGCTCGATGACGACAGCCAATGCCAACTGCGCCGGATCATCCGCGCGGATGGTGGCTCGCGCGCCTGGATCAACGGACGACCGGTCACCCTGTCGCAACTGGCCGAACTGGCGGGTTTCCTGGTGGAGATCCACGGACAGCATGAGCACCAGGCCCTGCTCTCGCGCGGCAGCCAGCTCGCCCTGCTCGATGCCTATGCCCGCAACGGCGAGTTGCGCGGGACGGTCCGCCTGGCGTCCGGTCGCTGGCAGGCCTTGCTGGACGAGCGCGACACCCTATCGGCGCAAGGCGATGTAAGCGACCGCATCGCCTTCCTGGAGCACCAATTGGCCGAGCTGGCGCGCGAGGACTTGGCGCCCGAAGCGATCATCGCGCTGGGCGCAGCGCATCGCCGGCAAGCCCATGCCACCTCGTTGATCGGGGCCTGCGAGCGCATCGCCGACCAGCTCAACGGCGAGGAAGGCGGCTCGGTACTGGGCTTGCTGCAATCAGGGCGCCACGAACTGGCGCGGGTCATCGAACACGAGCCGCGCCTGCGCGAGGTCGATGATCTGCTCGACAGCGCCTCCATCCAGCTGGAAGAAGCCTTGGCGGTGCTGGACCGGATCCGCGACGACCTGGATGCCGACCCCGCCCAGTTCGAGGAGATGGAGCAAAAGCTGGGCCGCCTGCACGATCTGGCGCGCAAGCACCGGGTGACGCCCGAAGAACTGTCCGAGCATCGCGACCGCATGATGGCCGAGGTCGAGATCCTGCGCGGCGCGGACCTGCGCCTGCAGCGGATCGACCAACTCATCACCGAGGCCGTGGCGCAATGGCAGCTGGCTGCCGCCACGCTCACCGCCAGCCGCCAGGCCGCGGCCGATTCGCTCAGCCGGGATACCACCACGCTGATCGGCGAACTGGGCATGGGCGGCGGGCGCTTCCTGATCGAACTGCAACCCCAGGCGGGCGAGCGACCCGACCCGCAGGGCGCCGAGCGCGTCGAATTCCTGGTCGCGGCCAATGCCGGGCAGCCGCCGCGCGCCTTGCGCAAGGTGGCCTCCGGTGGCGAGTTGTCGCGCGTCTCGCTGGCCATCGAGGTCGCCGCACTGGGCCTGGATGCCGTGCCGACGATGGTGTTCGACGAGGTCGACTCCGGCATCGGCGGGGCCGTGGCCGACATCGTGGGCCAGAAGCTGCGCGCCCTGGGCGAGCAGCGCCAGGTGCTGTGCGTGACGCACCTGCCGCAGGTTGCGGCCAAGGGACACGCCCATTACCGGGTCAGCAAGGCGCCGGTGGAGGGGATGACCCAGAGCGCGGTGGAACTACTCACCCCGGCGGCCCGCCAGGAAGAACTGGCGCGCATGCTCGGCGGCGTGGAGGTCAGCAAGGAAGCGCGGGCGGCGGCCAAGAAACTG
>DASWQJ010000196.1:0-17579 GCA_036403795.1 Stenotrophomonas sp.
GCGGCCTGGATGTCCACGTGCTCCTTGGGGTTGATGTGCTCCGCCGTGATGAAGTACTCCGGCAGCTTCTCGTCGGGCTTGTCCGAGTCCGGCATGGCCTTGGCGTTGATGAGCTCGCGGTAGGCCAGCAGCTCGAAGGAGTAGACGTCCACCTTCTCCTTGGACTTCTTGCCGGGCCGGATGACGTTGCGGAAGTAGTGGTGGGCGAAGCTCGGCTCGATGCCGTTGCTGGCGTTGTTGGCGAGCGACAGGGAGATGGTGCCGGTGGGGGCGATGGAGCTGTGGTGCGTGAAGCGCGCACCCTGGGCGGCCAGGGCATCCACCAGGTCCGGGGCCACTTCCGCCACCCGCTGCATGTAGCGGCTGTAGTTGGCGTGCAGCTCACGGCCCTTGATCTTGTCGCCCACCTGCCAGCCGTCCGCGGCCATCTCGGGGCGCTTCCTGAGCATATCGGGGGTGACGTCGAACTCTTCCACCATGATGGGGGCAGGCCCCTTCTCTTGGGCGAGCTCGAGGGCCTCTTCCCAGCCGGCGATGGCCATCTCGCGGGAGACGTCTTCCGTGAACTTCACGGATTCCGCGGAGCCGTATTTCCAGCCCATCATGGTGATGGTGGAACCGAGGCCCAGATAACCCATGCCGTGGCGGCGCTTGCGGGTGATCTCCTGGCGCTGCTGCTCGAGCGGCAGGCCGTTGACCTCGACCACGTTGTCGAGCATGCGGGTGAACACACGCACGACCTCCTTGTACTCCTCCCACTCGAATCGCGCCTTGTCGGTGAAGGGATCGCGAACGAAGGTGGTGAGGTTGATCGAGCCAAGCAGGCAGGCGCCATAGGGCGGCAAGGGTTGTTCGCCACAATTGTGGGCGTGGAAGCCGTTGCCGTCGAACGTATTGATGCCCGGCACCTGGACGTCGTATACCGCCTCCACGCCGTCGTCGGTGACCGCCTCGACAGTGGCCAGGAAGCGCTCGCGATTAAGCGCGCGGCCGTAATTGCCCAGTGCGCGCTCCAGTTTGGTCTGCTTGTCGCTATCGGCAAACCCGACGCGCTGGGCGAACGTGGCCAGGTTGGCACCGCTCACGACCAGCTCATGCTGTGCACGGGTGGCGTATTCGGCGTGGCCACCACGGCCATCCGGCAACACGGTCGTGCCGGCCGCGCGTCGATCCTGATAGATCGTGGAGGCGATGCCCACCCGCAGCAGCATGCGCTGCGCCGCTTCAAGGCGCGGCAGGTCCGATTGCGCCAGGCGCACGCTGACGCCTTTGGCTTGGGTTCCCTGCACCGAGCCATCGCTGTCGAACAGGCCGCGTAGAAATCCCCGCTGGAAATCGCTTGAGCTGCGCTCCATGGCCGGGGTGATGGCCTTGTTCCCAGGGCTCATGCCCACGTCTTCGGCCAACGACTTCAGCGCGCCGAGCGAAAGACGATATTCGTTCCGTCCGCCGACGGACTGCCAGCCCTGGAAGTCGTTGCGATGCGGCAAGGTCCGTGCGGCTTGCTCGACCTGTTCCATCAGCGCGCGCGTGCCGGCAGGCATCGCCATCGCGCCACCGTTGGCGGCCAGCGCGGCCGTGAATACCGAGAGCACCGCCTTGTCGGATTTCAACGTGCCATCACCTACCAGCATGCCCAGGAGCTGACCCTGCTCGTAGGTGTACTGGCCCGCCCACTCGGCGTTGGCGCCGTGGTTGTTGAGCAGGACTTGGTCGCCCGGCTGCAGGTCACCCGCGGCGCACCACTGCGTTTCCAGCGACCAGCGCGTGACCCGACTGGCGCGGCGCACGCGATGGTCGGTCGTCAGACGCAATGCATGACCTTCTTGGGTCTGCAGACGGACTACCGGTTTGGTGGCAGTGAGGAAAAACCCTTCATCGCCCGTGGCGTGGTCACGACCGTCCACGCGGGCCTGGAACGGCTGGCCGATCAGGTCTGCCACTTGGCGCGGCCCCTCGCTGGTCTGCACCCAGGTATCGGCGGTCACGCACGGGTTGGTGGCACGGATATTCTCGCACCACCAGTTGTTGTTCATCTCGTTGACCTTGTCGATCAGGATGAACCCCGGCTCGGCATAGTCGTACGTGGACACCATGATCATGTCCCACAGGTGCCGCGCGCGGATGTGGCCGTAGATCTTGCAGGCCACCAGGCCATCGTCGCGCACGATGTAGTTGTCGTGCAGCGGCCAGTCGCGCCACACCACCTGCTCGGCGTCGCCCAGGTCCACGTCGGCCTCTTCCTTGCGGTTGACCGGGAACACCAGCGGCCAATCGCTATCGTGCTCCACCGCCTGCATGAAACCGTCGGTGATCAGCAGCGACAGGTTGAACTGGCGCAAGCGACCGTCTTCGCGCTTGGCGCGGATGAAATCTTTGACATCCGGATGGCTGACATCGAACGTGCCCATCTGCGCGCCACGGCGTCCGCCGGCGCTGGAGACGGTGAAACACATCTTGTCGAAGATATCCATGAAGGACATCGGGCCCGACGTATAGGCACCGGCACCGGCGACGAACGCGCCGCGCGGGCGCAGCGTCGAGAATTCGTAACCGATGCCGCAACCGGCCTTCAGCGTGAGGCCGGCCTCGTGCACCTTCTGCAGGATGCCGTCCATCGAGTCGGTGATGGTGCCCGACACGGTGCAGTTGATCGTGCTGGTGGCCGGCTTGTGCGCCAGCGCACCGGCATTGGAGGTGATGCGGCCGGCGGGGATGGCGCCCTTGCGCAGTGCCCAGGCGAAACGCTCGTACCAATATTCGCGCTTCTCATCGGTGGTCTCGGCATCGGCCAGCGCCCGCGCCACGCGACGGTAGGTCCCGTCGATGTCGGCGTCGACTGCCTCGCCCTGCTTGGTCTTGAGCCGGTACTTCTTGTCCCAGATGTCCTGGGAGGCCGGCTGCATGGGTACGAGGTCGGATCGAGTGTTCTGGACTACTTCCAGCCGGACCGTGCTCATCGTTGTCTCGTCTCCTTGGCGGCGGGCCATGACAGGTCAACTCCCGGGGGGCCGGCGGAAGGTCTCCGGCCGGCGGGCGCGCAGGTGGATCGCTCGCACTGGCGGCGGGGCCGTGGTCGGTCCGAGGGTAGAGATGTCGGCCCGTTGCTTGCCCTTGCCTGGCGAGTGGTTCATGCCTCGCGACCCCGGACTGTGCCCCCTGAAGCACGCCCTGTTTTGGCAAATCTAGTGTTTCTTGAATTGGCCACCCCAACATCTGGTGGCAACGAGCCGCCAAGCTAACGCTGGGGCCAGGGACTGTCAACGCCGTCACATCGCAAATGGGCACAGCGCGCGTATGTGACGCACCGACCGTTCCAAACGGCCTTTCACCGACCGTTAAATGGTGGCACTGCACGCTTGTTCAGCTACGTTCGTACCCCACAGCCCGGCCCTGCGCGCCGCCCCCAGCGGGTGGCGCTCCTTCCCCTTGCCCGACGACACCCTCATGCGCCCGCTGCCCACGCTGCTGACCCTTTCCCTGGCCGCCGCCTTTGGCGGTTTTGCTGCCATCGGCCTCTATGTCTGGTCGGACAGTCGCGCCGATGCCACGGCACTGGCACCCGCGGCCGCACTGCCCACGGTGGCGGCGTTGCCCGCATCGGTCGGCGGCCAGCCCGTGCCCTCGCTGGCGCCGATGCTGCAGCAAGCCATGCCGGCGGTGGTCAGCGTGAACACCAAGCAGGTGGTTCGCGTGCGCAACCCCTACTTCAACGATCCGTTCTTTCGTCGCTTGTTTCCCGACGTGCCGCAGGAGCGCATCAACGAATCCCTGGGCTCGGGTGTGATCATCGATGCGGCCAAGGGTTATGTACTGACCAACCACCACGTCATCGAAAACGCCGACGACGTGCAGGTCACGCTGGCCGACGGTCGTACGGTGAAGGCCGAGTTCCTGGGATCGGACGCCGACACCGACATCGCGTTGATCCGCATCCCCGCCGACAAGCTCACCGCCATCCAGCTCGCCGACAGCTCGCAACTGCGGGTGGGCGACTTCGTGGTGGCGATCGGCAATCCGTTCGGCTTCACCCAGACGGTGACCAGCGGCATCGTGTCGGCCGTGGGACGTACCGGTATCCGCGGCATGGGCTACCAGAACTTCATCCAGACCGATGCCTCCATCAACCCGGGCAACTCCGGCGGCGCGCTGGTCGACCTGCAAGGCCGGCTAGTGGGCATCAACACGGCCAGCTTCAACCCGCAGGGCTCGATGGCCGGCAACATCGGCCTGGGCCTGGCGATTCCCTCGAACCTGGCGCGCAGTGTGGTCGAGCAGCTGCTGAAGAACGACGGGGTGGTGATCCGCGGCACGTTGGGGCTGGAGACGCAAAACATCACCGCGCAGATCGCGCAGGGTTTGGGCCTGGACACCACGCGCGGCGCACTGGTGACGCGCGTGCTGCCGGGCTCTGCCGCTGCGGCGGCCGGCGTGCAGACCGGCGATGTGATCGTGGGTGCCAATGGCGAGCGGGTGGACAGTGCCGAGGCCCTGCACAACTACGAAGGCCTGCAGGCGGTCGGGAGCCGGGTATCGCTGGACGTACGTCGTGACGGCAAGTCGCTGCAGTTGAGCGCGCCGCTGCGCGAACAGGCGCGCGCGGCGACGGGTGAGTCGCTGGATCCGCGCTTGGCCGGTGCCACCTTTACCGACCTGCCCGAGTCGCTGCGCCAGTCCGGCATCAGTGGGGTGTTGATCACCGAGGTCAAGCGCGGCAGCCGCGCGGCGCAGAACGGATTGGCCACCGGCGACGTGGTGCTGGCTGCCTCGGCCGGCGAGTTTGCCGACCTCGCCGGCTGGCGGGCCAACTTTGCCAAGCCGACGCCGCAGCTGGTGCTGCGGATCGTGCGCGGCAACGCGCAGTACCAGGTGTTGATGCGGTAAGCGGCCGGTCGAGCTTCAATCGCGTGGCCGGTCCGCCTGCCACGCTACGGCGCGCTTCCATCAACCGTCGACCCGCTGAAGCGCTCAGCGTGGCCGCCTGGTCGTGGGCTTCCGATAACAAGGCCTACACCGCCCCAGTGATATTGCTAGGCTCCAGCTTCCGCGCCATCGCGGAGCCCGACCCCCAAGGAGATCACGATGAGCGTTCCGACCAATACCGACCAGCTCAAGGGCAACCTCAGCGAAGCAGGCGGCCACCTGAAGTCCGCCGCCAGCGCTGCTGGTGAAGCCGTGCGCGGTGCCGCCACGGCCGCTGGCGATGAATTGCGCCTGGGCAAGGCCAACGTCAAGGCCGAGCTGAGCGACACCGCCCTGTCCGGGCTGGCTGCGGCCGAGGTCGGCGGCGCCGCTGCCAAGGAGCAGATGGACGCACTGATGGACAAAGGGCGCGACCTGCTCGACAGCGCTTCGGAGCTGATCCGCGAACGTCCGCTGGCCTCGTTCGGCGTGGCCTTCGCCGCCGGCTGGGTGATTGCCAAGCTCGCGCGCAGCGGCAACAACGACTAAGCCTGCCGCGTGAGCGACGACGCGACTCGGCCCTCGGGCCAGCCCGCCCCGGACGACGGCACGCCGTCGCCGGGCATCGATGAGGCCATCCGCCAGGTCGGCGCCGCCGGCAAGGCCACGCTGGGCTCGGGCAAGGACACGCTGCGCGCGTTGCGCCGGTTGATATCGGCTGACCTCGCGCTGGCGCGTAGCGCGTTCGGTCGCAGCCTGGCCTGGGCTGGCGTGGCGATCGTCTTCGGCGCTTCTTCCTGGCTGCTGTTGGCCGGCGCCATCATTGCCTTGCTGCAGCGACTGGGCTTGTCCTGGTTCCAGTCATTGTTCTTTACCGCGCTCGCCAGCCTGGCGATGACAGCACTGGCGGTATGGCGGGTGTCGCGCTTCTTCGACCACATGGGCATGCACGCCACGCGTCGCCAGTTGACCCGGCTGGGCGTGTTCGACGAACACCACGACGACGACGAGGAACCGGAGCCCGCCCGGGCGGCCCCTGCCGCACAACACGCGAGCATGGCCGCGCGCGACCGCGAGGAGACGCCGCGATGAACTTCAATCAATTGCGCCATCGCGTAGACCGTGCCGAGCACTTGGTGCACGGCCGCGCCGATGACACCGAGGTCCACTGGGGCACGCTGCAACGGGTGTGGCGCCAAGGGTGGACGCCGTTGCGCATCGTGGGTGCCGGCCTGATCACGGGCTTTCTGGCCGGCAAGCTGGAACCGTCCAAGGGCAAGCTGGTGGCCAACCAGGCCACCCGCTGGGTGCAGATGTTCTCCACGGTGTCCGGCCTGATCACGGCCATGCAGGCCCAGCACGCGGCCCAGCAGACCGAGGCCGCTGGCGAGCAGGCCGAGCGCGCCGCCGACAGTGCGCAGGCCGTGGCCGAAGGCGAGGTGCCGGTGGCACCGGCATCCGGCGCCAGGTCGGCCAACCTGCCACGCGACCAGGATGACGATCTGTTGGCGACCGCGCCCCGGCCGGCCGAGGCAGCGACAGAACTGTCCGAGCGCTGAGGGCTTGGCGGCGCTGGCCCCATCCGGAGGGAGCCAGCGACCGGTCCGCCCTACCGCCGCGTCCGCCCAACACCCGCGGCGCAGCCTGCCGGATGCCTGAGGCCAGACCGTAGTCACAGGCCGGCGCTCGCCCCACACCTCGTTGCAGTGACGCATCCAGCACGCGCGGCATGCGCGCCGTTGACACCGCTGGACTTGATAATGAATGACCGCCGGGGTCGCCGGTCTGCCATCCTCCGTGCATGAGCCACCCCCTTCCGCTGGACCCCGACTCCCTTCCTTCCACCGTGGTCATCGACGAGGCCGGTCCTCCGGCACCCGCGCTGCGTCCGCGTCCACGCGCGCCAGCCTCCGTGCTCGTGCTGGCCACGTTGGCGGTGGCCTACACGCTGTGGGCCGCGCAGACGGTGATCCTGCCGGTGCTGCTGGCGATGTTCTTCTCGATGGTCGGCAATCCGGTGATCCGGCTGCTGCGGCGCATGCACTTGCCGCGTTTCCTGGGCGCGCTGCTGGTGATCGTGGTTGGCTTGGCCGGTACGGTCGCCCTGACGGCGCAACTGGTGGGTCCGGCGGCGGAATGGTTCCAACAGGCGCCCAGCCAGATGCGGCAGATTTCCCGGCAGGTACGCGACTTCACCAAACCCGTGCAGCAGGCCAACCAGGCGGCTGAAAGTTTCGCGCGCGCCGCTGGCGGCGAGACCGGCAAGCAGGTTCAGATCGTGCGCACCCAGTTGGACGATCCCTATCGCGCCCTGGTGCGTGCGCCCAAGTTGGCCGCCTCGCTGCTGGCGGTGGTGCTGCTGACGTTCTTCTTCATGGTGTATGGCGAGAACCTGCAACGACACGCGGTGGCCTTGCTGCCCAGTCGGCAACAACAACGCTTCACCACCGGCATCATGTTGGAGATAGAGCGCGAGGTGTCGCGTTACGTGCTCACCATCACCTTGATCAATACCGCCGTGGGCATGATCTATGCGGGCATCCTGTATGCGCTGGGCGTGCCGTTGCAGGAATCACTGCTATGGGGCACGGTGGCGGCGCTGCTCAACTTTGCCCCTTACGTCGGCCCACTGATCGGCGTGATGCTGATGCTGCTGATGGGTTTTGTGACCTTCTCCACACCCTTGGCCTCGGCCCTGCCGGCGCTGCTGTATCTGATGCTGCACACCATCGAAGGCCAGATCGTCACCCCCATCATCCTGGGGCGACGCATGGCGATTTCGCCATTGATCCTGATCCTGGGGCTGATGGTGTTCGGCTGGCTGTGGGGATTCGTGGGTCTGCTGTTGGCCGTGCCGCTACTGGTATGCGTCAAGATGATCCTCAGCCGGTTGGAAGGCACGCAGCGCTGGGCTCGGCTGCTGGAGTGAGGGCGCTCGCTGTCGCGGCGGAGTGCCGGCGCGCGCTTTGCACATTGCCGGATTCCGCATTGCCGGCCATCGCGTTGCCACCGGGGATGTTCCTGAACGGGTGAGCGGCCGCGCTTTTTGGGGACACTCAGGGCACCGGTCACGTCATGTGATCGCCGCACCCGAAACGATCAGGTGCCGCGTCGTGCGCCAAACAAGACAACGTTGTCGCGTTGCTCCCCGGGCCACTCGCGGGCATCTCGCGCAGCGGGTCCTGGCTTCCCCTAAAATAATCGGATGAGCTTCCCGATCCGCGCCATTACCCTCGACCTGGACGACACCCTGTGGCCGTTCGCCCCCATCGGCGCGCGCATCGATCAGGTGTTGCATGACTGGATGCTGGTCCACAGCCCCGTTACCGCCACGCACTTTGATGTGGCCGGCATGCGGGAGCTGCGCGAGCGCAGTTTCGTCGACAACCCCCAGTTGCATCACGACCTGAGCGCGCTGCGCCGGTTGACCCTGCAACAGGCCTTCGAGCGCAGCGGCGGTGACGTCGCACTGGTCGAAGCGGCGTACGAGGTGTTCTACGCCGCGCGCAATCAGGTCGAATGCTATCCCGATGCGCTGGATGCGCTGGCACGCATCGCCCAGCGCGTGCCCATTGCCGCCGTCAGCAATGGCAACGCCGACCTGGTGCGGATCGGGCTGGACCATCACTTCGCTTTCCAGCTGGGTTCACGCGAGCACGGTGCGGCCAAGCCCCAGGCCAGCATTTTCCATGCCGCCTGCGAACGCCTGGGCGTGCCGGCGCATGAAGTACTGCACGTGGGCGACCACATCGACATGGACGTGATGGGCGCGCTCGATGCCGGCCTGCGCGCGTGCTGGATCAATCGCGTCGAAGGCCTGTGGCCCCACGCGCACCGCGCGCCGGATCTGGAGTTCGACACGCTGACCGGACTGGCCGACTGGCTGGACGAACAGGCCGTTCGTCTTGAAGGCCGTGCATCGGTCGGCACGGTGGCATGAACGTTGCTTCTTTTTTCCTCATCCCGGCGCGCCTGCGCGCCTGACCCAAGGATCGACCATGTCGTTGCCGCAAGGTTTCACCACCGCCTCCGCCACTGCCCTGCCGCTGCACGTGCTCGACCGCGTGCAGTTTGGCGCTTGGCTGGAGCGCCAGCCGGCCGCGACCCAGGGCTGGGCACAGGCACAGCAGTTTGTCGCCGCCCCGGGCAGCGTGTTGCTGCTGCCGGGCGAGGCCGGCCTGGCCGGCGCCGTGCTGGGCGTGGGTGACCGCGCCGATGCCTATACCTATGCGCATGCGCCTTTCGCATTGCCGGCCGGCACGCGCTGGACGGTAGCCGACGCGCTGGACGAGGCCGACACGGCCGCCCTGCATCTGGGCTGGGGCCTGGGCAGCTACCGCTTTGCGCGCTACCGCAAACTCAATCGTGCACCGGCCGAGTTGGTGGCCACCCCGTCGCCGGAAATTGCCGACCTGGTGCAGGCCTCGTTGCGCGTGCGCGATTGGGTCAACACGCCCACCGAGGACATGGGACCCGAGCAGTTGGAAGCGGCGGCCCGCGAGATCGCCACCGAGCACGGTGCACGCCTCGAGGTGATCACCGGCGACGCCCTGCTGGCGCGTAATTTCCCGACCATCCATGCGGTGGGCCGCGCATCGCATCGCGCGCCGCGCCTGATCGAGCTGCACTGGGGCGACGAAGCGCACCCGGCGCTGACCCTGGTCGGCAAGGGCGTGTGCTTCGACACCGGCGGGCTGGACCTCAAGCCGGCCGACGGCATGCGCCACATGAAGAAGGACATGGGCGGTGCCGCGCACGCGCTGGCCTTGGCCGGGCTGGTGATGTCGCGCCAGTTGCCGGTCCGCCTGACCCTGTTGATCCCCGCGGTAGAGAACGCGATCGGGCCGGATGCGTTCCGTCCCGGCGAAGTCATCGTTACCCGCGCCGGCGTGAGCGTGGAGGTCGACAACACCGATGCCGAAGGTCGCCTGGTGCTGTGCGATGCACTTGCCTATGCCAGCGAAGCCAAGCCCGCGCTCATCCTGGATTTCGCCACGCTGACCGGGGCCGCGCGCGTGGCGCTCGGTCCGGACCTGCCGGCGTTGTTCGCCAACGACGACACCGTGGCGCATGCCTGGATCGACGCGGGCGAGCAGACCCGCGATCCGGTGTGGCGCATGCCGTTGTGGCGTCCCTACCTGCGTTACCTCAACAGCCACGTGGCCGATCTTGCCAATGCGGGCTCGCGCATGGCCGGCGCGATCACCGCTGCACTGTACCTGGAGCGCTTCGTGCCGCCGGGCCAGTCGTGGGCGCACCTGGACGTGTATGCCTGGAACGATACCGATCGCCCGGGCCGCCCGGCCGGTGGCGAGGCGTTGGCACTGCGCTCGGCGTGGGCCATGTTGAAGGGCCAGTTCGGCTGAGGGACGCCGCGCTTCGTTGCGGCCGGCCGTATGGGCGGCCGCCTCGTCGTCGCCGAGCGGCCATGGCTTTACAGCAGGCGCGCCAGATCGAAGATCGCCCGCAGCATCAGCGCGATCAATACGACATAGGTCAGTGCCACTGCCTGGAACTGCAATCGGGTGGCCAGTGGCAGGGCATGGCCTGCGCGGGTGAAGCCCAGCCGGGCCACACCCAGCACGCAACGCAGCCACCAATCGATGCGAATGATGCCGACCGCCCGCAATAGTGCCGGCTGCGCGGCGGCCAATCGCAGCAACGCGCGATGCGCGAACATCACGTTGACCAGCGCCAGCAACGACAACAGCGCCAGCAACGCTCGGTATTGATGCAGAAATGCTTCGAAGCCCATCGTGTCCTGCCATACCGCCTGGCTTGCGGCGATACGGTCGGCATCGCCATGGCACTAGGGTAACGCGCACCGCCCGTGGTGAGGAACCGGGCCTGGCGCCAGATCGAACGACGAGAACGATCCGGGCCAGGCCCTTCCCCTGTTCAAAGCCTCTGTTCGGCGACCCGCGAGATCAGTGAAGCACTGGCGCTGCATCGGCGATCGCGACCCTGTGCGGCTGCCCCCGCCGCGCATATCAGCCGCGTCCTGAGAGCGCGTGGCATCGTCATGGGGTGCCTCTCATCCGATTCGCTCATGGCCGCGACAACGCCGACTGCAAACCGCTGGCGCCACGCACGCGATGCCGCCGCAACGCCATCAGCATCAACACCGCCAGCGCCGCGCAACCGAAGCGCAGGGCATTGCCCAGCCATCCGGTGGAGGCGCTGTCGGAGACGGCAAACACATTCCATGCCGCATTGAGCGAGACGTGCAGGATCCAGCCGCTCCAGATCGTGTCGCCATCCAGCGTGTCGAGCCAGGCGAACACCATCGCGCCGGCGGCGGTGATGGCGAACACCTGCAATGCCACGCCGGTGCCGCCGCCCATGCTCAACCAGTGGATCGCACCGAACACGAGCGTTTGCGGCAGCACGGCGGCCAGCCAAGGCCAGCGCAGCACGCGCCGCGCGAAGATGAAACCGAAACCGCGGAACACCACTTCTTCAGCCAGTGGGAACAACACCGCCAGCCACAGCAAATCCTTGAAGGCGAACTCGGCGCTGACCGGATACAACAACCCCAGCCCGACCCAGAACGGCAGCGTGGCCAAGGCCGTCAACATCGGTCCAGCCAGCCCGTTCCAGCGCAAGCCCAGGTGGCCAGACAGCGGGCCGACACGCGCCAGCCATCGCGCGACGCCCACGACGAGCAGCACGGCCAAGGCGTTGTCGACGATGCCGCCGCCAAAGGCGAACGGCAGCCCCGGTACGTGCCACCCGAACCAGGCCAGCGCATCGCGCAGCTGCAAGGCCAGCACCAGGGCCAGCAAGAAGATCGATCCGGCGATCAGCGTGCCGAAGCGGTGGTGCCTGGACATCGTGCGCGCTCCCATTCCGTGGAGTGCCCAGTATCCGGCCCCGCCGCGGTCGACTCATCGGCCTTAGGTCAGGGTGACGAAAGTCCCGATCGGCCCGGCTGCGGTGCTTCAGTGCGGCGCGTCTATGCCCCGCCCCGTCGCCGCCCAGTAGATGGCGCCATACAGATGGCCCAGATACAGCGGGTCGGCATACACCTCGGCCGGGTGGCCGATCGCGGTGGCGAAAACGCGACCGCCCTCGAACACGTGGTACCAGGCCACCGGGTGATGGCGGCCCATGCCCTTGGCGACCTGACCCGGCCAGATGGCAGTGGGGTCGTAGGTGCGCTCGTCCACCTCCATCACCACGTGCAGGTCATCGGCGTAGGGCGGGTCGTACTCGTACCACTCATCGGTCCATAGCCAGCGTTTGGGCAGCCCGGCGGTGGCAGGGTGGGTTGCATCGACGATGTCGATCATCGCGGTCTGCCCATAGGGATGCGTGCGGAACGAGCGCCCGATCATCTGGTCGTACCACGGCCAATCCCCTTTCTTGATGGCGAAGGCCTTGTGCACCGCCACGACCCCGCCGCCAGCCCGTACGTACTTCTGGAAGTTGGCGCGACGCGCCGGGTTCAGGTCGCTGGCCGGGCTATTGAGCAAGACGATGGCCTGGTATTGCGCCAAGTCACCATCGAAGGCGCGCCCGTCCCAGTCCCAGGTCATCGCAAAGTCGTGGCGACGCGCCATTTCCTCGAAATGCGGCTTGGCCACCGGGATGTAGTCGTGGTGGTACTGGTTGGGGATAGCAGCCACCAGCACCTTGAACTGCTGCGCCCAGGCGGGCGCGGCGAAGGTGAGCAGCAGCAGGACGGCAACCAGCGCGAAGGCGCGCGAGCGTGAGGGCATGTCGATTTTCCCCGGGGAGGTTCGTCGAGTGTAAAGGCGGCGGCTGGCGCCCGGCTGGACGGCGAACGTGATCGCCGTCATGCTGCGCCGCTTGCAAGTGGTGACTTCCGGCAGCTTGTCGATGTCTGGCCGCCTCGGTCACATTGTTCCCGTCCCGTCGTCATGGTTGCCGATGAATAGCTCTGCTGATCTCCTGAAGGAACTGAAGATCGACCGCAAGTCGCCCGCAGGACGCGAGCCGCCCGCGCGGCGCGGGTTGTGGATCGGCCTGGTCGTGGTGGCGGTGCTGTTGTTGCTGGGCGCAGGCGCCTGGGCCCTGTTCGGCCGCAAGCCCGCCCCACAAGTGCGCACCGCGCCGGTGGTAGCGATCAGCGCCGGCAGCAGCAGCGCCTCGGTGCTGGATGCCTCCGGCTATGTGGTGGCACGCCGCACGGCGACGGTCTCGGCCAAGGTCACCGGCCGGGTGCGCGAGGTGATGATCGAAGAAGGCATGCGGGTGGAAGCCGACGAGGTGATCGCCACGCTGGATCCCATCGATGCCGACGCCGCGCGCGAACTGGCCTCTTCGCAGGTGGCGGCAGCCAGCAGCCAGGTCGCCAATGTGAGCGCCACCCTCAAGCGCGCCGAAGCCGACGCCAACCGCCTGCAAACCCTGGTCGACCAGCAACTGGTCTCGCGCTCGCAATACGACGAGGCCGTGTCGCTGCGCGATGCGTTGCGCGCCCAGATGCAGACCGCCCAACGCAACGTCAAGGTCGCCAGCAACAACCTGTCGATCAGCGACATTGGCGTGGACAACACGATCGTGCGCGCCCCGTTTGCCGGCGTGGTGACGGCCAAGTCCGCACAGCCAGGCGAGATCGTCTCGCCGCTGGCCACCGGCGGTTTCACCCGCACCGGCATCGGCACCATCGTGGACATGGAATCGCTGGAAGTAGAAGTGGAAGTCGGCGAGTCCTACATCGGCCGCGTGGAACCGAAGATGCCGGTGGAAGTGATCCTCAACGCCTATCCGGACTGGAAGATCCCCGGCGAAGTGATCGCGATCATCCCCACCGCCGACCGCGGCAAGGCCACGGTGAAAGTGCGCGTAGCGATGAAGGTCAAAGACCCCCGCATCGTCCCCGAGATGGGCGTACGCGTGAGCTTCCTGGAACAGGCCAAGCCCGAACAGGCACAAAAGCCCCAAGGCGTACGCGTACCCGGCACCGCCGTGGTCGAACGCGACGGCGCCACCATCGCCTTCGTGGTGGGCGAAGAAAACAAGATCACCCAGCACACCGTAAAGACCGGCATCGCCCTGGGCGACGACCGCCAGATCCTCAGCGGCCTCACCGCCGGCGACACCGTAGTCCTGGACCCACCGCCCGAACTCAAAGACGGCGACAAAATCCGCCTGGCCAGCGCCGAAGCGCAGTAAGCCAGGCGCAAGGCACAAGGCGGCGAACCAGCCGCCCAGCGACCGATTACAAGCAACAGAAGTAGCAGTAGCTAGGATTTCGGCTTTTTGCTCTCGGCTTTTTGCTCTCGGCTTTTTGCTCTCGGCCTTTTTGCTCTCGGCTTTTGCTCTCGGCTTTTTGGCTCTTTGCTCTCGGCTCTTTCGCTTTCGGCTTTCGGTTTTTCTGCGTTCTGCTTTGGCTTTGGTTGGGCTCTGACTTTGACTTCTGCTCTCGCTCTCGCTCTTGACCTACCCCCTCCCGTCGACGCAGCCGAGCACCGCAGGTAGAAAGGGGCCGAAGAGGCGCGCGTTGTTTGAGCGCAGCGAGTTCGCGCGCCGTGCCCCTTTCTGCCGAGGAGCGCAGGGAACCGGAGTGGCGCAGCCACGGAGGCTAGCGTCGGGGGAGTGTGTTTCTTTGGTTACTTTCTTTGCACAAGCAAACAAAGTGACCCGCGCCCCGCAGGGGCGTGGAAGCCCTAGATCTCCCAGCACCGCGCCAAAGCCAAAGCCAAAGCCAAAGCCAGCCACGCAAACATCCACCTGTAAGAAACACCGCCCCCAACCGAATCACCCCGAACAAGCCCCACCCCCGCATTCAAAGAGGAAAGCCCATGTCCGCCCTCGTCACCCTCCGCAACGTCACCAAGACCTACCAACGCGGCCCGGAAAAAGTCCAGGTCCTCCACGGCATCGACCTGGAAATCGAGCGCGGCGACTTCGTTGCCCTCATGGGTCCCTCCGGCTCCGGCAAGACCACCCTGCTCAACCTGATCGGCGGACTGGACAGCCCCACCGGCGGCGAGATCGACATCGAAGGCGAACGCATCGACCGCATGAGCGGCAATCAACTCGCCAGCTGGCGCAGCCACCACGTCGGCTTCGTGTTCCAGTTCTACAACCTGATGCCGATGCTCAACGCACAGAAGAACGTCGAGCTGCCGCTGCTGCTGACCCACCTGAGCGCGGCGCAGCGCAAGCGCAATGCCGAGATCGCGCTCACCCTGGTTGGTCTCGCCGATCGTGCCAAGCACCGTCCCAACGAGCTTTCCGGCGGCCAGCAGCAGCGCGTGGCGATCGCGCGCGCCATCGTGTCCGACCCCACCTTCCTGATCTGCGACGAGCCGACGGGCGACCTGGACCGCCACAACGCCGAGGAGATCCTCAAGCTGCTGCAGCAGCTCAACCGCGAGCACGGCAAGACCATCATCATGGTCACGCACGATCCCAAGGCCGCCGAGTACGCGACCCACACCATCCACCTGGACAAAGGCGAACTGGCCGACGCGCCAGTCGCGTACTGATCGGGGGCTGTCATGAAATATCTATCGCTTGTGTGGGCGCAGCTGTTCCGCAGCAAGACACGGACACTGCTGACCTTGTTCTCGGTGATCGTCGCCTTCCTGCTGTTCGGACTGCTCGACTCGGTACGCGTGGCCTTCACCGCGGGCGGCTCGGTCGAAGGTGCCAACCGCCTGGTCGTAGCCTCGCGCCTGTCCATCACTCAATCGCTGCCAGTGCGCCTGGAATCGCAGATCAAGACGTTGCCCGGCGTGCAAGGGGTGACGTATGCGATGTGGTTCGGCGGCATTTATCGCGACCCCAAGGATTTCTTCCCCAACTTTTCGATCGCCCCTAACTTCTTCGATGTGTATACCGAGTACGACGTTCCGCCGGAACAGCTCAAGGCCTTCCAGGCCACGCGCACCGGCGCCGTCGTGGGTGAATCGCTCGCCAAGAAGTATGGCTGGAAAATAGGCGACACGATTCCACTGCAAGCCACGATCTTTCCGCGCAGCGGCAGCAACGACTGGCCGCTGGAGCTGAAGGCGATCTACAGGGTCAAGGACCGCGCCAACGTGCAGGCCGAAAACCAGTTGATGATGAACTGGAAATATTTCGACGAAAGCAACGACTACATCAAAAGCCAGGTGAGCTGGTACACGGTGCGGTTGGCCAATGCAGACCAGGCCTCGCGGGTGGCCCAGGCCATCGACGCGCTGTCGGCCAACTCCGACCACGAGACAAAGACGCAAACCGAGTCGGCGTTCCAGCAGGCATTCGTGAAGCAGTTCGCCGATATCGGCCTGATCGTGACCTCGATCATGGGCGCGGTGTTCTTCACGCTGTTGTTGCTCACCGGCAACACCATGGCGCAGGCCGTACGCGAGCGCATCCCCGAATTGGCCACGCTCAAGACCCTGGGCTTCCAGGATCGTACGGTGCTGGCCCTGGTGATGATCGAGGCGGTGCTGCTGATCGTGCTGGGCGGATTGATCGGCATGGGCCTGGCGGCGCTGGCCATTCCCGGCCTGGCCGCGGCCAGTGGCGGTGCCCTGCCGGTCCATGCGGTGCCCACGCAGACCTGGGTGATCGGATTGGGGCTGATGGTTGCCATCGGCATCGTGGTGGGCCTGCTGCCCGCCTTGCGCGCGCAGCGCCTGAAAATCGTCGATGCATTGGCCGGCCGCTGAGGAGCACGCACATGAACAAGCAATGGATATGGAACGTGCTGTCGATCGTGTTGCTCGCCGCCGGGCTGGTAGCGTGGATCGCACTGCCCTGGTACGCAGTGCTGGGCGTGGCGGTCTTGCTGGGGCTGTGGCTGCTGCTGACGCGCAGCGGTCGGTTGTCGCTGGCGGCCGCACGCATCGGCATCGCCAGCCTGCCGCAACGCTGGGGTTCCTCTTCGGTGATCGTGGTGGGTATTGCCGGCGTGGTCGGTGTGCTGGTGGCGATGCTGGCGATGGGCCAGGGTTTCCAGGCCACGTTGGACAGCACCGGTGATGACACGACCGCGATCGTGCTGCGCGGTGGCTCGCAGGCCGAGACCAACTCGGTGATCATGCGCAACCAGTTGCCGCTGATCAGTTCGCTGGCCGGTGTGTCGCGCGACAGCGGCAATCAACCGTTGGTCTCGCCGGAGTTGTCGCAGGTGGTGAACCTGACGTCCAAATCGGACGGCACGGACGTCAACGCGCAGTTCCGCGGCGTGGGCGAGCAGGCCTGGACGGTCCACGACAAGGTCAAGTTGGTAGAGGGTCGCAAGTTCAAGCCGGGCTTGCGCGAGATCGTGGTGGGCAAGGGTGCGCAGTCGCAGTTCCGCGGGCTGGACGTCGGCAAGCAGATCACCTTGGGCAATCAGGTCTGGACGGTGGTGGGCGTGTTCGCCAGCGGTGATGCGCACGATTCGGAGTTGTGGACCGACACGCAGACATTGGCGACGACCTACAACCGCAGCGCCTATCAAGCGATCAGCGTGCGTACGCAGGGCCCGGCGGGGTTTGAGCAGTTCAAGAACGCGATGGCCGCCGATCCGCGCTTGAAGCTCGATGTGCTGACCACGCGCGACTACTACCGCAAGCAAGGCGGCAATCTCAACAAGATCCTGGACATCCTGGGCAAGTTCATCGGGACGATCATGGCGATCGGTGCGGTGTTTGGCGCGCTCAACACGATGTATGCGGCGGTGGCGACGCGGGCGCGCGAGATTGCCACCATGCGGGCGATTGGTTTTCGCG
>DASWQJ010000197.1:0-2672 GCA_036403795.1 Stenotrophomonas sp.
GCAGTTCCAGGATCCGCGTGTAGCCGTAGAAGTAACTGCCGGCCTGGCCAGGCGCACGCACCATGTAGCGGTCCAACTCCTGGCGAGCCATCGCCGGCGACAGGCCGACCTGGTCTTCCAGCACCAGGCGCGCGGTCTCGCGATCGATCAGGCCCAGGTTGAGCATGGGATCGAGCATTGCGCGGGCGGCGCGCAACAGCCGGAACTGCAGCGCGATCAGCTGACCGTCGAGCGGCTCATACGGCACCATCTCGGCCTCGGCGTACAACGCCCAACCTTCGACGTTGACCGAGTTGAACGCGAACAGGCTGCGCGCCAGCGACACGCCGCGCTCGACCATCGCAGTGAACTGCAGCTCGTGCCCGGGACGGCCTTCGTGTGCGCTCAACGTCCACGCCGCCGAGCCGAAGTTGAAGTCGTCGTACTGGTCTTTCTTGCCGTTCTTGGCGCTGTCGGCGGCAGGGTTGCCCAGCGGCAGCACGAACTGGCCTTGCTGGCCGGTGTTGCCGATCAGCGGGGCCGGCAGGAAATGCGGTGCCGGCTGCGCGGCGCTCTCTGCCGGCGAGCCCAGGCGCATCTGCATCGGCCGCTGCGGCACATCGACGATGCCTTGCTTGCGGATGATCGGGTCGATCTGGTCGATCACGCCGCGGTAGTAATGCTCGAGCTGGTCGTCGGCAATCTTGTTGCCCTTGAGCGCGCGGATCACTTCGACGTAGTCCAGTCCCTCGGGCAGGCCCTTGGCCTTGGCCACCAGCGGGGCGAGCTGGCGCATGGCCGAGCGCGTTTCCATGAATTCCAGCTGGGCGCGCTGGATCAGCAGCTTGGGGTCGATGTCGATGCCGACCTGCTTGAGCTGGAAGGCGTACAGCGGCGGCGGCAGGCGGGTATCTTCGCGCGCCTTGGGCAGCACCTGGGTGCGCGTCCAGTCGGCATAGGCCTTGAGCTGGGTGGCGGCGGCCTTGAGCGCTTCGTCGGCGCCGTCGATCTTGTACTTGCCGAACAGCTGGCTGATGCCTTCGATGTAGGTGTCGACGTTGGCCAACGCCTGCTCGACTTCGCGGCGCGTGGGCTGCAACAGCTTCGGATCGGCCAGGCGCTCGGTGTAGCGGGCCTTGGCCAGTTCGGTCATCGCGGTGCTGCCGGGGGTCAGGCCGACATAGTTCTTCAGGCGCGCCAGCGCGCTGGCGCGGCGTTCGGCCGGCACCTGGTCGGAGAGCAGGTTGTTGATGCCGCCAAACACGGTCTGCGGCACGTCGGTCCACGGCAGCAGGTAGCGTTCATTGAGTTGGCTGCCTTCGATTTCCTGGTCGATCGCGGCAATCATGATCTCCAGGTCCTGGCGCACGTTGGCGTCTTTCTCGGCGGCCAGCTTGCCCTGCATTTCGCCCTTCACCTGGGTGAGTGCGGCGCGGTAACGCGCACTGACATCCGGGCCCAGGTCGGCAACCTTGTCGTCGTAGCCGGGGACGCCGAAGAAGCTGACGAACTCAGGCTGGAACGCGCCTTGCGCCTTGAGCAGCAGCTGCGCGTTTTCATTGCTGCGCGTCACCCAGGCCTGCGTCGCGGGCTTGGCGGTGGCGGACTTCGCCGCCGGCGCGGTCTGCGCAAGCACGGGCAGGGGCGCAAGCAGCGCCAGCGAGATGGCTAGGGCGATCGGCTTCATGGGCACTTCCTTGACGAGGATGGCCGCACGCTACGCGGGCCGATCACCGGGAGCAATCACCCGAAGGTCATGGAGGCGTAAAACGGGGTCAGGTTGGGTTTTGAGCCAGGCCTGTGGGGAACGAGAAACGGGGTCAGGTTGGGTTTTCGGCATCGAAAACCCAACCTGACCCCGTTTTCGGCCCCGTTTTAGTCTTTCAGGCAGCGATCGATGAAGGCCTCGGCGGTCTTGTAGCGGTGCAAGGCGTTGCTGCCCGCCAGCCCGTGCTTGGCACCCGGGTAGGTCATCAATTCGAAGGGCGTGTCGCGCTTTTGCAACTCACTCATCAACGATGTGGAGTTGGTGAACAGCACGTTGTCGTCGGCCATGCCGTGGATCAGCAACAGCTTGGCCTTCAGTCCGTCCAGGTGCGCGGCGACGCGCGCCTGCCGATATCCCTCGACGTTGGCCGTCGGCAGGTTCATGTAGCGCTCGGTGTAGTGCGTGTCGTACAACGCCCAATCGGTCACGGGCGCGCCGGCCACCCCGCAGGCATACGCTTCGCTGTGCTTGGCCAGCAGCATCAGCGTCATGTAGCCGCCGTTGGACCAACCCTGCACGCCGATGCGCGCCGGATCCACCCAGGGCTGCGACTTGAGCCACGCCACACCGCGCAGCTGGTCGTCCACTTCCACCGTGCCCTGCTTTTCATACAGCGCGCCGCCGAAATCGCGCCCGCGCCGCGGCGTGCCGCGGTTGTCCAGCGAAAACACCACGTAGCCTTGTTGCGCCAGGTATTGGTTGAACAGTGCATCACTGCGCGCGGGCCACATATCGGTCACCGTCTGCGACGCCGGGCCGCCATAGACGAACACCATCACCGGGTAGCGCTTGTTGGGATCAAAACCCTCTGGCTTGATCAGGCTGTAGTGCAAGGTCGTGCGACCATCCGCCGCCTTCAAGGTGCCGAACGTCACCGGACGCTGCGCGTCTCGATACTTTGCGTACGGGTGCTGCGGGTCGGCCA
>DASWQJ010000198.1:0-6348 GCA_036403795.1 Stenotrophomonas sp.
CCATGCACGATGGTCGCTTTGACCTGCGAGGCCGCGACAAGTACTTCCAGAGCTGGTCAGGGCGGACATCCACGAACACACTTCCCCGGTGAAGGTGGTGCTGGTTGTGTAACACGCGCTCGCCGGGGGGTCAATAATTTATTCTTGCAATGCAACGCCAAAGGAATAAGTATTCTTGAACGTCTCAAGGGGATCCTCCGGATGACCTATTCACCGTTGCGCCTGACCGGCCTCGGCCTGCGCGCGCTTTGCAGCGGCTTCCTGCTGGCCGTGGTGGTCGGCGGCGCCGGCGCCTCGACCCCGACTCGCTGGCCCATCGATCCGGCCACCGGCGTGGTGGCCGTGCAGCCACAACAGCTGACCGCCCCCTATTGGATCGCCCGACAATCCCAACCGGATCAGATCCTGCTCGATCGCGCGGGCATCCAGGCGCAGAACGCCCGCATGCGCGCCCAGGACAGCGCCATCCTGGACCTGCGCGCCCTGCCCTCGCCCTTGCCGGCGGCTTTCGTACGCAAGCAGATCGAGCAGCTGTCGGCACGTCCCACCCGCCCGCTGTACGACGCACAGGGCAAGCCGGTCAATTCGGCCACGCTCGATGGCCTGGCCGACGACCTGGCCCTGGCGTCCATTCCCGCTGAAAGACCCTTGCAGTACGGCCTGGTCGTGCATCGAGCCGCCTTGCGCACCTTCCCCACCCACGAGCGCGTCTTCAGCAGCCAGGACGACACCGACATCGACCGCTTCCAGGAGTCGGCGCTGTTTCCGGGGGATGCCGTTGCGGTATTGCATGAAAGCCGCGACGGCCAGTGGTTGTTCGTCGCCAGCGAGCGCTACAACGCCTGGATTGAAAGGCAATACGTGGCCACCGGCAACGCCGGGCAAGTGTTCGGCTATGGCCAGAAGACGCCGTTCCGCATCGTCACCGGCGCCACCGCCTTCACTACCCACACGCCCGAACAGCCGGCGCTGTCGCGGCTGCAATTGGACATGGGCGTGCGGGTACCGGTGCTGGCGGATTGGCCGATCGACCGGCCGGTCAACGGGCAGCACCCGTACACGGCCCACGTCATCGAACTGCCGTTGCGAAACGCCGACGGTAGCCTCTCGCTGGTGCCGGCACTGTTGCCCCGCACCGAAGACACCGCCGGTGACTATCTCGCACTGACGCCGCGCAACCTGATCACCCAGGCCTTCAAATTCCTGGGCGAGCGCTATGGTTGGGGCCACTCCTACGACACGCGCGACTGCAGTGGCTTCGTCTCCGAGATCTATCGACCCTTTGGCGTGCTGATGCCGCGCAATACCAGTGCGCAGGCGGTCAGTCCGGCGCTGGACCGGATCGCCCTGGGCAAGCGCGACAGCGCCACCCAGCGCATTAAAGCCGTCCAGGCACTGCAGGTCGGTGACCTGGTCTACATCCCCGGCCACGTGATGGTCACGCTGGGTCACGAAAACGGATTGACCTACATGATCCATGACACCGCCGGCGGCGGCTGGGCCGGTGCAGATGGCAAGCGCGTGTCGGCCCACCTCAACGGGGTGTCGGTTACGCCGCTCGAACCGATGCTGGCCAGCGACACCGTCACCTACATCGATCGCATCACCAACATCCAGCGCATTCGCCCCCAGAGCCCCAAATGAAGATCACCGATATCCAGCTCGGCATGCTGCGCGTGCCATTGAAAACGCCGTTCAAGACCGCGTTGCGCACCGTCGAGACGGTGGAGGACATCGTGGTGCTGATCCATACCGACAGCGGCAACATCGGTTATGGCGAAGCGCCGGCCACCGCGCCGATCACCGGCGACACCCATGGATCGATCATTGCGGCCATTGATGGCTTCATCAAACCGCGCCTGATCGGCCAGGACGTGGCCAACCTCAATCACATCACCGGGCTGATCCAGTCGGCGATGGAACGCAACACCAGCGCCAAGGCGGCCGTCGAGATCGCCGTCTACGACCTGTGGGCGCAGCTGTATGGGGCGCCGCTCTACAAAATGCTGGGCGGCGGCGATCCGGTCATCACCACCGACATCACCATCAGCGTGGACTACATCGACAAAATGGTGGCCGATTCGCTGTCGGCGGTCGAGCGCGGTTTCGAATCGCTCAAGATCAAGGTCGGCAAGGACATCGGCGTGGACATCGAGCGCGTCAAGGCGATCCACGCCGCCGTGGAAGGTCGCGCCCTGCTGCGGCTGGACGCCAACCAGGGCTGGACGGCCAAGCAGGCGGTGCACGCCATGCACACCCTCGAGGAGGCCGGCGTGGTGCTCGAGTTGCTTGAGCAACCGGTCAAGGCCTCGGACATCGATGGACTCAAATACGTGACCGAGCGCGTCAACACGCCAGTCATGGCCGACGAAAGCGTATTCGCTCCGGCGCAAGTGTTCGACCTCATCCAGCGTCGCGCGGCGGACATCATCAATATCAAGCTGATGAAGACCGGCGGCCTGTCCAATGCGATCCGCATCGCCGACATCGCCTCGCTGTACGGGGTGCAGTGCATGATCGGCTGCATGATCGAGTCCAGCATCAGCGTCGCGGCCGCCGTGCACCTGGCCGTGGCCAAGTCGGATGCGATCACCAAGGTCGACCTGGATGGTCCGTCGCTGGGCCTGTTCAATCCGGTCGAAGGCGGGGTGCTGTTCAACGAATCGGAGATCAGCATCAGCGATGCGCCCGGATTGGGCATCCGCGAGATCCGGGGATTGGAACTATTGCCGCGCTGATCCTGTCGATGTGCCGCCGTGGCCTGCGGTGCAGGCCCGTCGTCGCGCGAACCGCCAAAACCGCTAGAGTCCCCTCAACGACACCACTGCCCGATCCATGCCGCCCCTGCTGAAAATCCGCTCCGAACGCGACAGCATGTCGGCCATCGAACGCCGAATCGCCGACTTCATCCTCGACAATGCCCACTTGCTGCGCGACTACTCGTCCCAGCAGTTGGCCAGCGCGTTGGGCATCAGCCAATCCTCGGTGGTGAAGTTCAGCCAGAAGCTGGGTTTCAAGGGTTATCCGGATCTGAAGTACTCGGTGGGCGAGGCGGTGGCACGTACCGGCAACACCGCACCCGTGGCGTCGATGCAGGCAGGCAACGGCGAGGACGACGAGTACGCCCGCCTGGACCAGGCGTTGCGTCAAAGCAAGGCGGCCGCGGAGGAAGAAACCCGCCTGCTCAACCCGCGACCCCACGTGGAAGCGATCGTGGCGCTGATCGACGAGGCACCGAAGGTGTTCGTCTGCGGCCTGGGCGACGACGGATTGTTCGCACGCGAATTTGCGATGCGGTTGTCTTTGGTCGGCGTACTGACGCTTCATCACGCCGATCCGATTCTTCTCATCTCCAATCTGTCCGCGGTGCGACCGGGCGATGTGCTGTTGATGTTTTCCGAGTTTGGCCAGCTGCCGCAGCTTGGCCACGCCGCGCGGGAATTCCAGGGGGCCGGCGGCAAGCTCGTCTCCATCACCCGGCATACGGCCAATCCGCTGCGTGCGGTGGCCGACGCTTCACTGGTCCTTTCCGCGCATGATCCGGCGGCGCATATCGAGCAACTGCTGTACCGTTCTTCACTGCAGTACCTGCTCGATTTCGTGTTCGTGCTGTTGTGCCGTAGCAATCCCGAACGGCACCGGCAACTGGCGCACAACCTCGAACGGGTGCAGCACCTGCTCGCGTCCTGATTCGTCTGCACCTTCCGGAGTCCGGCCTCATGTTGTCGCGTATCCGTCGTCAGCTGTTCCCGCTGGTTTTCGCCAGCGCCTGTGTCACGCCTTTTTCTCTTCAAGCCGCCGGGACCAGCCATCCGCTGGAGGGCGCGCAACAATTGATCGTCGTCACCACCGCGGACTGGAACACCCCTCGGGGCCAGCTGCAGGGTTACGGACGCGACGCGCAGGGACGCTGGCAGCCCAGCGGTCCTGCGTTCGAGGTGGCGATCGGGCGCCATGGCAGCGCATGGGGCGAGGGCCTCCAGCCCAAGCAGCCGAACGGTCCGCAAAAGCGGGAGGGCGATGGCCGAAGCCCGGCCGGCGTGTATGCGCTTGGCGAGGCCTTTGGCTACGCCGCCGCCATCGACAGCGCTATGCCCTACCGGCAGATGCAGGCCGACAGCTGGTGCATGGACATGCCCGATTCGCCGCTCTACAACCGCATCGTCGACGCCTCGCAGGTGGGTGACCAGGCAGTAAAGGGATCCAGTGAGCCGATGCGGCTGGACCTGCACCACGATGGCGACCCGCGCTACCGCGAGGGCCTGGTCATCGCGCACAACGCGCAAGCGATCCCGGGGCGCGGCAGCTGTATTTTTGCGCACCTGTGGCGAGCGCCCGGCGAGGCCACTGCCGGCTGCACCGCCATGGCGCCGGCCAGCATGGCGGCGCTGATGGCCTGGCTGCAGCCCACGCAACAGCCACGCTTCTTGTTGCTGCCGAAGCGCGAATACCAGCGCCTGCAAGCGAGCTGGCAATTGCCCATCGTCGAGGGAGCGCGCTGATGGCTGCGCAGGACCACAAACCACACCTGGTACGCGCCGTCGGCCGCTGGCAATTGGTCGGCCTGTCGATCAACGATGTCATCGGCAGCGGCATCTACCTGCTGCCCGCCGCCACCGCCGCGCTGCTCGGGCCGATGAGCTTGTGGGCCGTGCTGCTGGCCGGCCTGGTCGTCGCCCTGTTGGTGGCCTGCTACGCGCAAGCTGCCAGTTATTTCGACCAGCCTGGCGGCAGCTACCTGTATGCGCGGGACGCCTTTGGACCGTTTATCGGCTTCGAGATCGGCTGGATGATCTGGCTGACCCGCATCAGCTCCGCGGCGGCGCTCAGCAACGGGCTGGCCGATGCGGTCGCGCGGTTCTGGCCCGTGGCCGGCACGGACGGACCCGCGCGCTTGCTGGTGGTCGCCGGCTCGCTGTTCCTGCTGACCGCGATCAACGTCGTCGGCATCCGGTCGGCGGCACGCACCGGCGTGGCCCTGGCGATCGGCAAGCTGGTGCCTTTGCTGCTGTTTATTGCGATCGGCCTGTTCTACGTGGACTGGTCGTGGGCGTTCTCGGGGCAATCACCGGACCTGCGCAATGTCGGCAATCTCGGCGAGGCCGCCTTACTGCTGTTGTTCGCCTATGCCGGCTTCGAAAACATCCCGGCTGCCGCCAGCGAATACCACAACCCACGTCGCGATCTGCCCTTCGCGCTGATTGCCATGATTGTCAGCGTCACCTCGATCTACGTGGTGGTGCAGGTCGTCGCGCAGGGCAACCTGCCCGGCATTGCCACCTCGCAGGCGCCGCTGGCCGATGCGGCGAGCCGCTTCAGTGGTGAATTCCTGGCCCTGGTGCTGACCGTGGGCGCCACCATTTCCATCCTGGGCACGACCAGCAACACGGTCATGCTGGGGCCGCGCTTTCTGTATGCCCTGGCCAAGGATGGTTATGGCCCGGCATTCCTGGCGCGCGTGCATCCGCGTTTCCACACCCCGGCTGCGGCGGTGATCACCCAAGGCGTGATCTCGCTGGCGCTGGCACTGTCCGGATCGTTCGTGCAGCTGGCGTTGCTGTCGATGGTGACGCGCCTGCTGGCCTACATCGGCACCGCGGCCGCGGTGATCGTGCTGGCCCGCCGCTACGGCGATCGTCCCGGCGCCGTCCACCTGCCGGGCGGTCCGCTGATTCCGATACTGGCGCTCATCCTGTCGTTGGCGTTGCTGGCCAGCGCGAGCTGGCAGAACCTCGCCGCGGCCGCCGTGGCCTGCGTGGTCGGCGCACTCATCTACCTGTTTCCGCGCCGCAAGCTCGACTGATGCCCGCGCGGAAGATGGCCTGGGCGGGGTTTCCCCACCAGGCCGGCAGGCCATGGCCCGCCCCCCATTCAATGGCGGGCGAGCGGCCCGACAGGGCCTTCGCGCGACGCTCTCGGATTGCTCACCGCTGAGTAACCGCGCGCCGTCGAGGCTGTCCGCGCCCATCAGCAGGGACCGGACATGAAAACCCGTCGCATCTACAGCACGCCAGACATCGCCAGCGCACAGCATGCCTTGCAGGCCGCACGCGAAGCAGGTGTCGACAATGAAGACCTGTCACTGATCGCCCGTTCCGACATCGAACTGGAATCCATTCCCGACGATCGGAAAGAAGCCAAGACCGATTTCCTGCCGGCCGCCGCGCGTGGCGCAGCCGGCGGCGGTGCGGCGGGCCTGCTCGCCGGCCTCATCGCCATCGCAATTCCGCCACTGGGCATCACGCTGGCCGGGGCCGGTGCAATGGCACTGGCCGGCGCCCTGGTGGGCACCTGGTCGTCCGCACTCGTCGGATCCAGCGTTGCCGATCCCGTACGGCGACGCTTCGA
>DASWQJ010000199.1:0-14439 GCA_036403795.1 Stenotrophomonas sp.
CGAGACCGCCCTGGTCAACGAGCCGTATACCGTCGATGGCCAGACCGTGGTGGTGCCGGTGCGCCAGCAGGTCACCACCGATGAGAAGAGCACGCTGACCGGCTTCGAGCTGACCGCCTCGCACCGCCTGTCCTACCTGCCGCAGCCCTTCGACGGGCTCGGTTTCAAACTCAGCTACAACTACGCCGACACCGATTACGAAACCCAGGACCCGCGCCTGGGCGAGCAGATCAACGCACAGACCGGGGCCATCATCCCGGCCATCGTGCCGCCGGCGGGCCTGAGCGGGTTCTCGCGGCACGTGCTGTCCGGCTCGGTCTATTGGGACCTGGGCAAGTTCGACATGCAGGCCATCGCCAAGTACCGCTCGCACTATTACCAGGACTTCACCGGCAACGCCGCGCAGCAGAACCGCTACTACGGCGACAACACCAGCGTGGACTTCCGGGCGACCTACCGCTTCACCCCGCAGCTGTCGATGTCGCTGGAATTGACCAACCTGACCAACGAAGGACGGGTGGCCTACCAGCCCCTCTATGGCAATTTCCGCGAGTACGTGAGCTACGGGAGGCGCGCATATCTCGGTGTACGATACCGATTCTGAAGCCGGTGACCGGGCGGATGGAGCGCTAGCCCGCGATCCACCGCCCTTCCCGGGTATCGCGCTTGGGTGTCGCCGGGGTGTCTGCGTGGGGCCGCCGTGCTTGCCACCCGGGCCTGCGCGCCGCCCCGCCGCACATCGCTCGCGGCAGTGCCCATGAATGCCCGTGACCGCTCGCCATTGCCCAGGTCTTCCCGAATGTCGGACAACCGCCTCTACCAATCCATCGCTGCCGAAATCCTCAAGCTGATCGAGCGCGGCGAGTTTCCGCCGGGCTCACGGCTGCCGGGCGAACGCGACCTGGCCGAGCGGTTCGGGGTCAGCCGGGTCACCATCCGCGAGGCGGAAATTGCGCTGGAAGCCCAGGGCTGGATCTCGATCAAGACCGGCTCGGGCGTCTACGTGCGCTCCCGTCCGTCGGCTGCGACCGGCGCCCTGCCGGACGTGACCGCCTTCGACCTGACCGCGGCGCGGATCCTGATCGAGGCCGAGGCGGCCGCCTTGGCTGCCCGGCATATCACCGATGAGGAAGTGGTCGAGATGGAGGGCCTGCTGGCGGCCATGTCCGACCCCACCGCCAGCGATGAGGACGCCAACGAATACGACCGACGCTTCCACCTGGCCATCGCACGCATCTGTGGCAATCCGGTGATGGAGTACTGCATCCAGCAGATCTGGCGGATGCGCACCGAGCTGCCTCGGGTAAAGCAGGCCTACGCGCGGGTCTGCCACAACGATGGCAATTCGCGCACCGACGAGCACGCGGCCATTGTCGACGCGCTGCGGGCACGCGATCCGGCCGGCGCGCGCGCCGCCATGCGCGGCCATTTCCAGCGGCTGTTCGAATCGATGCTGGCGGCCACCGAAACCGCGGCACTGGAAGAAATCCGCCGCCGCACCGAAGAAGACCGCGAACGCTTCCTGGTGACCACGCGGATCTAGTCGTCAGCAAGATGTCCCGACGCTGGCCGCCTGGCACGACCCAGCGGGCCGCGTACCGGGCCTGACAAACGCCTGGCTTGCTGCGCGCAGCCCCAACGCCGAACATGGGCGTCCAGACCCACGCGCGCGATGCGCGCTCGCCGACAGGACCCCCATGACCTACTTCGCAGACCCGGACCGCTACGACGGCCGCATGCCCTATCGCCGCGTGGGCAACAGCGGCCTCGTGCTGCCGGCCGTTTCGCTCGGCCTGTGGCAGAACTTCGGCGGTGCGGACGTATTCGAGACCGGCCGGGCGATGCTGCGTCGCGCCTTCGATCGTGGCGTGACCCACTTCGACCTGGCCAACAACTACGGGCCGCCCTTTGGCTCGGCCGAAGAGAACTTCGGCCGCTGGTTCGCCTCGGACTTCGCGCCGCATCGCGATGAGCTGGTGATTTCCACCAAGGCCGGCTGGGACATGTGGCCCGGACCCTATGGCGGCCCCAGCGGCTCGCGCAAACACGTCATCGCCAGTTGCGAGCAGAGCCTGCGCCGCTTGGGCCTGGATTACGTGGACATCTTCTATTCGCATCGCGTCGATGCGGACACGCCGCTGGAAGAGACCATGGGCGCACTGGCCCACCTGCACCGCCAGGGCAAGGCGTCGTACGTCGGCATTTCGTCTTATTCGCCGGAACTGACGCGTCAAGCCGCGGCGATCCTGCGCGATGAGCGCGTGCCGCTGCTCATCCACCAGCCCAACTACTCGATGCTCAATCGCGACATCGAGCACGGCCTGCTGGATGCGCTGGGCGAGCTGGGCGTGGGCTGCATCGCGTTTTCGCCGCTGGCCCAGGGCATGCTGACCAACAAATACCTGGGCGGCGTGCCGACCGATGCGCGCGCCAGTCGCGGCGGATCACTCAAGCCCACGATGCTCAATCCCGGCAACCTGGCGCGCATCCGCGCGTTGAACGACATCGCTGCCGCACGCGGTCAGTCGTTGGCGCAGATGGCCATCGCCTGGGTGCTGCGCGATGCGCGGGTGACCTCGGCACTGATCGGCGCCCGCAACGTGGCCCAACTGGACGATTCGCTGGATGCGGTCAAGCACCTGGCCTTCAGTGCCGAGGAGCGCGCCAGCATCGACCATCATGCGGGCGATGGCCACGTCGACATCTGGCGGGTGTCCTCGGGCATCGGCCGCGAAGGCGAGCCGGGGCCGGCGTGAACCGCGGCCTCACTTGAGCGCCGGCGCCACCTAAAAGAACGCCGCCGCACCTGGGAGGGTCACGGCGGCGTCGGAAACCGATCCGGGTCAGCGCCCGGACCGGCGACCCAACTCAGAACCTCAGCGCCAGGCTCAACTTGAACGAGCGGCCATAGCGGTAATAGCCCTGCGACAGCAGCGGATTGCCGTTGATGCTGTAGGTCTGTTCGTCATCGAGCAGGTTGTCGCCGTCCAGGGTCACGCTGAAGTGGTCGTTGACCGTGTAGGACACGTGCGCACTCACCCAGGTCAGCTTGTCGGCTTCTTCGTTGTAGCCGTAGCCCAGCACGTTGGTCGCGGTGACGAAACCATCGGTGTGATCGGCCTGTGCGCCGACCGACCAGGCACCCTTCTCGTACATCAAGCCCAGCGAATAGACCGACGGCGCGATGCCTTCCAGCGGACGCTCCTCGCCATCGACGAAGCTCTTGGACCAGTTGCGGGTGTACTGGGCGCGGAAGCCGAAGCCGTTGTCCCAGAAATGCTGCGCACCCGCTTCGATGCCGTGGACCTTGGCATAGTCGCCGTTGATCGGGCGCATCACGTTGAACAGGTAACCCGGCACGCCGATGTCCTGCTGCGGTTCCCAGCTGGTGGTGATCTGGTTTTCGATGCGCTTGTAGAACGTCGCCACGTTGAGGATCGACTTCTCGGAGAAGTACCACTCCAACGACAGGTCGCCCTGCTTGGCTTCGTACGGCTTGAGGTTGACGTTGCCGCCGTAGATCTGGGTGAACTCGCCCCAGGCCACGCTGGCGGTGGTGTTGGTCGGCGCCAACTGCTCCACCGACGGACGCGCCATCGTCTTGGCCGCACCGGCTCGCAACTGCAGCTCATCGGTGAAGTGCCACACGAAGTTGGCCGACGGCAGGAAGAAGTTGTAGCTCGAGTCCTGCAGGATCGCGGTGGGATCGCCGTAGTCGACGCTGTAGTTGAATGCGCCCAACTCGGTGATGCCCTCGATCTGTGCGTCCCACGCCTGCGCACGGGTCTTGGTCGAGCCGAAGCGCACGCCCACGTTGCCGTCCCAATGCTCGCCCGACAGATCCGCCTGCACGAACACCGCCGTGGTCTTCTCACGTACGCGGTAGCTCTCCAACGGGTTCCACTCCGGCTGTGCGTTGGCGTAGTCGTAGACCCCGCCATCGGGCATCGGCTGGCCGTTGTAGGCCTGCAGTGCCGCGATGTAGCTCGGCACGTCGAACCCCAGGAAGTTGTGCGGAATGCTCGAGCTCACGCCATCCAGGAAGCCCTTCGGCGACAAGGTGCGGTCGATGATGTCGCCACCCAGGTCGGACACGTTGATCGCGTTGTCGCCGGAGTAGTAGTTCTCACCGCCATTGAAGGCGTTGTTGACCAGGTCACGCGACTTGCGGCGATCGGTCAGGTTCACCCCGAACTTGATGTGGTCCACGCCCCATTGGCCGACGAACAGGTCGCCGCTGATGGTGCCGCCATTGATCTCGTCGGAGATGTTGTCGCCGGACAGGCCGAAGTAATGCGTGTTGAAGTCGCTTTCGCCGAACTCGCCGTTCTCCAGACCGGTGATCCAGTCGCGGCCGTCGTCGAAGTCGATCCCCACGTTGGGCACGCGCTGGCCGGTGAGCGAGATATGCGCACTGTTGGGCTGGTTCATGCGCAGCACGACGTAGGTGTCCAGGCCACCGGAACGGCGCTCGGACGTCGAACGATAGACGTCACCGGTGATGGCAAAGTCATCGCTGACCTGCCAGCGCGCGTTGGCACCGTATAGATCGGTGTCGACCACGCGGTATTCGGTCTGGTTCAACAGCTCCGGGTTCAAGCGCTGCTCCGGATCCGGATTGACCATGTCGAAGCTGGTCACGATGCCGTTCTGCACCTGGATGTTCGACCAGCGACCCGGCGAAAACAGCGGGTAGTACGACTGCTGGTAGCTCACCTGCGGCGAATCCAGGCGGGTCTTCAGGCCATCCACGGTCAGCCGGAAACTGTCGCTGGGCCGCCACTCGAACTTGCCGGTGAAAGCACGACGCTTCTTGTCTTCGATGATCGAGCCCACGCGGAACTGGCCGGGACCGATCAGGCCGTATTCGTCCGGATCGAGCTCACCGTTGTCGTTGAGGTCGATGTTGCCGCCCCAGGCATTGCCGCCCCAACTCGGGTCGTTGGGATCGGGGTTGCGCGTCCAGCCGCCGTCGTTGCCGGCCACGTCGGTGCGATCGGTGCGATCGGCATACACCGCGCCTACCAACACACCCACGGTGTCATCGGCAAAGGTGTTGCTGTAGACGCCCGAGAACTTGCTGCCGTTGTAGTCGGACATCGTGTTGCGGTCGCCCTCGGCACGCAGGACCACGTGTTGGCCCTTGTCGTCGAAGGGACTGGCCGAGCGCAGGTTGACCAGGCCGCCGATGGCGCCCTCGGTCAGCTGGGCTTCGGAACCCTTGATGACGTCGGCACCGCTGATCACGTCGGCCGGCAGCACATCGAACGCGAAGTCGCGCCCGGGGCCGTCGGTGGCCAGGATGCGGCCGTTGAACGTGGTCAAGGTGTATTCCGGGCCCAGGCCGCGAACGCTGACCTTCTGGCCTTCACCGCCGGCGGTGCGCGAAATCGCCACGCCGGTGATGTGGCTGAGCGAATCGGCGACGTTGTCGTCGGGGAACTTGCCCAGCTCCAGTGCCGTGATGGAATCCTGCACGGTGCTGGCTTCGCGCTTGAGTTCCACCGATCGCGCCAGGCTGGCGCGAACGCCAGTGACGGTCACGGCATCCAGGGTGACGGCATCCTGGGCGGCGGGCGTCTGTGCAGACGAATCCGTCGGGGCCTGGCCTGTCGCTGTCGTTGCGCTCTGGGCGAAACTGGTCAGCGGCATCATCAGGGCCAGGCCAATACCTCGGCAAAGCATGGTGCGGTGTAGCGGGACAGATTTCACGGGCCTCTCCTCCAAAGACGGGTGACAGCTGACTGGCTAAGAAACGAAACCGAGCCTATATGAAGTTTCGTTTTGTAGCAATAGCGCAATTTAACGAAATGACTCATACTTCAAGACGACAAGGAGGTGCCCGATGTCCGTCACCCGCGATACCAGTCAGAGACGCCTGCAAATCAGTGAATTGGTCCGCCAGCACGGCAGCGTGCAGGTGGCCGCGCTGGCCAATCGCTTCGGCGTGAGCATGCAGACCGTGCGCAAGGACCTGCGCTATCTGTCCGAGCGCGGCGTCATGGCACGCGCCTATGGCGGCGGGATCGACAGCAATGCCGTGGGCGGGGCCTTGTCCGAGCCGCATTACGAGGCCAAGCGCACCGTGCGCCTGGACGAGAAGCGCCGCATTGGGCAGCGCGCCGCCGCACTGGTCAAGCCCGGCGACACCATCGCCATCGACTCCGGCACCACCGCCATGCAACTGGCCGAAGCCCTGCCCAACATCGAGGCCACCGTGGTGACCAACGATTTCGGCGTGCTCACCGTGCTCACGCCCAAGAGCAACATTCGCATCGTGATGCTCGGCGGCGAACTGCGTCGCAAGAACATGGCCTTCTATGGCGGGCTGACCGTCGAAGCGCTCGATGCACTGCACGTGGACCGCCTGTTCCTGGGCGTGGATGGCTTCGACCTGGAGCGTGGCATCACCACGCACTACGAGCCCGAAGCCATGCTCAATCGCAAGATGGTCGAGGCCGCACGCCAGGTCGTGGCAATCACCGACAGCTCCAAGTTCGGCAAGATCTGCCTGCATCGCATCATTCCGCTGACCGACGTGGACCTGCTCATCACCGACACCGACGCCTCCGATGAAATCCGCCAGGCCAGCCAGCAACTCGGCTTCGAGTTGCTGCTGGCCTGAGCCGGCTTCTGTTACTTGCGCGGCGGGGCGAACTCGCGCACCGCGTTGGTGTAGTAGATCTTGTCGATCACCGAGCGCGGCAACGCCAGGCCGGGCACGTCGGCCTTGACCGTATCGATGTGCTGGCTGTCGCCGGTGGCCAGGTATTGCCAGTCCGAACGCCACACCGCATCGGCAGAACGCTTGAATTCAGCCGGATCGCCGCCCGGTTCATAGGTCAGGTCGGTGCCGTACATCAACCGGTCCTGGTAGCGGATGAAGAAGTCGCGCACCTTCTGGCGGTCACGCAGCGACTGGTACTGCACCTGCCCCATGCGCGCGGCCAGGTCGACCGCGGCATGCGGGAAACGATCCAGGAAGCCGGACAGGCGATCCACGTCGTATTCCAGGCTGGCCATGTGCGCCCCCACGAAACGCAGCTGCGGATGGGCGGCCACGAAGCGGTCGCGCGCGGCCATCTGGTCATCGTAGCTCGGCTGGTCCGGGTGCAGGTACATGTGGTACTGCGGGTGGTGGCCGAAGTATTCGCGGTCGTTCTCGGTGGTCATCTTGGCCAGCGGCAGCCAGCAATTGTGCGGCTCGCCCTGGTGGCCGATCAGCGCCACGTCCATCGCCCGGATGTCTTCGGCGATCGGCGACAGCGCCGGGTTGTCGAGCATGATCAAACGCCCTTGGGCGTCCTTCTCCACCATGCCCACGTTCTTCCATATCTTCACCGCGGTGGCACCCTTGGCCACGTCCGCATGCAGACTGGCCTGGACCTGTTCGGCCCAGCCCGGTTGCCCGAAACCGTGCATGGAGAAAGTCGCCGCCCAGTGGATGCGCTGCGGATCGGCGCGATGCTCGGCCAGGGCGACGTTGCGCTGGGTTTCCAGCGCAGGGAAATCCGGATAGTCCACGTTGATGGTCATCAGCTCGAAACCATCGGCGCGGGCGATGTCCAGGAACGCGGAGTCTTCGACGTTGTAGTGCACGTGCGCGTCGTATTTGCGCACCGTAGTGAAGTCGGCCACGGAGTAGGTCGTGTCGTGGGACATGGTGTTCGCTCCGGAAGGTTTGCTGCCGGCCGGGGCCGCAGCCTGGGCGGCCAGGGCGCCGCAGGCCAGGGCGGTCAACAGGCCGGCCGCCAATACGGCAGGACGGGAATAGGTGGAACGCCGAATCGTCATTGCTCACTGCCTCGGTAATGTAACGAAACTTATCTAAAACATATCGCAACAAAACTGTTGCATCCAGTGCCCCGTCTGCACCAATATCGGGCCACAACTTCCAGGACCAGGTCGCCATGCCCCCGATCGGACGTCGTTCCGTGCTCAAGCTCGTCAGCGGTGCCGTTGCCGGCGCTTCCCTGCCCTGGCCCGCCCTGGGCGCCGCAGGCACCCCCCACACCGTCGATGGAACGGCCAAGGGGCTGGCCATCATTGCCGATGACGCGGTGGCGCTGAGTTTTGACGACGTGCTGCGCACCCGGGTCAGTGCGTTTGGCCAGGACATCACCGGCTTCGATGCCAGCGAAGTGCTGCTGCTGGCCGATGGTCCGCTGGAAGCATTCCCTTTCACCCGCCAGCGCACCGAGCGTGCCCGCGGGTCCCGCCACGGCGCCGGCAAGCGCACCGTGGTGACCGGCGTGTCCGACAGCGGCATCGAGAAACAGGTCAGCGCGACGGTGTTCGAGCGCTACCCGGGTCTGGTCTTGCTGCAGGCGACCTATCGCAACACCGGCCAGCAGCCGGTCGAGGTGCTGGGCTGGCGCAACGGCGCGCACACCGTGACCGGCCGCGACGGCGACTTCTGGACGTTCTCCGGCGCCACCCACGAGGACCGGCGCGACTGGGTGCTGCCGCTCAAGGCCGGCTTCGAGCAGCGCAACACCTTGGCGATGGAGGCCTCGGACTACGGCGGTGGCACGCCGGTGGCGAACGTGTGGCGCCGCGATGTCGGCCTGGCGGCCGGGCATGTGGCGTTGGTGCCGCGCCTGCTGGACATGCCCGTGCGGCACTCGCCGCAGGGCGCGGCGATCGCCGTCGAATCCAACCAGCCGTTGACCCTGGCGCCCGGCGCCACGCTCACCACCGACACCACCTTCGTGTGTGCGCATCGCGGCGACTTCTATGCGGCGCTCAGCCACTACCAGCGTTTCATGCAGGACCAGGGCATCGTCGGTCCCCAGCCACCGGAATCGGCGTTCGGCGCGATCTGGTGCGCCTGGGGCTATGACCGCAACTTCAACACCGAACAGATCATCGCCACCCTGCCCAAGGCCCGCGAGCTCGGCTTCGAGTGGGCGGTGCTGGATGACGGCTGGCAGACCAACGAGGGCGACTGGAACATCGATCGCCAGAAATTTCCGCGCGGCGAAGAAGACATGCGCGCCTTCGTCAAGGCAGTGAAGGCGCAGGGCCTGCGCCCCCGCCTGTGGTTGGCCCCGCTGGCCTGCGACCCGGGCAGCGACGTGTTGCACGATCATCCGGACATGCTGCTGCTGGACAAGGACGGATCGGTACAGAAGGTCAGCTGGTGGAATGCCTTCACCCAGTGCCCGGCCTACCAGCCGACCATCGACTTCTACGTGGCGCTGGTGCGCAAGGCGATCGGCGAGTGGGGATTCGAGGGCGTCAAGCTCGATGGCCAGCACCTCAACGCCGTGGCGCCTTGCTACAACCCGCTGCACAAGCACGCTCATCCCACCGATTCGTTCGAGAAGATGGCCGACTTCTGGACCGCCATCCATCGCGCCGCGCGCGAGGCCAACCCCGAAGCCGTGGTCGAGCTGTGTCCGTGCGGTACCGCGTTCGCCTTCCACAACCTGCCGGCCACCGACCAGTACCCCTCGTCCGATCCGCTGTCGTCCTGGCAGGTCCGCCACAAGGGCAAATCGGTGAAGGCGCTGTTCGGCCACAGCAGCAGCTATGCCGGCGACCATGTCGAGCTCAGCGACGGCGGCGATGATTTCGCCTCCAGCGTGGGGTTGGGCGCGGTGATCTCCACCAAGTTCACCTTCCCCTACGACACCGACCAGCCGACCCAGCCGCTGCCGCCGGGCGGTTTCGTGCTGACCCCGGAAAAAGAAGCGCTATGGCGCAAGTGGGTGGACCTCTACAAGGCCCACATGCTGCCCAAGGGACAGTATCGCGGCGAGCTGTACGACATCGCGTTCGACAAGCCCGAAGCGCATGCCATCGCCAAGGACCAGTCCATGTACTACACCTTCTATGCCGACCAATGGCAGGGCCCGCTGTCATTGCGCGGCCTGGGCAAGGGCAGTTATGTGGTGCGCGACCTGTTCAACGACGTCGAGCTGGGCCGGGTGGACGCCAGCGCCAACACGATCGATGCCTCGTTCAAGCGCTTCCTCCTGCTGCAGGCCACGCCGGCCGGAGCGCGCGCATGATCGCGGTGGCGGCAAGTGCGCCGCGTCGTGCCTGGTTGTTCTACGCGTTGGCGGTGGTGGCCCTGTGGGGTGTCTGGGGTTCGTTGTCCGGGCTGTCCTCGGCGCATGGTTTTCCCGACACGCTGGTGTACTGCGTGTGGGCACTGACGATGATCCCGCCGGCGCTCTTCGTGCTGTGGCGCGGGGGCTGGCAGCTCGATCGCACGCCGCGTGCGGTGATCTACGGCCTGCTCATCGGGTTGCTCGGCGCCGGCGGCCAGATGCTGCTGTTCCGCACGCTCACGCTGGGGCCGGCCTACTTCATCTTCCCGATCATCTCGCTGTCGCCGGTGATCACGATCGCGCTGTCGTTCCTGTTGCTGCACGAGCGCACCGGCAAGCTGGGCGCATTGGGCATCTTGTTGGCGCTGCTGTCGCTGCCACTGCTGGACCTGTCGTTTGGGGGCGGACAGGGCCAGGGGATGAGCTGGTTTGCGTTGTCGTTGCTGATCATGGCGGCGTGGGGCCTGCAGGCCTACTTCATGAAACTGGCCAACAACACGGTCAGTGCCGACAGCATCTTCTTCTACATGACCGTGGGCGCGCTGGTGCTGATGCCGGTGGCCTGGGCGATGACCGACTGGTCGCAGCCCATCAACACCGGCCTGGATGGCCCGTGGATGACCGCCGGGATCCAGATCCTCAACGCGATCGGCGCCCTGGCGCTGGTCTATGCCTTCCGCTACGGCAAGGCGATCGTGGTGGCCCCGCTCACCAATGCCGGCGCGCCGCTGGTGACGGCCGCGCTGTCGCTGATGTTTGCCGGCGTGGTGCCGGGCCCGTTGAAGATCGCCGGGCTGCTGCTCGCACTGGCCGCATCGCTGCTGCTGGTGCTTGAGCCGGAACGACCCACCTCTCCCCCTTCTGTTTGACGGACTCCCCATGCACGCACTCCTGGAACTCGTCGCACGCCACCGCCAAGGCCAACCCTGCGGTGTGACGTCGATCTGCTCGGCCCATCCACTGGTCATCGAGGCTTCGCTGCGCCACGCGCTGCGCCATGACCTGCCGCTGGTGTTGTTCGAAGCCACCTGCAACCAGGTCAACCAGGATGGCGGCTACACCGGCATGCGCCCGACGGACTTCGTCGCGTTCGTGCACGACATCGCCGCGCGCGTTGGCGTCGATCCGGCGCGCATCGCGCTGGGTGGCGACCACCTGGGCCCCAACCCCTGGACCGCGCTCGATGCGGCCGCGGCGATGGACAAGGCCGAGACGATGGTGGCGGCGTATGTCGCTGCGGGTTTCCGCAAGATCCATCTGGATTGCTCGATGGCCTGCGCGGGCGATCCCGAACCCCTGCCGGAAGCGGAAATCGTGCGACGCGCCGTGCGCCTGTGCGCCGCCGCCGAGGCCGCGTGGCACCAGGCCGGCGGTGAAGCGCCGGTCTACGTCGTCGGCACCGAAGTGCCGGTTCCCGGCGGGGCGACCGAATCCATCGAAGGCCTGGCCGTCACCACGCCGCAGGCCGCACTGGGCACCGTGCAAGCCCACCGCGATGCCTTCCAGGCCGCGGGCCTGGCCGACGCGTGGCAGCGGGTGATCGCCTCGGTGGTGCAGCCCGGCGTGGAGTTCGACCACCACCACGTGGTCGACTACGACCCGGCCAAGGCGCACGCCCTGAGCCAGGCGATCACCACGGTGCCAGGCATGGTGTTCGAAGCCCATTCCACCGATTACCAGACGCGCGATGCGCTGACGGCGCTGGTGCGCGACCATTTCGCCATTCTCAAGGTCGGCCCCGGCCTGACCTTCGCGCTGCGCGAGGCACTGTGGGCGCTCGATGCGATCGAAACCGAGTGGATCGCGCCGGCGCAGCGTGCCAAGCTGCGCGACGTCGTGCTGCAACGCATGCACGAACAGCCGCAGCATTGGCGCAAGTACTACCACGGCGATGCGCAGGCGCTGCGCATCGACCTGCAGTACAGCCTGAGCGATCGCATCCGCTACTACTGGCCGGACCCGGCGATCGAGCAGGCGCGCGAACACCTGTTCGCCAACCTGCGCGCCAACCCGCCGCCGTTGCCGTTGATCAGCCAGAACCTTCCCTACGCATTGCACGCGCTGCGCAATGGCCTCTGCGACGCCGATCCGGCTTCGCTGGTCATGGCGCACCTCGATGCGGTCCTTGATGACTACCACTACGCAACCCATGCCAGCCTCCTCGATGAACAACTCTGATTACCTGGGTATTCCCGACCATCAACTTTCCGCCGCCGGCGCGCTGTGCACGGCGCGCGAGATCGCGCAGCAGCCGCGCATGCTCGAGCGCACCCACGCCCTGGTCGCCGAGCTACACGCGCAGATCCAGGCCTTCGTCGGGCCGCTGACGCAGGATCGTGGCGCGCGGGTGATCCTCACCGGTGCCGGCACCTCGGCCTACATCGGCCAGTGCCTGGCGCCGCTGCTGGACCGCCAGCTGGTGGCGCGCGTGGACGCGGTGCCGACCACCGACCTGGTGAGCTGCCCCTCGCTCTACCTGGACCCGGAACAGCCGCTGCTGCTGGTGTCGTTCGGACGCTCGGGCAATAGCCCGGAAAGCCTGGCCGCCGTGCAACTGGTCGAGGCGCAGGTGCGCAACGTCCGCCACCTGGTGGTGACCTGCAATGCCGAAGGCGCCCTCAACCGGATCGCCACGCGCCAATCGATGACCCTGTTGCTGCCGGAGGAAACGCACGACGAAAGTTTTGCGATGACCTCCAGCTTCAGCTGCATGATGTACGCCACGTTGCAGGCGCTGAGCCCGGCGCACGCACTGGATGCACGCATCGGGCCGATCGCGGCGGCCACCGCCTTCGTGATCTCCGACTCGCGCCACGCGCTGCAGGCGCTGGCGTCTGGCGACTGCGATCGCGTCGTATACCTGGGCAGTGGCCTGCTGCAGGGGCTGGCCCGCGAGGCCACGCTCAAGCTCGGCGAGCTCACCAACGGGGCGATTACCACGTGTTTCGACAGTCCATTGGGTTTCCGCCACGGTCCCAAGACGTTCGTCACCGCGCGTACGATCGTGATGGTGTTCGTGTCCAACGACCCGCTCACCCGTCGCTACGATCTGGACCTGATCGATGAGCTGCGTCGCGACGGCGTGGCCGCCCACATCATCGAGATCACCGCGCAAGCGCCGACCGGCACCGATGCCGACAGCCTGCAGGTGACGGGCCTGGCCGAGGTGAGCGACGTGGACCTGTTGTGGCCCTACGTCGCCGTGGCGCAGATCTTCGCCTTCCACGCCTCGCTGGTGCGCGGCTTGTCGCCGGACAATCCGAACAAGGCCGGCATCGTCAATCGCGTCGTGCAAGGCGTCCGCATCCACGCGCTCGCTTCATGAGCGGCGCGACGTACTACTTGGGCGTGGACGGCGGCGGCACCAAGACACGCTTCGCCTTGATCGATGCAGCCGGCCAGTTGCGCGCGCAGGTGCAACTGGGCACTACCTACCATCCGCAGGTGGGGCTGGACGGCGTGCGCGAGGTGCTCGCAAGCGGCGTGGCGCAGGCGCTCGAAGCGGCCAGCGTAACGCCCTCATCGCTGGGCTTTGCATTCTTCGGCCTGCCGGCGCACGGCGAGGACAGCGTGGTCACGCCCGTGCTGGACGCGATGCCGGCCGCCATCCTGGGGCACGACCGCTACGCCTGCGACAACGACATGGTGTGCGGCTGGGCTGGTTCGCTGGCTTGCGCCGATGGCATCAACATCGTCGCCGGCACCGGTTCGATCGGCTACGGGCAGCGGCAAGGCGTCGCCGCACGCGCGGGTGGGTGGGGCGAAATATTCTCGGACGAAGGGTCGGCCTACTGGATCGCCGCCCAGGGCTTGAACGCGTATTCGCGCATGAGCGACGGGCGCCTGCCCAAAGGGCCGTTGCACGCCTTGATCAACCAGGCGCTGGGCGTGTCGGTCGACCTGGACGTGTGTGCGCGCATCTACGGCGAGCAGGCCATCAGCCGTGGCGACCTGGCACAGTTGTCGGTGCTGGTTACGCGCGCGGCGGAAGCCGGCGACCCGGCGGCCCGCGACATCTTTGCGCGCGCGGGGCGCGAACTGGCCGCCATTGCCGATGCGATCCGCCGCAGCCTGGGATTCGAGGCCGCCGAATCGGTGCCGCTGTCGTATTCCGGCGGGGCGTTTGCGGCCGGCGAACTGCTGATGGGCCCGTTCCGCGAAGCACTGCTGGCGGCGCATTCCGGCTTTTCGCTGCAAACCCCGCGCCATGAACCGCACTACGGCGCGGCGCTGTATGCCGCGCGATTGGCCGGTGTCACGGTGGCATCGCCGACGACCCGCTGAAGAGTTAACGCGCGCCGGACCGGACCGCCGTGGCAAGGTTTTGCGACGTTGTGACCCGCCCGGGCAAGCGACGCGCGATCCAGGGATCTACGCGTCT
>DASWQJ010000200.1:0-11940 GCA_036403795.1 Stenotrophomonas sp.
GCTGCTCACGCCCAACGCTTGCGCGTTATCGCCGAACGCCGAGGCGCTGGCTTCAGACGCCAAAGCGTTGAAACCGACCGCCGTCGCGTTGGTCGCCAGCGCGTTGGCGCCGGAGCCAAACGCGCTGGCGCCATCGCCGATTGCGTTGCTGGCTTCGCCCGCGGCAACCGCGTTGTCACCCTCGACATAGGCGCCGGCATCGCTGTCGTCGCTGCCGCTGGCCTGGAAATATTTGCTCGTGGTCTCGGCCACTTCGGACACCGCGTCCAACTGGCCCTTGTTGACCGCGTCGGTCGCGCTGACGCCATCGCTGACGTTGACGACCCGGCGCGTCGCCGGTCCGCTGCCAACCCCGCCGCTGCCCACCGAGAACGTATTGGCCTCCGTCGCTCGCGCACCGGCGCCGACTGCCACCGAGTTCGCGCCACTGGCCACCGTGCTGGTGCCGATCGCAACAGCATTGGTGCCGCTGGCGTTGGCGCTGCCGTCGACCACGCAACTGTCGAGGATGCTGCCGCCGAGCACGATGCAGTTCTGGTTGCCGCCGACCTCGACCGACTGGCTCCACGCTGGCCACGCGACGCAGGACAACAGCAGGGCTGCTGTCAGCACGGTGCGCTGCGATGTGATCGCACGGCGATCCACCATCACACCGGGGCTGTCGCTGGTAGCCAATTCCGAGGCCACCGTCCACATGCCCAACGATTTGTTCCAGACCTTGCGATAAATCCGATTCATCGACGTGCCGCTCCTCGAATGGACTGGGTTTTTCTGCGTTTGCGTACAGCGAAAACCGCCCCATCGCCCGGCACTCCGTGTCGCGCGATCCCCCTGAGGTTTTGGTCATCCACGGCGCCAGCGAATCGACAGCAAGTAGGCTCACGCCTGTTGCCTCATCGCGATGAACGCGACGAACTGAGGACTGGGTCAAGTGTTAACAGCAGCGAAATGGAGCGTCAAGTTTTTGACATTCCCTAACGTGTTTTGCTTGTTGCATCACGGAATGAGCTTCTTTTGTTAAGAACAAATGAAGTCCCAATGCAAACAACGCGATACAGCGTCAACATCTCTTCCTTCACGACCGCCTTCACGTGCAAACAAAGAAAAAAACCCGCCGGCAGAGCCGACGGGTTTCACATGACGTACACGCGATGGAAGAGGGGTTTGCGCTTTAGCCGCACCATACCCTTGCGTTGCGGAAGATCCGCAGCCATGGCGAATCACCCTGCCACGGGGTCGGATGCCAGCTCAAATTGGCCATGCGCGGTGTGCGTTCCGGATGCGGCATCAGGATCGTTGCGCGACCGTCTTCGGTGGTGAGGCCGGTGATGCCCTCCGGTGAGCCATTGGGGTTGAGCGGATAGCGCGCAGCCACCGCGCCGTTACCGTCGACAAAGCGCAGCGTCACCCGCGCCGCGGCTTGATCCACGGCAGTATCGAATTCAGCACGACCCTCGCCGTGCGCCACGGCGACCTGGATCCGCGAACCGGCCATGCCACGCAACAGCACCGACGGCGACTCCACTACTTCGAGCAACGCGGTGCGCGCCTCGAACTGCTCGCTTCGATTGCGCAGGAATCGCGGCCAATGCCCCGCGCCGGGGATGATGTCCTTCAGCTGGCTCAGCATCTGGCAGCCGTTGCACACACCGAGGGAAAAAGTGTCCGGGCGCGCGAAGAACTCGGCAAAGGCGTCCCGCAACACGTTGCGCTCCAGGATCGAAGTCGCCCAACCACGGCCGGCGCCCAGCACATCGCCATAGCTGAAGCCGCCACAGGCGGCCAACCCGGCGAAATCATCCAGGGCCACGCGTCCGCCAATGAGATCGCTCATGTGTACGTCGTACGCATCGAATCCGGCACGCTCGAAGATGTTGCCCATCTCGATCTGGCCGTTGACACCCTGCTCGCGCAGGATCGCCACCTTGGGTCGAGCGCCGGTGGCGATGAAGGGTGCAGCGACGTCCTCGCTTGGCTCGAAGGTCAGCTTCGGCTGCAGGCCAGGTGCCGCGAAGTCGCGCGCGATCGCCCGTTCCTCGTCGGCGGTGTCCGGGTTGTCGCGCAGTTTCTGCATGGCATGGGTGACCGACCACCATGCGTCGAACAACTCCTCCCAGCGCCAGTGGACCAGCGTCTTGCCGGCCAGCGAAACCCGCACCTTCGGCGAGGTGGTCGGCCGCGCGATGCGCTGCGCGCATTCGGTCAGCGCGTGACGTTCTATCAGGTCGGCAAAAGCCGCGCGGTCCTCGGAGGCCACTTGCACGATGGCGCCAAGCTCCTCGTTGAACAGGCTGTGGAACGGATCGTCACCCCAGGCGTCGAGGTTGATGTCCAGGCCTACCCGCGAGGCAAACGCCATCTCGCACATGGCCGCGAAGGCGCCGCCATCGCTGCGATCGTGGTACGCCAGCAGCAAGCCAGCTTCGCGCGCATCGCGGATCAACTCGAAGAACGCACGCAGTCGCTGCGGATCGTCCAGATCAGGCACTTCACCGCCAAATGCCGGCAACGCCTCGTCGCCGGCATGCACCTGCGCCAGCACCGAGCCGCCCAAGCGCTGCTTGCCGGCGCCCAGGCCGAGCAGCCACAACTCGCTGTCCTGCTCCCGCGCCAGCAAGGGCGTCAGTTGGGTTCGCACGTCGGCCACCGGCGCAAAGGCCGAGACCACCAGCGATACCGGCGACACCGACTTGACCGGCTTGCCGCCGTCTTGCCACTGCGCCTGCATCGACAGGGAATCCTTGCCCACCGGAATGCTCAACTCCAGCTCGGGGCAGAGCTCCATGCCCACGGCCCGCACCGCGTCGTACAGCAACGCGTCTTCACCGGGATGATTGGCCGCCGCCATCCAATTGGCCGACAACTTGATCGAATCCAACGATTGCACCGGCGCGGCACACAGGTTGGTGATGGCCTCGCCCACGGCCATGCGCGCGGCCGCTGCCGAATCCAGCAGTGCCAGCGGCGTGCGCTCGCCCAGCGCCATCGCCTCGCCCGCAAAGCCCTGGAAATCGGCCAGCGTGATGGCGACGTCGGCCAGCGGCAATTGCCACGGCCCGATCATCTGTTCGCGCGCGGTCAGTCCACCCACGCTGCGGTCGCCAATGGTGACCAGGAAGTTCTTCGCGGCCACCGTGGGATGCGCCAGCACGCGCAGGCCAGCCTGATGCAGGTCCAGTCCCTCGGTCTTGAGCGTCGGCCAACGCGGCGCCGCCGGATGCACGGCGTCGCGATGCATTTTTGGCGCCTTGCCGAACAGCACGTCCATCGGCAGGTTGATCGCTGCATCGGCGGGAATATGGTCGACCGTGGCGCCGTAGGCGACCACCAGCCGCTCCTCGGCGGTCGTCACGCCGACGGCGGAGAACGGGCACCGTTCGCGATCGCAGATCGCGGCGAACTCGGCCAGTCGCTCCTGTGCCACGCCCAGCACATAACGCTCTTGCGATTCGTTGCACCACAGCTGCATCGGTGACAGCGAAGGATCGTCGCTGGGCACCTTGTCCAGGTCGATCACACCGCCAACGCCGGAATCGTGCAGCAACTCGGGGATGGCGTTGGACAGTCCGCCCGCGCCCACGTCATGGAACCAGCGGATCGGGTTGTCCAGGCCCAGCGCGACGCAGCGGTCGATCACCTCCTGGCAACGCCGCTCCATTTCAGGGTTGTCGCGTTGCACGCTGGCGAAATCCAGATCCTCGGCGCTGTCGCCGGAGGCCACCGAACTGGCGGCACCGCCGCCCAGCCCGATCAGCATCGCCGGCCCCCCCAGCACGATCACTGCATCGCCCGGCTGCAGACGAATCTTGTCGACTTGCACGCGATCGATCGCGCCCAGCCCGCCGGCCAGCATGATCGGCTTGTCGTAAGCACGGCTGAGGCCTTCGCCTTCGGCCAGTTCGAAGGTACGGAAGTAACCCAGCAGATTGGGACGACCGAATTCGTTGTTGAATGCCGCGCCGCCCAGCGGGCCGTCGAGCATGATGTCGAGCGCCGGCGCCATCCGTGGATTCAGCGCGCGGGGCGCCTCCCACGGCTGAGGCAGGGTCGGGATGCGCAAATGCGAGACCGAGAAGCCGGTCAGGCCCGCCTTGGGCTTGCCGCCACGGCCGGTGGCGCCTTCGTCGCGGATTTCGCCGCCTGCACCCGTCGACGCGCCCGGGAACGGCGCGATGGCGGTGGGGTGATTGTGGGTCTCGACCTTGATCTGGAACGCGCTGGGCGACACCGCCTCGGCGCGATACCGGCCACTGGCCGGATCCGGGCGATACCGCGCGGCCGGCAGGCCCTCGACCACGGCCGCGTTGTCGCTGTAGGCACTGAGCGTGTGCTGCGGCGTCTGCTGGTGGGTGTGCTTGATCATGCGGAACAGGGAGCGCTCCTGTTCCTTGCCGTCCAGCGTCCAGCTCGCATTGAATATCTTGTGGCGACAGTGCTCGGAATTGGCCTGCGCGAACATCATCAACTCGACGTCGGCCGGGTCGCGACCGAGTTCGGCATAACGCTCGCGCAGGTAATCGATCTCGTCCGGCGCCAAGGCCAGGCCCAAGCGGGCGTTGGCCTCTTCCAGGCCGGCCAGCGCGATCCGCTCGAGCGCCCCACGTGCGGGCGCGTCGAACAGCGCCTGGGCCGCCTCGGTGGACACCAGCAGCGACTGGGTCATGGGGTCGTGCAGCAGCTTGGCGACGGCCGCCTGCAACGCGACGTCCTGTGGCCAGCCTTCCAGGTCGATGCGAGTGCCTCGCTCCACGCGCTTGATCGCCTGGCCCGCACCACGGATCAACTCGGTGGCTTTGCTGGACCAGGGCGAGAGCGTACCCAGGCGGGGCACGACGAAGCGCGACACGCTGCCCGACGGCAACGCCGCAGGCGCGGCCTCGACCTGCAGGATTCGACGCAAGGTCGCCGGATCGGGCGATTGTCCGGCATCGGTCTGGACGAGGTAGACATGCCAGGCGCCGGTGATGCGCAGCACGGGCGCGACAGCCTGGAGACGGGTTTGCAGGCGAGCCTGGCGGAACGGCGAAAGGGCGGGCGCGCCCTCGAGGACGATCATCCGGGGGACCGTGGCAGGAAACGGGGCCGGCTATTGTACCTGCCCGCGTCGCGCAGGGCTTGTCGCCTGGCTGCACCGGCCAGCCGGGTGCGGCCAGGCGGACGGGTTGATCGATTCAGCCGCGTCGGGACTGTCTGGATGGGCAGACGGGCCAATGCCGGGCCACCACGTCAACCGACGAACCGGCGGCGGGCCCGGGCTGCAGACCCGAGCGCGGCCGCGGCGCCCCTGCAGGCGGCCAGCGCCCCTCAGGGACAACTTCGACAGGGATCGTTAGCGGCTGCCGCCGCTGGCCACCGTGGCCGGCACACGCTTTTCCAGGGCCGCACGAAGCTGCGCCGGGGGCAGGTAACCGCCCAATTGCATGCCGTCCGGCCCAAAAATCGCCGGGGTACCGTTCACGCCCAGGCGCTGGCCCAGGTCGTACTGCATGTTGACCGGGCTCTTGCAGCTGCTGGCGGTGACGGGCTTGCCGTTCTTGGCCGCGGTCAGCGCTTGCTTGCGGTCCGAGGCGCACCACACCGAGACCATGTCCTTGTAGTCCTGGCTACCCAGGCCCATCCGCGGGAAGGCCAGGTACTCGACGGCGATGCCCTGGCGGTTCAGCTCGGCAATCTCGCTGTGCAACTTGCGGCAGTACCCACACTCGATGTCGGTGAACACCGTAACGGTGTACTTGGGGTTCGGCGGCGCAAACACGATTCGCTCGCTGCGCGGCACCTTGGCCAACTCCTGGCGGCGATAGGCGAGCAGCCCCTCGCTGGCCGCGAACTGGCGCGATTGGATATCGAACGGCTGAGCCTGGATCAGATAGCGGCCATCGTCGCTGACGTAGAGCACCTGGCCGCCCACGACCACCTCGCGGAAACCGGCAAACGGCGCCGCGCCGATGTAGTCGGGCTTGAATTCCGGATCCAGCGTGGTCAATGCGGCGCGCGCACGCTGGTCGGCGCCGGCCGACCCCGTGGACGCAGCGGCGGTGGCCGGCTGGGTGGCGGGCTTGGCAGGGCTGGCCGGCTGGGCGCAGGCGGACAGACTGGCCAGGCAGATTGCCATCGTGAAGGCGGAACGAAGCATCGACGCATCCGGATCGGGGATTTGGTGCGATTCTCGCACAGGCATTCTGAAGGCCGGCGCGGCGCTCAACCGCGGGGGTGATGCTGCCGGTGCAGTCGCTGCAGATGCTCGCGTGCCACCAGCGTGTAGATCTGGGTAGTGGACAGCGAGCTGTGGCCAAGCAGCATCTGCAGCGCGCGCAGGTCGGCGCCATGGTTGAGCAGGTGGGTGGCGAAGCTGTGCCGGAGTCCATGCGGGCTGACCCGTGCCGGATCGATCCCGGCCACGGCGGCATAGCGCTTCACCAGTCTCCAGAAATGCTGGCGACTCAACGGCCTGCGCGCCGCGTCGATGAACAGTGGGACCTGCCCCCCGCTATCGGCTGGCACGGCCTTGCCGTCGGCGAGCACCGGGCGAGCACCGTCCAGGTAGCGCTGCAACCAGTGCTGCGACTCCTCTCCCAGCGGGACCAGCCGCTCCTTGCTGCCCTTGCCGGTGACGCGCAACACCCCTTGCCGCAGGTTGACGGCAACGGCCGGCAGACCCACCAGCTCGCTGACGCGCAGGCCTGCGGCGTACATGAGTTCGAGCATGGCGCGATCGCGTTGGCCCGCCACGTCGTCCAGGACCGGGGCGTTCAGCAGTGCATCGATCTGGCTCTCGGTCAACGCCTTGGGCAGCAAGCGCGGCAGCTTGGGCGGATCCAGCAAGGCGGTCGGGTCTTCCGCACGCAGGCCGCGGCTCACGGCATGGCCGAAGAACGCCCGCAAACTCGACAACAGGCGTGCGTTGCTGCGGGGGGAATATCGTTGATCGGTTCGCCACGCCAGATAGTCGAACAGCGCAGCGCGGTCAGCCCCGGCGAGCCCGCCTGAGCGACCGTCGCGCCAGCGCGCCAGGCCTTCCAGATCACGCCGATAGCCGTCCAGGGTTTGCCGGGCAAGCCCCTGCTCGGCCCAGATGGCATCCAGAAACCGCTGGATCGCCTGGCCATCGTCGGCCTGCAGCGGCGGCAGTTGCTGGACAAGCTGGCGGCGCTGGGCCGGAGTGTTTGCGGACATCGCGCTAGCTTAGTGTCTGTCGCCGCCCTTGCCGATGCCCGTCGGCGCTACCCGTTCCTTCCCCTGCACGCCGGCCGTTATGCTGCGCCGATGAGCGCCACCACCCGCACCGTCGCCGATGACCCGCCACGCCGCCTGCTGTTGTGGCGCTGGCTGGCAATGTTCTACGACTTCTGGCCGGTGCTGGCGCTGTGGATGGTGGTATCGACGATCTTCACGGTGGGCTACCAGCTGGCCGGCCATGCCGATCGCCAGAACATCGCGCCCTTCAGCGCCTTGCAATGGCTGTTGTGGGCATGTTGCTGGGTGGTCGCCGGGATCTATGCCACCACCAGTTGGCGACGGGGCGGGCAAACCCTGGGGATGCGCCCGTGGCGCTTGCATCTGCAGACCGTCGAAGGCGGTCCCCTCGGCTACGCGGCGCTTTGGCGGCGCTACTGCGTGGGCACCTTGTCCCTGCTGTTGGGCGGGGCGGGGTTCTGGTGGGCCTGGGTGGACCGGGACCGACTGACCTGGCACGACCGCGCCAGTGGCACAAGGCTGGTGCGCCTACCGTTGCGCAGCTGAGTCGCCACCGGGCGGTCCCTGACGAGGCGCATGGCGCCACCGACCCTGGCCCGGTCTGGCGCGAAGCGCCCCCCGGCCGGCGCTAGCTGCTGCGCCGGCGGAACAACCAGGCAGAAACCCCCAGCATCACCACCGGCGGCAACGCATAGGCGATGCGGTAGTCGAATTTGAGCGCGCCGGCCATGCGCCCGAAGAACAGCTGCAGCAGCCAGAAACCCAGCGCGAACAGCATGCCCAGGAACAGGCGTTTGCCCATGCCGCCGCTGCGCAGCGAACCGAACGCGAACGGCACGGCGGCCAGGCACAACGCCAGCACGTTGAGCGGATAGAACCAGCGACTCCAGTATTGGTCTTCGTAGTCGCGCGCATCCAGGTTGTTGCGGCGGCGATACTCGATGCTGGTGTGCAGGTCGTGCGCCGACAGATTGCGCGGCTTGGCCAATCCCGCCGCCAGGGCCGCCGGCTCAAGCTTGGAATTCCAAGGCATCTGGGCGATCTTCTCGCGCGTCACCGCGCGCTCGGCAAAGTTGTCGCGCACCACGTCGTGCAATACCCATCCATCGGCACGATGCTCCACCAAGGCGGCATGGGTGAGGCTGGCCAGCCGACCGTCCTGTGCCAACTTGTAGAGGCGCACGTCGTGCAATTGCAAGGAAGTTCCGCCGCCGTCCAGCAGCTTTTCCTCACCGCTCTGCGCATTGAGGAACGTGTCGCCTTCGCGCGCCCACAGCCCCGAATAGCGGGCCATTGCCATGTTGCTTTCGTAGCGGGCACTGGCCTTGAGCACATCGGCCTGGCCTTGCGCCCACGGACCCAGCGTCTCGCCGCTGATGACCATCAGCCCGGTCAGCAGCGCCAGCGATGCCGCCGCCGACAGGCTCAGCCTGCGCCGCGACAGTCCCAGCGCGCGCAAGGCGGTCAACTCTGACGTGGCCGCCAACTGGCCCAGGCCCATCAGCGCGCCGATTACCGCCGCCGTGGGAAACAGCGTGTAGGCCCGGCGCGGCACGGTATAGGCGACGTAGGCGATGGCATGACCAAAGGTGTAGCTGCCCTCGCCCACGTCCTTGGCTTCGCTGGAGAACGCGTTGACCACGTCCAGCCCCAGCAGCACCGCCCAGGTCAGCATCACCGTGCCCAGCACCGCGCGCCCGATGTATTGATCGTGCAGGCGGGGGGTGAACCTCATGCCGCACGCTCCTTCGGCTTGGACAGCCGGCCGTCGCGCGCGTACATCCAGGCCGCGAGCAGCAACAGCGGCAACACCAGCCACCACAATCCCAGCCAGGCCGGGGTACGCCCGGCGGCGATCCACTGCGTGCCCACGATCATCAAATTGGTACCGACCAGGTAACCCAGGAAGGCCAGCATGATGCGGCCATAACGCTGTTGGCGCGGCGAGCTGCGCGACAAAGGCAGCGCCAGCAATGCGAACGCGAGCGCCAGCAAGGGCGGGGCGATACGCCAGTGCAACTGGGCCCTGGCGGCCGGGCGCTCATCGCTCAGCAGCCGCGAAGTGGACAAGATCTCCGGGTCGTTCTCGTCGTGCACCCTCGCGCGATCCGGCAAGGCGACCTCGTTGCGGCCAAACCGCAGCAGGCGATAGTCCAGCCCCTCTCCCTGGGCCGGGCCTTCGACCCGGAATCCACTTTCCAGGCGCAGGTAGCGATCGGTCTTGCCTTCGAAGAACACCGCGCCGCTATCGGCCGTGACCACGTCGATGCGTTCGGGGGTCTGTTTCTGCATGAAGACCTGGCCCAAGTGGGTGCCATTGGGCGAGACGCTGCCCAGGTAGACGATGCCACCGCCGGACACCGGGGTGAAACGGCCGGCCTCGAGCCCCGCGATGACCACACTGCGATTGGCATCCTCCAGCATCTTGTCCGCCAGGCGGCTGGCCAAGGGCCCCAGCCACAGGGAACACAGGCCGATCAGCACCACCACGGGCCCTGCCAACAACATGATCGGGCGCAGCATCCGCCCCGGGCCGACGCCAATGGCGGTGATCACCGCCATCTCGGAGTCGCGGTACAGACGCCCCAGCGCCAGCAACAGCCCCAGCATCAGCGCCAGCGGCAGGATCAGGGGCAAGTAGGCCACGAACTGCAGCCCCAGTTGGGACAGCAGCAGCCGGGCCGGGATCCGGCCATCGGCGATGTTGCCCAAAATGTCCACCAGCACCGCGCCCACGCTGACCACCAACAGCACGATCAAAGTGGCCAGGAAGCTCTGGAGGAAGTCGCGCAGTAGGTATCGGTCGAGCTTCGGCATGGGGTCGGGCTTGCTAGACTCTCGAATTCGTTCGCGAGACCGCCAGCCTATCCCGGCTGGCGTAAACAGTCCGCGATTGTACGGATTTGCCAACGGAATCTGCTCAATGGCCCTGCAATTCAATCTGAACTCCGACGCGCCGGCCTCCGCCGCGTCCGACTGCCTGGTCGTCGGCGCCTTCGCCGACCACTCGCTTTCTCCCGCTGCGCGCAGCGTAGACGACGCCAGCGGCGGTCGCCTGACCAGCCTGCTGGCACGGGGGGACGTGAGCGGCAAGACCGGCGCCACCACCCTGCTGCACGATCTGCCCGGCGTCGCGGCCCCGCGCGTACTGGTCGTCGGACTGGGCGAAGCGGCCAAGTTCGGCGTGCCGCAGTACGTCAAGGCGATCGGCGACACCGTCCGCGCGCTGCGCAACGGCCCGATCAGCCAGGCGCTGCTTACCTTGACCGAGCTACCCGTGAAGGCTCGCGACACCGCCTGGAACATCCGCCAGGCGGTGATCACGGCCGATCATGCGGCCTACCGCTACACCGCCACGCTCGGCAAGAAGAAGGCCGACGACAAGGGCCTGGCCTCGCTGCTCATTGCCGGTGAGGACGCCCAGGCCCTGGCGCAGGGCCAGGCGATTGCAGGGGGCGTCGAATACGCGCGCGAACTGGGCAACCTGCCGCCCAATTTTTGCCACCCGGCTTACCTGGCCGAGACCTCGCAAGCCTTTGCGGCCGCCCATCCCGGCGCCGAATGCGAGGTGCTGGACGAGGACCAGATGCAGGCGCTGGGCATGGGCTCGCTGCTCGCCGTGGCCCGCGGCTCGGCCAACCGCCCCCACCTGATCGTGCTGAAGTGGAACGGCGGCGGCGATGCGCGTCCCTACGTACTGGTCGGCAAGGGCATCACCTTCGACACCGGCGGCGTCAACCTCAAGACGCAGGGCGGCATCGAGGAAATGAAGTACGACATGTGCGGCGGCGCCAATGTGATCGGCACCTTCGTGGCCACGGTCAAGGCGCAGCTGCCCCTGAACCTGGTGGTCGTGGTGCCGGCGGTGGAGAACGCCATCGACGGCAACGCTTATCGCCCGTCCGACGTCATCACCAGCATGTCCGGCAAGACCATCGAGGTCGGCAACACCGACGCCGAAGGCCGCCTGATCCTGTGCGACGCACTGACCTATGCCGAACGCTTCAACCCCGAGGCATTGATCGACGTGGCCACGCTGACCGGTGCGTGCATGGTGGCCCTGGGCCACCAGACCGCCGGCCTGATGAGTAAGCACGACGACCTGGCCGGGGAGCTGTTGACCGCCGGCGAGCACGTCTTCGACCGCGCCTGGCGCCTGCCGTTGTGGGACGAATACCAGGGCATGCTCGATTCGACCTTTGCCGACGTCTACAACATCGGCGGCCGTTGGGCCGGTGCGATCACGGCCGGTTGCTTCCTGTCTCGCTTCACCGAGAACCAGCGCTGGGCGCACCTGGACATCGCCGGCGTGGCCAGCGACGAAGGCAAGCGCGGCATGGCCACTGGCCGCCCGGTCGGCCTGCTGACCCAGTGGCTGCTGGACCGCGTCGCCGCGGCCCATTGACCGTGGGCCGGGCGCACTCGCGTGCGCCCGGCTGGCCGTCTCGACGTCCCTTCCCGCCCCTTCTGTCGAATTGCCCATGCCCCGCGCTGACTTCTATCTGATCGCCAAGCCGCGCTTTCTCTCCGAACCGCTGCGGCTGGTTTGCGAACTGGCGCGCAAGGCCAACGATGCCAATCTGTCGATGCTGATCCTGGCGCGCGACGCCGGGCAGGCCGAGGAACTGGACGACCTGTTGTGGTCGTTCGATCCGGATGCCTATGTTCCCCACCAGATCGCCGGAAGCGACGAGGACGAGGACGAGACCCCGGTGTTGATCGCCACGCCGGACACGGACGTGGCAT
>DASWQJ010000201.1:0-12362 GCA_036403795.1 Stenotrophomonas sp.
GGTGAGCGAGTCGGGAAAGCGCAGCAGGCCAATCGTGCCGGCCAGGAAGAAGAACAACCCCAGCAAGATCGCCACCACGGTCACGCCATCGAGCAGCAAGCTCATGGGCGAGGCCCCTGTCGCGCGGCCTTGACGAAGGCAATCGATGCGAACGCGGCCAACAGCGCCAGGATCAGCGCCACGTCGGCCACCGCGGACGTGCCGGTCGTGGCCGCGAGCAGCAAGGCGGCGATGCCGCCACTGCCCAGCAATTGGGCGGCCATCATGCGCTCGGCATCGCCGGGCCCGCGCAGGATGCGGATCAGGCCGACCGCCACCATCAGCAGCACGAAACCGGCAGCGGCGTGCAGGAAAATGTTCATGGCACACGGTTCCTGTGCGCGGATGTCTTCGCAGCTGACCTGCGTCGCGCCCGCACGGATGCGGCAAGCCGTTCTGTCCACACTGGCGCGAGCGCGGTGCTAGCCATCGCCCTGCGCCGGCCCCGGGATGAGCGCCCTGGCGAACAGCTGCTCTTCCTTCTTGAGCTGCTCCAGATTGGGTAGCCCGCGATCCAGGCAGTGGTACACCAGCACGCCCGGCTTCTGCCCACACGGCACCGAGCCCGGCAACAGGCTGGTAATGGTGGCGAAGGTGTTGAGCGTCATGCCGGGGGGAAATGCCAGTGGACATTCCACCAATCCCGGATTCATCGGCATGCGCGGGTGCAGCGCCCGCCGTGCCACGTCCAGTCCCGCCAGCACCGACTGCCACAGGAAGTGCGGCACCAGCATCAGCAGCGCGGCAAAACGCAGATGCCCCTGGGACGGCGGCATCAGGCGCAGGCTGGTCCAGGTGGCCAACAACGTCGCCACCGCGCCGCAGGTCAGGTCGGCCGGCTTAGCGCTGGGCATCAGCACGATCCACACGATGAAGAAGCCTAACGCGCGCATCGCCGCGGTACCGAACGCGGGGCGACGGCGGCGGCGAAGAGTCCTTGGCACATCGCGCGCAGCCGCTTCGCCGGCAGCACTCGACAGGTCGCCAGCCGATGGCTTGCGATCGTTGCCCGGGGTCGCGGCGCCCGTCATGCCCGGCCCTGCCCGTTCTGTTGCACCGGTCCGGCAGCAGGCTCGATCGTCGGCGCGGGCGCGTCACCAAAGATCGTCACGTACAGCACCGGCAAGAAGATCAGCGTCAGCACGGTGGCGACCAGCAAGCCGCCCATGATGGCGAAGGCCATGGGGCCCCAGAACACCGTCGGCGCGATCGGGATCAAGCCCAGCACCGTGGAGATGGCCGTGAGCATGAGCGGCCGCATGCGCGAGGTCGCCGCGCTGACCACCGCATCCAACACCCCTTTGCCGTAGGCGCGATCGGTCTCGATCTGCACGATCAGGATCACCGCGTTCTTGGCGATCATGCCGATCAGTGCCAGGATGCCCAGGATCGCCACGAACCCCAGCGGCCGGCCGAACAGCAGCAGCGATCCGACCACGCCGATCAGCCCCAGCGGCAGCACGCACACCACCATCGCCAGCCGCCGGAAACTCACCAGCAATACCATCATGCTGATCAGCATCAGCAGGATCATCAACGGCACCACCGCATAGACCGACTGGCTCGACGCCGTGCTTTCCTCGTACAGCCCACCGGTTTCCACCTTGTACTGCCTGGGCAGTTTGTCGGTGAACGCCTTGATCTTCGGCTCCAGCGCGGCCACGACATCATCCGGCAGCACCCCGCCATTGACGTCCGCGCGCACGGTCAACGTCGGCATGCGGTCGCGCCGCCACACCAGCGGAAATTCCTGCTCTTCGCTAAAGGTGGCCACCTGCTTCAGCGGCACCATGCGTCCGGTGGCGGTGGGTATCTGCAACGTGGACAGCGTCTGGAACGAGGCACGTTGCTCGTCGTTGGCGCGCGCCACCACGTTGACCAGATAGATGTCGTCGCGCACCTGGGTGATCGGCGTTCCGGCAATGGACGCATGCAGCACGCTGGCCAACGCCGCCGAACTCACGCCCACCTGCCGCGCCTCGTCCTGGTCCACATGGATGCGGATCTGCCGGGCCGGTTCCATCCAGTCGTAGTTGACGTGGCGCACCCGCGAATCGGAGCCCACCACCGTGGCCAGCTCCAGCGACAGGCGCCGCAGTTCATCCATGTCCGGCCCGCTGACGCGGTATTGCAAGGGCCAGCCTACCGGTGGCCCCAGCTCCAGTGGCGAGACCCGCGCCACGACCTCGGGAAATTGATCGGCCAGCACCTTCTCGAGCATCGCGTGCAATCGCTCGCGCGCTTCCAGGTCCTTGGCCACGATCACGAACTGGGCGAAGAACGGGTTGGCCAACTGCACGTTGAGCGTCAGGATGAAGCGCACCGCGCCGCGGCCTACATAGGTGCTGTAGTGGTCCACGTCGGGGTTGTGGTTGAGCAAGGCTTCGAGCCGCTTGGCCTGGGCTTCGGTGGCAAAGATCGACGCGTCCTGGCGCAGCGTCATGTCCACCGTGAGCTCGGGGCGGTCCGAGGCGGGAAAGAACTGCTGCGGCACGAAGCGCAACAGGAACATCGCCAGCACGAACGCCGCCAGGGTGATGCCGATGGTGAGCCACTTGGCGCGAATCGCCCCCAGCAGCAGCCCACGGTATTTGTCCATCACCTTGCTGGGCTTGGTGACCGCATCGGCCTTGGGCACCTTCAGGATCGCCTTGCCCAGCAGCGGTGCGAAGATCACCGCGCACAACCACGACACGATCAGCGAGATGGCCACCACGGCGAAGATCGAGAACGTGTATTCACCGGCGGAACTGCGTGCGAAACCGATCGGCACGAAACTGGAAATCGTGACCAGGGTGCCGACCAGCATCGGCGCAGCCAGCGTGCGATAGGCGTAGGTCGCCGCATCGTCCATGCTGTCGCCCTGCCCCAGCCGGTTCATCATCGCATCGACCGTGGTCATCGCATCGTCGACCAGCAAGGTGAGCGCGATGATCAACGCGCCCAGCGAGATGCGGTGCAGGTCGATGTTGACCGCATCCATCACCACGAACACGATCGCCAGCGTCAGCGGGATCGCCAGCGCCACCACGGTGCCCGGGCGCACGCCCAGGCTGACGAAACTGCACACCAGGATGATCAGGATGGCTTGCCACAGCGACGCCATGAAATCGTTGATGGACACATCGACCGTTTCCGCCTGGTCGGCCACCAGCGTCGGCTCGATGCCGATCGGCAGGTCCGCGCGGATGGCGGCCATTTCCTTGCGGATGTTCTTGCCCAGCGCCAGGATGTCGCCGCCCTCGCGCATGGCGATCGCCAGGCCGATCGCCGGACGCCCGTTGACGCGGAACATCGGCTGCGGCGGATCGGACATGCCGCGGTGCACGCGCGCGATGTCGCCCAGGCGGATGATCCGGTTGCCCACCACCAGGTTGAACGATTCGATGTCGCCCTCGTTGTCGAAGGCGCCGCTCACGCGCAGGAACAGCCGCTCCTGCCGGGTCTGGATCACCCCGGCCGGACGAACCAGGTTCTGCGCCTGCAGCGCCGACACGATGGTGCGGTAGTCCAGCCGCAGACCGGCCAGCTGCTCGGTGGAAAACTCGATAAAGATCTGCTCGTCCTGCGCGCCCAGCACTTCGATCTTGGACACGTCCGGCAGGTGCAACAGGCGCGAGCGCGCGCCTTCCACATAGTCGCGCAGCTGGCGGAAATTGAACCCATCGGCGGTGAACGCATAGATGGTGCCGAAGGTGTCGCCAAAGTCGTCGTTGAAGAACGGGCCCACCACGCCGGCCGGTAACGTCTGTCGGATGTCGCTGATGTTCTTGCGCACCTGGTACCACACGTCCGGCACCTCGGCCGGCGGAGTCGACTGCTCCAGTTCGACGAAGATCGTGGTCTGCCCCGCCGTGGTGTAGCTGCGCACCGTGTTTATATGCCGCGTTTCCTGCAGCTTGCGCTCGATCCGCTCGGTGACCTGCGGCAACATTTCCTGCACGGTCGCGCCGGGCCAGCCAGCCGCCACCACCATTGTGCGGATGGTGAAGGCCGGATCCTCGTCGCGACCCAACCGCAGGAAAGACAGCGTGCCTGCCACCAGCGCGATGATCATCAGGAACACGATCAGCGAGCGTCTGCCCAGCGCCCATTCGGACAGGTTGGGGCCGATCACGGCGCGGTCTCGGGCTTGCCCTCGGTGGCCGTGCCCGGCGTCAGTCCGATGGGGCGCACCTTTTGCCCGGGGCGCAGCGCCTGCACGCCGGCCGTCACCACGATGTCGCCCTGTTTCAGGCCCGAAGCGACCATGACAGTGGACGGTCCCGCGGACTGGACCGCAATCTCACGCGCGGCCACGAGATGCGTCTTCGGGTCTACCACCCACACGGCCGACTTGCTGCCCGACCTCACCACGGCCGCGGCCGGGATCTCGATGCCGAGCACGCCTTCCACGCTCAGCCGGCCGGTGACCGTACTGCCCAGGCGCATCGCTGGCGGCGGGTCCTGCAATGCCACCTTGACGCGGAACGTGCCGGTGATCGGGTCCGCGCGCGGCGCGATCTCGCGGACCTGCCCGCGGGTGCTCACCGTCGTATCGGAGGTGAGCATGACCTCGAGCGTGGCGTTGCCCGGTGCGTTGTCCTTGATGCGCGCCGGCACATCGAACACGGCATCGCGGCCGCCCTCGCGCGCCAGTTGCACGATCATCTGGCCGGCGGCCACCACTTCGCCGGGCTCGGCGCCGCGCGCGGTCACCACGCCGGCCATGTCCGATACGAGCCGTGTATAGCCCAGCCGGTTGTCGGCCAGCCGCACCTGGGCCTGCGCGGCCTCCACTTGCGAGCGCGTGGCCCGGCGGCCGGCCTCGGCCTGGTCGAACAGCGCACGCGATACCGCGTCCTGCGCGACCAGCTCGCGCATGCGGCTGAAATTGTTGTCGGCCTCGACCGCCATCGCCTGCGCGGCGCTGAGCTGGGCGCGGGCGCCTTGCTGCCCGCTCTGTTCGTCCTGGGGATCGAGTTGCGCCACCAGTTGCCCGGGGCGTACCTGGTCGCCCACGCCCACCAGGCGCTCCATCATTCGCCCGCCAATACGGAACGACAGGCTGCTTTCGCTCTCCGGCTGCACATTGCCGATCAAGGTGACGGTGCGGCCACTTAGCTGGGTATCGGTCACCATCACCTGGACGGGCCGTACCTCCTGCACCTGCTCGTCTTCATTGCGCCCGCACGCGGCCAGCAGGATCAAGGCCCCGAGCAGGCCAAGGCAGCGAAACCAGCGCAAAACCCCGCAGGGCCAAATGGAAGACACAGTGTCGACTCCCTCTCGATGTAGCTCACGTCCTCGTGGATCGACTCGCCGACCGTTTGCCGCAACGCTCCTCGCCGCGACGCTACCGCCGCGGTCTGCCGGCTCGGCCGCCCCTTGCGCACTGCCGTCGTGCACGGAACCGATGGCATACGTGCCGTGGCGTTCCCATCCCCACCTACCTCGGCGTGGCGTGGCATCCCGGCAGCACCGTCTTGCGGCGGCGCTGCCGTGGCCAAAGCGCCCGAGTTGCAACCCTCGGCTAGAAGTCGACCGGGTCGCGGATGATCGGACAGGTCATGCAGTGCCCGCCGCCGCGTCCGCGGCCCAACTCGGCCCCCACGATCGTGATGACCTCCACGCCCGCCTTGCGCAGCAGGGTGTTGGTGTAGGTGTTGCGGTCGTAGGCGTACACCACGCCGGGCGAGGCGCACACCAGGTTCGCGCCGCTGTCCCACTGGGTACGTTCCTGTTGATAAGCGGTGCCGCCGGTTTCGACCACGCGCAGCTCCTTCAAGCCCAGCGCTTCGGCGATGACCTCGACGAACGGCTTGCTTTCGCGATGCAACTCCACGCCACTCGGGTGACTGCTGGGGCGATACGAGAAGGTGCGAACCTGGTTGATGAACTCCGGCGCCAGCAATGCGAGGTCGCGATCGGCGAAGGTGAACACCGTATCCAGGTGCATCGCGGTGCGGATCTTGGGAATCACTGCCACGATCACCCGCTCGGCGGCCTTCTTTTCAAACAGCTTGGCCGCCAACTGGCTGATGGCCTGGCGCGAGGTGCGCTCGCTCATGCCGATGAGCACGCTGCCCTTGCCGATCGGCATCACGTCGCCGCCTTCCAGGGTCGACAGTCCATGATCCTTGGTCGGGTCGCCCCACCACACATTCACCTTGCCGGCGAAATCGGGGTGGAACTTGTAGATGGCCGTGGTGAGGATGGTCTCCTCGTGCCGCGCCGGCCAGTACAGCGGGTTCAAGGTCACCCCGCCGTAGATCCAGCACGTGGTGTCGCGCGTGTAGAGGGTGTTGGGCAGGGGCTGCAGCAGGTACTCGGTGCTGCCGGCCGCCTCCTGGATCACCTTCAACGCCTTGCCACCCAGGTCTTCCGGGAACTCGTCGGTGGATAGACCACCAATCAGGGTCTCGGCCAGCTTGCGCGGCTCCAGGCCCTCCAGGTAACTGCGGATCTCATCGATCAGGCCGAACCCGACCTGGTCGGGCACCACCTGGTTGTCGAGGATCCATTTCCTGCCTTCGGGCAGGGCCACGGTTTCGGCCAGCAGGTTGTGCATCTCGACCACGTCGATGCCGCGATCGCGCATCTTGTTGACGAAATCGAAGTGGTCGCGCTTGGCGTTCTCCACCCACAACACGTCATCGAACAGCAATCGATCGCAGTTGGTCGGGGTCAATCGGGAATGGGCCACGCCGGGCGAACAGACCATGACCTTGCGCAGCGTGCCGACTTCGGAATGCACGCCAAATTGAACATCCGTTGCAGTCGCCATATCTGAAACTCCAGTTGTTCTGTCAGATCGTGATGTAACCCGTCGCCAGCCAGTACAGGCCCAGGATGGCGCCAATTGCCGCAAGCCCGAAGATGATCCAGTCCGATGCGCGTGTGAACACCTGCAGCCCCTGCTCGCGACGGGCCCAGAAGTACAGTGCCGTGCCCGGCGCATACAGCACGGCCGACAACACGATGAACTTCATGCCGCCGGCGTAGAGCAGGAAGATGGTGTAGAGCGTGGCGATCAGTGCCATCACCAGGTCTCGGCTACGGCCTTGCGGCCGCGTCTCGTAACTTTCGCCACTGCGGGTCAGCTTGAAGCCGTACCCGGCCACGAACAGGAACGGAATCAGCGCCATGGCGCTGGTCAGGTTCAACATCAGGCCGAAGGCGTCGCGCGACCAATACGTGGTGATGACGATGAGCTGGACGATGATGTTGGTGGCCCACAGCGCGACCACGGGCACCTTGTTCGCATTTTCCTTGGCGAACACCTTGGGCATGTCGCGGGTCTTGGCCGCCGTGAACATCACCTCGGCGCAGATCAGCGACCACGCCAGGTAGGCGCCGAGCACCGACACGATCAGGCCCACGCTGACGAATACCGCGCCCCACGGCCCCACCACCGCCTCCAGCACCGCCGCCATCGAAGGCTGGCGCATGCCGGCGACCTCGGCACGTTCGATCACCGCATAGGGCAGCAAGGTCACCAGCACCATGAGCGTGGTCACCGAGATGAAGCCGATGATGGTCGCCGCGCCGACGTCCTCGCGTTTCTTGGCGTAGCGCGAATACACGCTGGCGCCCTCGATACCCAGGAAGACGAACACCGTGACCAGCATCGTGGCACGGACCTGCTCGAATACCCCGCCCTCCAGGCCGGCGCCATAGAAGTTGAATCGGAACAGATCCGCCTTGAAGGCGAACGCCATGATAATGATGAAGACCACGATCGGAATGATCTTGGCTACCGTGACCACCTGGTTGATGAAAGCCGCTTGCTGCACCCCACGCAGGATCATGAAGTGGAACAGCCAGATGCCGGCCGAGGCCACCAGGATCGCGGTAACCGTGTTGCCATCGCCAAACACGGGGAAAAACGCGCCCAGCGTGGATTTGATCAACACCCAGTACGACACGTTGCCGATGCAGCTGCCGATCCAATAGCCAAACGCGGACAGGAAGCCCGGATAGTCGCCAAAGCCTTCTTTCGCGTACGCGAACACACCGGCATCGAGATTGGGTTTTCGCTCGGCCAGGAATTGGAAGACACGGGCCAACATGTACATGCCGGTGCCGGCGATGAGCCAGGCGATGATGGCGCCCAAGGGCCCGGTGGCATTGGCGAAGGTGCGTGGCAGCGAGAAGATGCCCGCCCCCACCATTCCGCCAACGACCATGGCGGTCAACTGCATGCGCGACATCTTGGGATCTGATGCAGACATCGATCCACCTGCTCGGGCTGGACGCCGGATAGCGTGGCGTGAAGATGCGTGCAGGGACGTGAGTGATTAGTGAATTTCTGCTGAATTTTTATCGGGAATATTACGCAAAACGTCACAATTGCAGGAATTCACGAGAGCACCCATCACGGTGATTTCACGCGGGCAGGGATCGACTCGCCCCCAAGGGGTCTGGCCGTGGCTTGCCCGCGCGCCAGAGCAGATGCGTACTCGCCATGCCGCGACGGGTCGTCGCGCATGTCTCCAACTCGTCATATGCCTGACCAGGGAGAACGCCAATGGGCATGCTCGACAGGAGAATTCCCCGGCTGCGGCGCGCCTGGCATTGCGCCGTGTACGTGTCGATCGCACAACTGCTGCTGATTCAAGGCGCAGGCGCGGCCGAGGCCGATCTGGCGCGTGCCCGGGCGTACATCGCCCAAGGCCAGTACCAGCAAGCCGCCGACGCGCTCGCGCCGATGGAGCAGGAACACTCGACCGAAGCCGAATACAACTACCTGATGGGGCGCGCCTGGCTGGGCTTGGACGACGCCGCGAAGGCCAGCGCGTCATTGCAGCGCAGCCTGGAAATCAGCCCGGATTCGGTGGATGCGCATCTCGCACTCGGGCGTGCCTATTACGCGCTGGGCCAGTACGCCGATGCGCGAATCGCATTCCAGACCGCCTTGCATTTCGACAACTTGCCGCCGGATCTTCTCTCGCAGGTCGAGATATACGAAGAGGCCGCGCAGGAGCGATTGGAAGGACAGGCGCTCACGCATTTCGGTTACGCCGAGATCGGCCTGGGCCGGTACCGGGTCAATTCCACGCGCGGTACCGATGCTTTCGGCGGCGGCGACCGGCGCGACGTGTTCTACAACGCACGACTGGGTGGCGGGCTCAATTACGCCTTCGATGATGGCTACGCCTTCGACGCCACGCTGGACTATCGCTTCCGCTATTACGACAACCGCGACAGCCGAAACGACAGCGACTTGCGCTGGAGCGCCAGTGGCAGCCGTTCCTTTGGCGACAACAACTGGGCGATGGGCGTGCGCGGACGGGTCAGCTATCGCGGCAATGGCGACTATCGCAACGATGCCGGGGTATTCACCGACTATGTGCGTAGCCTGGACAGCGACGACCAGCTCAAGCTCGGGGCCGAAGTGCGTCGCCGCCGTTATCCGCAAGGCCCGTTGCGCGATCGCAGCCGCACCACCAGCACCGTGTCGGTGGGCTGGGTGCATGCCATTGGTGAGGGCAATGCCAGTTTCTCGGCCGATGTGCATGGCGGTCGCAACGGCGCCACCAGTCGGCCCGACGGCGACTCGTCGGTGTTCGGCGCCACGGTGAACCTGGATTACGCGTTCAACGACCACCTGGACGGCTACATCTTCGGCTGGTGGGAGCGCGACTCTTTCAACACCGATGCCCTGCACTTCCACCCGGACGCGCTGGACGAGGAAGTCATCCTGCGCCGCAAGGACAATCTCTACGAGGCCGGCCTGGGACTGATCTGGGGCTTCGCGCCGAACTGGTCGCTACGCCCGGAACTGCTGTACATCCGCGACCAGAGCAACTCGGTGGGGTTCAACTACAGCTCGCTGGAAATGTGGGCGAACGTGCGGTGGCGGTTCTGACGTCAGCCCACGGCAAAGCAAGTCCCGGACCTCACCTGCCACCACCCCGCAGCAACGCCATCGCCTGGGTCCTCGAATGCACCCCTAGCTTGTCGAAGATCCGGGTCAAGGCATTGCGCACCGTCTTGTCGCTGATGAACAGGGAAGCCGCGATCTGCACGTTGGTATGGCCGGCCAGCAGGCCCTCGACGATTTCCCGCTCGCGTTCGGTCAACACCGCCAGCGCGCTCGGCACCTCGCCCCCCAGGAACTGCAGCGTCTCTTCGCAAAAGCGTAACCACGCTGGCTCGGTCTCCAGCAGCACGTGATTGCGTGACTCCAACTCGACGAAGCGCGCGCCATCGATGTGGGCCGCCAGCAACCGCCCTTCTTCCAGCGGCACCACCCCATCCTGGCGTCCATGCATCACCAGCGTGGGTACGCCCACCTGCGGCAGCAGCGCCGTGACGTTGATGTGCGCGCGTGCCTCGAGCAAGGCGCCGGCCGATTCGGCGTTGGTGGTGGTGCGCGCCAATTCGTTGAACCACTGCACCTGGGCATCGGTGGCATCGGGAATGAAGCGGGCGGTAAACAACTGCCGAAACACCGGGTTCTGGTCGTCCCAGCCGCCCCGGGCGATATCCACGATGGCGTGGTACATGCGCGCGGCCTCGTCGTTGCCGCGTTGGTAGGCGCCGCGCGCGTAGCCGCCATACAGCAGCAGATGCGAGACGCGCTGCGGATGTTTCACCGCATAGGCAATACAGGCCGCAGCGCCCTGCGAGATGCCGAGCAAGGCGAACGGCCGGTCGATCTGCGCCGCGTCGATCACTGCCTCCAGGTCGGCCAGCCAATGCGGCAGCGACAGGCCGCGCGGATCGCCCCCGGTCATCCCGCAGCCGCGTTCGTCGTAGCGGATGAAGCGGAAGTGGCCGCCCAGGAAACGCGTCCAGTGCTGCCAGATCGAGCTTTCCAGGTCGTACTCAAGATGGGTCAGCCAGTTGGCGGCCTTCACCAGCGGCGGGCCCTGCCCCATCGACGACCACGCCAGCCGCGTGCCATCGCCTGTGGTCAGGTAACGGATCGACTGCTTCATGGTCGAAGGCCCCTCGGTACACCTGGGGGCAGTCTAGTCGGGACAAACCTCCCCCGGTAGCGGCGTGGCCGTCCGCATGCCGGGACGTCCGTCCCCTGCCCCGGGCCCGCGCCTGCGCCGATGCTGTCAGCACGTTCATTGCCCGCCCGGGCACCGCGAGGCCGAGATGAAGCGTTATCTGATCCTGCTGTATGGCGTGCTCTGTTATGCGTTGTTCTTCGCCACGTTCCTGTATGCGCTGGGGTTCGTGGGCAACCTGTGGGTGCCCAAGGCCATGGATTCACCGCGCGAAGGCAACCTGGCGGTGGCACTGGCGATCAACCTGGGCTTGCTGGCGTTGTTTGCGGTGCAGCACAGCGTGATGGCCCGGCCGGCGTTCAAGCGGGCCTGGACGAGGATCATTCCCGCCTCGGCCGAGCGCAGCACCTATACCTTGCTGTCGAGCCTGGCGTTGATCCTGTTGTTCTGGCAGTGGCGGCCGTTGGGCGGCGTGGTGTGGCACGTGGACAACGAGGTCGGCCGCGCCGTGTTGCTGGGCGCGTTCGCATTCGGCTGGGGCCTGGTGCTGGTGTCGACGTTCCTGATCAACCACTTCGACCTGTTCGGATTGCGACAGGTGTGGCTGCAGTTTCGTGGGCGGCCGTACACCGCACTGCCGTTCAAGACGCCGGGGCCGTATCGCTGGGTGCGACATCCGCTGTACGTGGGCTGGTTCTTCGCATTCTGGGCGACGCCCACGATGACGGTGACGCACCTGGTGTTTGCGCTGATGACGACGGCTTACATCTTGGTAGCCATCCGCTGGGAGGAACGCGACCTGCTGGCTGCGTTGCCCGAGTACGCGAAGTACCGCGGCGAGGTGCCGATGCTGGTACCGCGAGTGGTGCGTGGGGTGCGCGGCGACACGGCGACCGGGGTGGCACCGCGGTGAGTGCGCGGCCTCTGCCGCGCTCGTGACCCAAGGGGGATCGGACATCCGATCCCCCTTGGCATGGCCTTACAGCTCCAACTGGCGCAGCCGCAGGCCATCGTTGCGATGGGACGCACGCCAGGTCGGTGCCGCCAATACCACCAAGCCCCCAGCGAGTTTGGGGTATGTGTAACCTTGCTTGCCGAGGTAGTCGTACATTGCAGTCGGGCCACCGCTATTGAGTAGGCCCCGTGCCTGGACCAAATCTGCCGGGGCAGCGGAAATAGCTACATAGGTCATAATGTTCATCACTCATCCTTGTGATCGATTGTCACGCTGCTGATAAACCTGGTTGACTCGTCCTGAATTTCACGCCATTTAGGTAGCAGAGCGATTCTGTAGGAAATCGTAAGCCATACGTCTCTTGATGCGTCGAAGGATCTCTGGCTGCATCGTGAAGTCTGGGACTGCGTGTTAACGTTACAGAC